>DASZQG010000023.1:0-30483 GCA_035550075.1 Hyphomicrobiaceae bacterium | reverse complement strand
GAGCCGGCGTGATCCGGCAGCGCTTGGTCGAGCCAGTCGACCTTGGCCATCTTGCGCACGATCACGAACTCGTCGCGGTTGGTGCCGATGGTGCCGTAGTAGTTGAAGCCGTAGGACTGCTGGGCGTAGCCGCCGATCATGTGTGTGGGCTTGATGACGGTGCGCGTCACCGAATTGTGGATGCCGCCGCGCTGGCCCGTCATCTCTGAGCCAGGCACGTTCACGATCTTCTCCTGCGCGTGATACATCAGGCACATCCCCTGCTTGACACGCTGCGAGACAACCGCGCGCGCCACCAGCGCGCCGTTGGAATTGTAGGCTTCGATCCAGTCGTTATCGGCGATCCCGGCGCGGGCGGCGTCACGTTCACTGATCCACACGATTGGTCCGCCGCGCGACAGCGTCAGCATCAACAGATTGTCGGTGTAGGTTGAGTGGATACCCCACTTCTGATGCGGCGTAATGAAGTTCAGCACGATCTGGGCCTCGCCGTTGGGCCGGGCGTCGATGACCGGCTTGACCGAGCGGGTATCGATCGGCGGGCGGTAGGTGCAGAGCGCCTCCCCAAAGGCGCGCATCCATAGATGATCCTGGTAAAGCTGCTGGCGGCCGGTCAGCGTGCGCCAGGGAATCAGCTCGTGCACATTGGTGTAGCCGGCGTTGTAACAGACCTTCTCCGACTCCAGACCCGACCAGACCGGCGAAGAGATGATCTTGCGGGGCTGCGCAACCACGTCACGAAAGCGAATCTTTTCGTCCTCTTTCGGAATAGCGAGGTGGGTATGGTCGCGGCCGGTGGTCTTGCCCAGGGACTCCCAGGCTTTGACAGCAACCTCGCCATTGGTTTCGGGCGCCAGGGTGAGGATGACCTCGGCGGCATCAATATCGCTGTCAATGCGCGGCAGCCCTTTGCTCGGCCCGTCTTCGGTCACCTCGCCGTTGAGGCGCTTCAGGAAGGCGATTTCGTGCTCGGTGTTCCAGGACATTCCCTTGCCGCCGTTGCCGAGCTTCGACATCAGCGGTCCGAGCGCCGTGAACCGCTTGTAGAGGTTGGGGTAGTCGCGTTCGACCACCGTGATGGTGGGCATGGTCTTGCCGGCAACTGGCGCACACTCGCCGCGCTTCCAGTCCTTCACGTCCAGCGCCTGCGCGATTTCGGCCGGCGTGTCGTGCAGGATCGGGGTCAGCACGACATCCTTCTCAACGCCCAGGACCTCGGGCGCCACCTCGGAGAATTTTTTGGCAATGGCCTTGTAGATTTCCCAGTCGCTGCGCGCTTCCCAGGACGGATCAACCGCACCGGTCAGCGGGTGGATGAAGGGGTGCATGTCGGAGGTGTTGAGGTCGTTCTTCTCGTACCAGGTTGCCGTCGGTAGAACGATGTCGGAGTAGACGCACGTCGTCGACATACGGAAGTCCAGGGTAACCAGCAGGTCGAGCTTTCCTTCCGGCGCCTCGTCATGCCAGACCACCTCCGTCGGCTTCTGGGCGCCTGTCTCGCCGAGCTGCTTGCCCATCACCCCGTGCGTCGTGCCGAGCAGGTGCTTGAGGAAATACTCATGCCCCTTGCCGGATGAGCCAAGCAGGTTGGAGCGCCACACGAACATGTTGCGCGGCCAGTTCCTGGGATTGTCCGGATCGTGGCAGGAGAGCTTGAGCGAGCCGGCTGCCAGCCCCTCGACCACGTAGTCTTTCGGGTCCTTGCCGGACGCGGCTGCGCGCTTTGCGACGTCCAGAGGATTGCTCTCCAGCTGCGGCGCCGATGGCAGCCAACCCATTCGCTCGGCGCGCACGTTGTAGTCGATCAGCGTACCGTTCCACACGCCGGCCGGCGCCGTGGGAGAGAGGATCTCATTCACGCCAAGCGTTTCGTAGCGCCACTGATCCGTGTGGGCATAAAAGAAGGATGTTGAGTTCTGCTGGCGCGGCGGGCGCGACCAATCGAGGCCAAACGCGAGCGGCAGCCATCCCGACTGCGGACGCAGCTTCTCCTGGCCGACATAGTGCGACCAGCCGCCGCCCGACTGACCGACGCAGCCGCACATAACCAGCATGTTGATGACGCCGCGGTAGTTCATGTCGCAGTGGAACCAATGGTTCATGGCCGCGCCGATGATGACCATCGAGCGCCCTTTCGTCTTCTCGGCGTTGCGGGCGAACTCGCGGGCGACCTGGATAATCTGATCGCGCGGCACGCCGCTGATCTTCTCCGCCCACGCCGGGGTGTAAGGCACATTCTCGTCGTACGACTTGGCAACGTGCGCACCGCCGAAACCACGATCCACGCCATAGTTGGCGACTAGCAGATCGAACACGGAGGCCACCAGTGCTTCGCCGTCCTTGAGCTGCACGCGCTTGGCTGGCACCTTGCGCGAGAGCACGCTGGGGTGATCCGTGCCGGCGAAATGGTCGTGCTCGCGGTTACCGAAGTAGGGGAAGGCGACATCAACGAGGGCGTCATGGTCGGCGGCGAAGCTGAGCTGCAGATCGGTATCTCGCCCTTCCGCTTCCTTTTCCTCCAGGTTCCATTTGCCTTTCTCACCCCAACGGAATCCGACCGAGCCGTGGGGAACAACAACGCTCTCCGAGATCGCGTCATAAGCGACCGTCTTCCAATCCGGGTTATTGGTCACGCCGAGACTGCCGGCAAAATCGGAGGCGCGTAGCAGGCGGTCGGGCAGCAGGCGCCCGTCCTGTTTGACGAGCCGGACCAGCATCGGCATGTCGGTGTACTGCCGCGCGTAGTCCTCGAAATACTGCGCCTGTCGTTCGATGTAGAACTCGCGCAGGATCACGTGGCCCATGGCCATGGCAAGGGCCGCGTCCGTACCCTGCTTCACCGAGATCCACAGATCGGCAAACTTCGAGGCTTCCGAATAGTCGGGCGAGATGACGACGCTCTTGGCGCCCTTGTAGCGCACCTCGGTGTAGAAATGGGCGTCCGGCGTCCGCGTCTGCGGGACGTTCGACCCCCACAGGATCAGGAAACCGGAATTGTACCAGTCGGCCGATTCCGGCACGTCGGTCTGCTCGCCCCATGTCTGGGGCGAGGATGGAGGCAGGTCGCAGTACCAGTCGTAGAACGACATGCAGACGCCGCCCAGCAATGAAAGATAGCGCGAGCCGGCGGCGTAGCTGACCATCGACATGGCCGGAATTGGCGAGAACCCAATGACTCGATCCGGTCCATAGGTCCTGGCCGTATAGGCGTTGGCTGCAGCGATGATCTCGGTGATCTCGTCCCAGTTGGCGCGAACGAAACCGCCAAGCCCACGCTTTTTCGTGTAGGCGGCGCGCTTATCCGGATCCTCCACGATGGAAGCCCACGCAGCGACCGGCTTCCTGCCCCTGCGCGCCTCGCGCCACAGCTTCAGTAGGCGCGAGCGCACAAGCGGATATTTCACGCGGTTTCCAGAATAGAGGTACCAGCTGTAGCTGGCGCCGCGAGAGCACCCGCGTGGCTCATGATTTGGCAGATCAGGCCGGGTGCGCGGGTAGTCCGTTTGCTGCGTCTCCCAGGTGACGATGCCGCCCTTCACATAAATCTTCCATGAGCACGAACCCGTGCAATTGGCCCCATGCGTGGAGCGAACGATCTTGTCGTGCTGCCAGCGCTTGCGATAGCCGTCCTCCCATCGCCGGTCCTCACGCGTCGTGATACCGTGACCATCCGCAAACTCTCCTTCGACACGTTTGAAGAAGGTAAGGCGATCGAGAAATTGGCTCATCGCGACGTGTCCTTGCTCATTCAGCAGGTTGCGGAAGCGGAGGGCGTGCGGGCTTGTCGGGGCCCATGGCACCACCAGCGTCGTTCAGCAGACCGCCGCGGCGGGTATAGAACCACCACGTGACGGCGATACATGACAGATAGAAAAGGAAGAACAGCCATAGCGCCGCCGCTGGCCCGCCGGTAAGCGTGATCGAGCTGCCGTAGCTCTTCGGGATGAAGAAGGCGCCATAGGCGGCAATGGCAGACGTAAAGCCGATGATGGCCGCGCCTTCCTTATCAGCCTGCCTGATGCGCGTTGCGCTATCGGCGTCGGGCATCAGGCGATCCATTTCCTTTCGCATGATTGCAGGGATCATCTGGAACGTCGAAGCGTTCCCGACGCCCGATACGAAAAAGAGGAAAAGAAACATCGCGAAAAAGCCGGTCCAGTTGCCCATGGACAGGAAGTACAAAACACCGGCCACTCCGACGGCCATGCCGACAAATACCCACAGCGTGACGCGGCCGCCGCCCCATTTGTCGGACACCCACCCGGTCAGAGAACGCGAGAGCGCCCCGACAAGCGGCCCAAGAAAGGCATAGGCGAGCGCGTTCACCTCTGGGAACTGTGTCTTGGCGAGCAGTGGGAAGCCTGCCGAGTAGCCGATGAAGGAGCCGAAGGTTCCCGTGTACAGCCAGCACATGATCCAATTGTGCCGCCGCTGGAAAATAACCGCCTGCTCGCTGAACGACGCCCGCGCGGACGCGATGTCGTGCATGCCGAACCAGGCTGCAAAGGCGCTGGCGACGATGAATGGCACCCAGATGTAGCCCGCGTTTTGCAGCCAAAGCGGCGACTGCGCGCCGTCTTGCTGGACCATTTGCGGCTCGCCGCCGAGCCAGCCGAATACGCCCGCCGTGATGGCAAGCGGAACCACGAACTGCACCACCGAGACGCCAAGGTTGCCCAGACCCGCGTTGAGCGCCAGCGCGTGACCTTTCTCTGCTTTCGGGAAAAAGAAGGAAATGTTGGCCATCGAGGATGCGAAGTTGCCGCCGCCAAAACCGCACAGCAGCGCCAAGCCGAGGAATATCCAATAGGGCGTGGCTGGGTTTTGTACAGCCATGCCGATGCCGAGCGCGGGAATGATGAGCGACCAGGTGGTCAGTGTGGTCCACAGCCGTCCGCCGAATATCGGGACCATGAAGGAGTAGAAAATCCGCAGCGTAGCGCCGGACAGGCCAGGCAAGGCCGCCAGCCAGAAAAGCTGATCTGTCGTGTAAGCGAAGCCAATCGCGGGAAGCTTGGCAACCACCACGGACCACACCATCCACACCGCAAACGACAGCAGCAGCGACGGTATCGAGATCAGCAGGTTGCGTCGCGCAATCGCCCGCCCTTGCGACGCCCAGAACTGCTGGTCCTCCGGTCGCCAGTCCTCGATCAGATGCGGACCAAGCGTGCCAACGTGCCTCGGCTGATGGATCTCCTGCATCTCGGGCAGTTCGGGCAGCTTCTTGAGCTCTTCGCCGTACACCCCCTTCTCCATGGCGCGAATGGCAAGGTGCATCCAGACGAGGGCGACGGCGGAAATGGCAAAGAGCGCCATGAAGCAGCTCTGCCAGACGCCGGTGAGGTCGTTCAGCAAGCCGAACAGAACCGGAAGCGCGAAGCCGCCGAGCCCTCCGACGAGGCCCACGACACCGCCCACCGAGCCGACGTGTTTCGGATAGTAGACGGGGATGTGTTTGTACACGGCGGCCTTGCCGAGGCTCATGAAGAAGCCAAGCACGAACACGATGACGGCAAAGGCAACGAGCCCCGTCTCGAGCCGAAATTTCATCGGCCCGCGAATGCCCTGCACGATATATTCCGTCGGCGGGTAGGAGAGCAGGAAGCAGGCGGCCACCGACACGCCGAACGTCCAGTACATGACCCGGCGTGCGCCATACCTGTCAGACAGCACGCCGCCGTAAACGCGGAACAAGCTCGCGGGAACCGAGTAGGCGGCACCGATCATGCCTGCCGTGGTGATGTCGAGGCCGTAGACGCCGATGAGGTAGCGCGGCAGCCATAGAGAGAGCGCCACGAATGCGCCGAACACAAAGAAGTAGTAGAGCGAAAAGCGCCAAACCTGCACGTTTTTGAGCGGTTCGAGCATGGCGCGCATCGATTCAGGCTTGGCGCCGCTGCGGCGTCGAGCCTCAAGCTCAGGATCGTCCTTGGTGATGATCCAGAAGAGAATAGCGGCCGCGGCAATGGCAAGTCCCCAGACGTTGGCGACAGTCTTCCAGCCATAGGCGACCATGATGAACGGGGCGACGAATTTGGTGACGGCCGCACCGACGTTGCCCGCACCGAAAATCCCGAGCGCGGTGCCCTGACTTTCCGGCGAATACCACTTGGAAACGTAGGCGATCCCGACCGCGAACGATCCGCCGGCTATGCCGACGCCAAGCGCCGCCAGAAGGAAGGTCGGGTAGTCGTAGGCGAATGTCAGAAGCCAGGTGGCCACCGCAGCCGACAACATCACGAGTGTATAGACGATGCGGCCACCGTACTGATCCGCCCAGATCCCCAGAATCAGGCGAATGAGTGAGCCCGTCAGGATCGGCGTGCCGACCAGCAGGCCGAATTGCGTGTCGTTTAGCCCCAGGTCCTTTTTGATCTGCACGCCGATGATCGAGAAGATCGTCCAGACCGCGAAGCAGACGGTGAAAGCGATTGTCGAAGCCCACAAAGCTCGCTGCTGATCTGCTTTGCGTACGGCGGCGTGCATGGCTCGATCCCCGAATTTGCGTGCGTGCAATTAGGCGAGCAATGACATCACCCGGCTGGTACACCCTTGATTTGGATCAAGCAAGCCTGCGGCGTGTCAACGGCCGGATAGGACATGTCAAAGAGACAGACCAGGCCCTGCGACGTCGCGCAGGATTTCCGCGTCGAGGACTGCGATGCGACGCGAGTCAATTCTCACGATGGCACCGGCAACTTCCAACTGCTTGAGCTGCCGGCTCACCGTTTCCAGCCGCAGACCAAGATAATCCGCCATCTCAGTTCGATTGAGCGGCAACGTGAGTTCGCGGCGGCGATCCTGTTCGCACTCGGGACACGGTCGCTCGGTGCGGTGCAGGATCATGAGCAGTAGCGCGGCAACTCTTTCGCGTGCGGTCTTCCGGCCCAGCAGAAGCAGCCAATCACGCGCCGCGTCGACGGAATCGAGCGTTTGCTCGAGAAACGTCTGCTTGAGTTCAGGCTGGTCCTGCAAAAACCCCTCAAAGTACGCGCGGCCGTAGCAGCAGAGCTGAACCTCGGTCGCAGTCTCGGCCGTGTAGGGAAACTCGGCACGGTAGGGGCGACCGAGAAAATCGCCCGGGAACAGCAGCGCAACGATCTGTTGGCGGCCATCGGATAACAACTTTGAAAGCTTGATTACGCCGGACAGTACGGTCGCGCACCAATCCTCAGAAGCGGCGACGCCGGCGATCAATTGCCCGGCCGGGTACCAGCGCCGATAGGAATGCCGGTTGAGACGCGCAAGTTGCTGGGGACCGAGGACTCGACAGAGCGCCGTGTCACGCACAGGACACTGCAGGCAGGTTTTCGGCACCAGGGCGATCACCGGCGGATGCTCCTCCTTACGCTGGTAACCTTGCGCACTACGCCGCAGGCTGCCTTGACCTAGGTCAAGCGCGAGCCGAGCCATGGCGCGAGATTGCAAAATTGGCAGGAGCACGTCGATTAATGAGTTGTCTTTGCATGGGTGTGCGCACAATCGCCGGTATCGCTGGCCAAAGCGAGCTGATGGAGCGCGTGATCTGGCGCACCAGCATCCCAGACCCCTGCACCCTCGAATTTGTTCAGTCAGCTTAATCACAGCGGAGGCAGCGATGACCACGAACATTGAATCCGGCAGCGTGCTTCAGCGGCTACGCCAGACCTGGCAGAGGTCCCGGAACCGGCGACGCGCTCTCAACGAGCTGGCGGCTTGCCCGCCAGGCGAATTGAAGCGCATCGCCAGTGACGTCGGCCTGACCGGCAGCGACTTGCGTCATCTATGCCGTGATGATCACGGAGCCTCGGAGCTCCTCCTGAAGCGACTGCAACTGTTGGGCCTCGATCCGCAGTTCGTGCGGCAGAACGTGCCGGCCCTGTTCAGGGACCTGTCACGCGTCTGTGCCTCGTGCCAGGCGTCGCGTCGATGTGCCAGGGACATGGCGCACGGCAATGTTCAGGCCGGCATGGCAACGTATTGCCCGAATCGCTTCACGATCGACCTCCTTACCGTCGGTGACACCGCACGCAGTCCTGCAAGGCACGGAGGCTGAGATGCGGTGGTGGATGACGCGTCGGGTCGAGCGTCAGGCGACGCGCATGCACGAAATGATGGAGCGCCTCAATGTGGACGGTGCCGCCTTGGCCCGCGCAGACCAGGGTCGCACCTACGCCCAGGCGCGCACCCACTGCCTGACGTGCGGAACGTGCGACAAGTGCCTCAGGTGGCTGGACGATGATCGAGGGGTGATGGAGAAGCCGCCCGATTTCTGTCCGAACCTACACACGTTTGAGCAGTTCAAGAAAAAGGAGCCGCCTGATCGCACATAGGGCGAGATCCGAAACCGCGATCGGTGGTCGAACAGTTTTGATGCGGATCAAGGTGACGCCCGCCCGTCGTCTCCATGCTTGCTCCATCTAGCTCCGTGGAGTGCAAGACATGATCTCGCTCGAAGATTGCATTGCCATATGCGGCTTGACCGAGGAGGAGGTTTTGGCCATCGCGGAGCATGAGCATATCCCCGAGATCGCTGCTGCGGCGCTGGGTCAGTACCTTCTCAACAGGGAGCACGGCGCTGAGACGATTAGGGATATGATCCGCGATGACATCCGCAGCGCGCTCGAGCGCAACGACCGCGAACATGCTCGAGAACTGTTCATGGCCCTGCGCCATTTCCTGTCCGAGCACCAAACCTGTCCCCCAGCGGCGTCCCAATAGGGTAGCCCCAAACCGTCTTTCCGTTGTTAGCGCGTGACGAAATTGGCGTCGTCAGCCGTCGACCAGATCATGTACACCCACCGAGGCGCAGCCCGCTGCGAGGAGAGCGCGGCAGGCGTGGCGCTCGGCGGCGTGGTCCTTAAGCTGCACCCAGAGCAGGATATTGCCCCTTTCGACCGAACGCTGCAGCTCGGCGGCATGCCGGGGCAGCAGCCATGCCGAAAGTGCGGCTTGTAGACTCGCCGCCCCGGCGTCCAGCCGAGCCGTGAGGCGATCGGCAATCGGACCCGGCGACGAGACGATGGGCACCGGATTGCCTGAAAAAGGCAGGTGGCGGAGGGGCTGAGCTGCGCTTCCGACTAGCACGCTCTGCAAACCCAGGTAGCTGATTTCGCTAAGAGGATAGGAGCCAGTTCGCAGCTCATGCGTCACCTTCTCGGCGTTCACCCAAGTATCGAACGGCGCGACGGCAAAGCGATCGGCAGCAGAATTGATCACTTGCGCCGCCATGATTTGCCATCTGTGGTTTTGGCGGTCATCACGTCGGTCCCCCCGCTGGTGCGAGACGTTGCGCGCAACCAACCTCAAAACTTATACAGAAATTGGGTTTTACGCTTTTGATGCAGATCAATTACATCAGGGAACCGGTTCGCCCTTGCCGAGGACCTCACGAAGCGCAGCGGCCGTCGCCCTGCTGGTAGAGCTCGCGCAACACTTTGAGGCCCACCTTTGCAGGTCGTCGCCGCGAACGAGCTCTTCGGCATAGCCCGAAGTCAGCAGCACCTCAATCCCGAGCCGCAGCTCGCGGGCGCGAGAGCCACGTCCCGCCCCAACATAGCGATGATCTTCTTGACGCCGGTGGCGAGATAGTTCGCGATGTATCCGTCATACTCCTCGCGCAGCGCTCGGGCTTCAGGATGCTCACGTTCTGCCGAAGAGGTTCGGCCATGCTGTACCCGAAGAAGCGCTCGGTGGAGGATTGGCGCTCTCAGTGAGTCCCGCTCATCCATAGTGATGACGGCCGTTACGGCGGGCTCCATGATTCCCTGGAGCTCGCCGTTTGGGCTGCCGACGAGGTGGCTTTCTCAGTTATGTAGGGGTCCCCGGTGGGCTGGCCTCGAAGCTGTGAGGTTGATGTAGTATATAAAGTAGCTTGCAGGAGGCTGAAAAATCGAGGAACGCATGATCGGCGCGGCCGTGGAAGGGACCGCATGACAGCCGGCCACATCCTTGTCGTCGACGACGATCCCAAAGTGAGGACGCTCTTGCGGCGGTGCCTCGAGGGCGAAGGCTTTGTCGTTTCCGAAGCGGCGGACGGCGCTGCACTGTCGGCGTGCCTCGATAAAGAACGTGTATCGCTCATCACGCTTGATCTCAACCTCGGCCAGGAGAACGGGTTGGATCTGGCGCGCGACATTCGCAGGGCTCGCAATATCCCCATCATCATGCTCACAGGGAAAGGTGATGCGGTCGACCGGATCGTGGGGCTGGAAGTCGGAGCGGATGACTACCTGGCCAAACCTTTCGAGCTCCGGGAACTGGTAGCACGCATCCGCGCAGTACTGCGGCGCGCGACCTCCGCTGCTCCCGCAGCCACCACCGGGAAGCGATTTGCGTTCGAGGAGTGGGTGCTGGACGTCAGCCGTCGCACCCTCAGGCGAGACGACGGCACCGAGCGGGAACTGACGACGAGCGAATTCAACCTGTTGGAGGCTTTTGTCCAGCGGCCTCATCGCGTGCTGTCGCGAGACGACATCATGGATCTTGTGAAGGGCCAGGACTGGTCGCCGCTCGACCGCTCAATCGACAATTTGATCGCCCGATTGCGGAAGAAGATTGAGAGCAATCCCGATCGTCCTACGCTCATCAAGACAGTGCGCGGCGCCGGATACATGTTCACGGCGAATGTGGAACGGCGCGGAGAATGAGGTGGCAGCGATGGCGGCCCAGCGTGCCGCCGGGCCCACCATCGCTACCTGTGGTCACGAGGCTTTCTTGATTTCGATTTTGCGTTCAGCCTTGACGGCCTCAGGCCGCTTCGCGGCAGTAATTTTCAGAACGCCCTTGTCAAACTTGGCGTCGACCTTGTTCTCGTCGATGCTGTCCGGCAGCCGCAGCGCCCGCTCGAACGTGCCATAGCTGCGTTCCGCCATGTAGTAACTGTCGCCCTTCTCTTCCTTGTCGTGCTTCTTCTCGCCCTTGATAGTGAGCACGCCGTTGGCAAGCGTGACCGTCACATCCTTCTCTGCCACGCCCGGCAACTCCGCCTCGATGGTGAAGGAGGTGGTGTTCTCCCTGACATCAAGCTCGGGCATGAGCATACCTCCGTTTTCGGCGCCGAATAATTGCGGAAAGCGCGGGAAGCCATGCTCGAAGCGCTCGAACATTCTGTCCATCTCGGAGCGCATGGCTGAGAAGATATCGCGGGGCCGATCACCACTTTTTGCTAGCTCGGTCTTAGCCATTGTTCCTACTCCTCTGCTTATGCGGACGGCTTGTCCGGAGAGGAAAATTTCTACAAGGCCATAAGGTTCAAGCTTTGATCTGGAGCAAGGGCGCCGCCCCCGATATTGCAGGTCAGGCACCTCCAATCAGGATTCCCGCGGCGAGGACAAGGCTGCCACCGAGCACAACTTGGAAAGCTGCACGCAGGAAAGGAGTTTCCATGTACCGGTTCTGGATCCAGGCAATAGCCCACAACTCGATAAAAACAATGATCAGCGCGATGGTGGTGGCGGTCCAGAACGACGGTATGAGATAGGGCAACGCATGTCCGAGCCCGCCGATCGCCGTCATGATTCCCGACGCCAGTCCCCTCTTCCAGGGGGAACCGCGCCCCGACAGCTTGCCGTCGTCGTGAACCGCCTCGGTGAAGCCCATGGAGATGCCGGCCCCGACCGCGGCGGACAATCCGACAAGAAGCGTCGTCCACGTATTCTGCGTGGCGAATGCCGTAGCAAAGATCGGCGCCAGGGTCGAGACCGAGCCGTCCATCAAGCCTGCCAGCCCGGGCTGGATCCACGTGAGGATGAGCTGGCGGCGGGCTGTCAGGTCCTCCCCTTGCCGGGTGGAAGGGTCGAGAAATTCTTCGGCGAGGCTCCCCGCCTTTGCCTGGTGCTGCGCTTCCGCCGCAGCGAGATCGCCGAGAAGCTTGCGCGTGGTTGCATCGGTGGAGCGTTGTGCCGCCGTCAGGTAAAACTCCCGGGCATCACGCTCCATCGCCGCAGCTTCCGCGCGAATGCGATCCAGTCCCAGATTCTCGACGAGCCACAGCGGGCGGCGCGTGTAAAAATCGGCGACGTGCTCGCGACGCAGGGGAATGATGAAATCGCCAAAGCGGCGCTGATAGGCGTCGATCAGGCGGCGCCTGTGCTCGCTCTCCTCGGCAGCCATGCCGTCGAAGACGGCCGCGGTGCCCGGATACTGGCTGCGAAGCGTGGCAGCATAGGCCGAATAGATGCGGCCATCCTCTTCTTCCGAAGAAATCGCCAGCGCAAGGATTTCCTTCTCGCTCAGATCCCGGAACCGTCGCTTTCCGGCGCCAAAGACCGAAAGGCCCGATCGCATCCCATGCCCCTCCTGTTGCAGGCCGGCGCAGTTGCCGGTCCAGCGCGCCGCACAGCCATCGTGCGCTTGACCTTTATCGTTTTGCCGGGGCGTTGGCTACGCGTTGAGGGCATACAAATGGGCGCTACGGGGCCGCCGATCGACTTAACAGGCCAGCAGCGCTGCGCTTCTAGTCGTTTCGCGCCAGACGAGTACGGGGATATTGGTGTGCGTGATGACCTTGAGCGTCTCACTACCCACCAGAGAGCCCGTGAAGCCCCTCTCGCGGCGCGATCCCATGATGATCAGATCGCAGCCTTCGCGCTTGGCGGTCTCTAGGATCGCCTGATAGGGATAGCGGCTGCAGCGGTGCAGCACCGCCACCCTGACTCCCGCTGCGTCGGCCTCGTCCATCACGTCCTGGAGAATGCCGGCGGCAATGGTATCGCGTTTGTTGTCGTATTCTGTTTCCGGAATGACAACGCCGGGAGCCAGGACTGCTAGCTCGCGCGAGAAGTATGTGGCCCACGGTGTCGTCACTGTCAGAGCCGTTACCTTGGCCGAAAGAGCCTTCGCCAACTCGATGCCGTGACGAGCGGCATGCAGAGATGGCGGCGAGCCATCGACGGCCAGCAGGATGTTGGTGAACATGTAGTCCTCGCCAGTCAACCTCGCCCCCCACCCTCCGTCGAAGCGGCGAAAAACGCGTTGACTTGCATCAACCCAGGAAGCCAAGGGTGCTCCAGGCATCGAAGGCCAGTAGCAGCACGCACGCGGCTGCCCCCGCCCATGGCACCCAATTCGGCGCGACGAGGCCGGTCGTGGGTAGCTGTTCGGTACGCCACTTGATGGCGGCCAGCGCCAGGTTGACGATGGTGAACACTACTAGCGTCAGGCGGGCGGTTACCTCGGCGAGGTCATGCAAGGGCACCAGCAACGCCAGAAACAGCACGCCAGCACCTATCGTTGCCGTTGCCAGGAGCGGCGTGCGCGTGCGGCGATGGACCTGAGAGAATATGGCAGGCAGTTCTCCCTGGCTCGCGAGGCCGTAGAGCACGCGTGACGCCATGATGATTTGCACGATGACCCCATTCAACGTCGCCACCACAGCTATCAGGCTCATACTCAGGGGCGAGAGGCCCGTAAGCCGTTCAAACACGAGCGCCAATGGCGCCTGGGACCTAGCCAGTTCCCACGGCCCGATTGCGACCAGGGCGATCCAGACCACAGCGACGTAAAGCAGCGTTGCTATCAGCAAAGTCAGGAAGATAGCGCGCGGAACGTTCTTATGCGGATCGCGAACTTCCTCCGCAACGTTGGCCAGTCCCTCGAACCCGATGAACGCGAACACCGCCAGCAGGGCCGTGCCAACCAGTCCAGTCAACGTGGACGGACTGATGGAGTGCGGGACCATTTCGGGGAGCCGCCCGACGATCGGCACGTCGGCAATGACGGCCGCGATCACCAATGACAAAAGACCACCGATCTCGATCACCGTCATGATGCCGGCAAAGGTAACCGACTGCTTGACGCCCCAGGCGGCAATTGCGGCCATCGCAGCGACCACGATCGCGATCAGCACGGGTTGGGGCAGGTGGACCACAACGCTGAGATAGCCGGCGCTGCCGATGCTGATTGCGGCTGCCGAGACGACAGCGATGCCGATCACCAACAGCCCGACCAGGATCGCGAGCCGAGAGCCGAATGCCGCACGCGCATATGCAGCCTCACCGGCAGCAACCGGAAAACGGCCGGCGAGTTCGGCAAACGAGGCTGCAGAGAGCGCCATGAGGCCGGCCGCAATGATGAAGGCCAGCGGCGCATGCATCCCCCCCCGCGCCGCAGCGGCGCCGATCAGGACATAAATGCCGGCGCCGACCGTCACGCCGAGCCCGTACAAGGTCGCGTGCGTCAACGACAGTGATCGCATCAGCGAGGGCGAGCGTGCCATGGCTCCGCGCGCTGGCCTAGAGATAGCGTCCAGGCGATCCTCCTCGTGGTGTGACGTGACGGCGATACGTCACCAACGCTGCTGCACGACGGCACGGCAGATAAAGGCGGCCGCTGAGAAACTGTTTGATGGGGGTCAAAGTCCCGCTGTGCGGAAAATGCTTGATCTGCATCAAGGGCGACTGCCGGTGCCCAAGGCATGAAATAAGCATACCAGTCCGCGTCGCCAAGAGGTTGGCTATGACCTACAAGACCATACTGATGCACTGCAATGACAAGCGTCGCATTAATGCCCTTCTCGCGCCAACGTTGACGCTGGCGAGTGCGTTTGAATCGCATGTTGTTGGCTTATCGGTCATTCCCCCGGTCTCGGTGGTAGCGACCGGCGCGCTCGAAGCGCCACCCATCATCGTCGACGCGCACTGCGAGCTTTATCGGAAGGACATTGCACCGATGCGCCAGCAGTTCGAGGCGGCAATGTCGGGCCGGCCGGTGACGTTTGAATGGCGCGATCTGGACGCCGGGGGATTCGCTGTATCCGACGTTGTGTTGAACCAGGGCCGGGCCGCTGACCTCATCGTCGCTTCTCAGACCGATCCGGATTGGCCCTTGAGCGAATGGCTGGACGTGGCCGACGACGTAGCCGCGGGGAGCGGCCGACCCGTCCTGATCATTCCCAACGGCCGAGCCTCGGCGCTGGTCGGCAGCCGCGTTCTCGTCGCCTGGAAAGGAACCCGAGAGGCCGCGCGCGCTGCGTTCGACGCTGTGCCGATTTTGAAGCGGGCAAGCGCCGTGAGGGTCATCAGCATCGGCGAGAGCGATGCCGATACTCAGCCGGCAACCGATATCTGTCCCAGTCTCGCTCGCCACGGCGTCAATGTGGAAAAAGCCGAACAAATCTCTACCGCTACCGGAGCGGGTCCAGCCCTGGTCGCGGAAGCGGACGCTTTTGAAGCCGACCTTGTGGTCATGGGCTGCTATGGACACTCACGGCTGCGCGAATTCGTCTTTGGTGGCGCCACTCGGCACGTCCTGCAGAAGATGCGGGTACCCGTGTTGATGTCGCACTGATCCCGGTGAGGCTCGGGCGCTC
This sequence comes from Hyphomicrobiaceae bacterium, assembly GCA_035550075.1. Lineage (GTDB taxonomy): Bacteria > Pseudomonadota > Alphaproteobacteria > Rhizobiales > Hyphomicrobiaceae > AWTP1-13. The sequence continues at coordinate 15,191 of DASZQG010000023.1, read as the reverse complement.
GATGGGCGCCCAGCCGTCCCGTATCGTTGTCGACCCGCGCTTGGTACGCGTTTTCCCCTCCCATCTGCGGCCGGGAAGGCCGCAGACTACCAGCCTGCGGCAGATTTCAGGAACTCTTCCGTCCGCTACCTTTAGGCCAAAGCGCTTTGATGTCGGAGGGAAGTTGATCGATGACATCGGCGATTTCACCGGGATCGCAACGCGACGCTAGCGTGGCGAAGACGGCCCGCACCGCCGTCTCGGGCGATATACGATGGGGCTGCAAGCGGGCCGCCACACTGTCAAAGAACAGGTGCTTCTCACGGATCTTGGGGTGTTCGTGCACCGGCTGGTAGGCCTCGAAGTAGATGCCGCGAACCATGGTTGGGAGCTGCGCGGCGAGATCGAAGGCCTCCTGCAATGTGAGCCTGTCGCGCAGCTGATGCAGCACGGCTCGCAGTACGCTGTAAGCGTGCTCCTCGTCCGGCAGTTCGGCATAGTCGCGAACCTGCTTAAGCCATTCCTGCGTTTGCTGCACGGTGTGTGCGATCGTTGCCGGGTAACTCACAGCCGCCTCCTCCAAATGATCTCCAAAACATGTTGCACACAGCGCCAACCATCCTGAATTGATGCAGATCAAGTGCCGCAGCCCGCTAGCGTCGTTTTGATCTCGATCAAATTGGAGCGCGCACGCGGGGCTATCTTGTTGTACGTCCTGCGGAAAGGAGGAGAGAATGCGATCGAGCCCACACGAGTCCGAGCAGCAGCCTTTAACTGCACTCTGGTGGAATCCGGCACTGAACGCCCCCGCAATATACAATGCCAAGCTGCATGAGACGCTGATTGCGATCAATGGAAGCTGGCAGACGTTTGTCGGGCAGCGGCTGAATGAGGACCTTCAGTTGTTCCAACAGATCGCCGCTGCGAAGAGCCTGGAGCAGGTTTGGTCGACCTATGCCACCTTCTGGCGCAAGGCGGCCGAGGACTACGCACGCGAATGCGCCGCTATCGCCAAACTAGCGTCGGAATGCATGGTTACCAGCGTATCCGTTGCCGAAGATGCCGTGCAGGCCAGGCCCGCGATGATGCCACTTTCGAAAGCGGCGTGACGCGTTCGGCCTTGCTAATCCTGCATCAATCGTCCCCGGAAAGCAGTCATCGTGCGAGGCAGGCGCTCGTCTTGATCACGATCAATGAGGCCCTCGGCATCAGGCATCAATGATGAATGGGCTTGCTGTGAGGAGAGCCGAAAAATGACTTACAAGACGATCCTGGTTTATCTCAATGACAGCCGCCGTGCCGAAAGCGTTCTCGAGCCGGCGGCCGAGCTGGCATCACGATTCAATTCCCATCTCATCGGGTTTCATGCGTACTCTGCGGTTCCCGCCTCGCCAATACCGATGGCCTCCTCAGCGCTCGGCTCCATTGTTGCGGCCGCGCGCACAAACAGCGAGTCGATCGCAGATGCCTTCAGGCGTGTGACCAAAGGAAGGCCTTTCGTCGCGGAATGGGAGTTGCAAAAGGTCCCTCATGTCGACCTTGCCAGCATCGTCTTGGAGCGCGGCCGAACCACTGACTTGATCGTCGCCGGGCAGACCGATCCTGATTGGGATTTGTCCCCGCTGATGGACTTCCCCGAGCGCTTGGCATTGGAGAGCGGCCGGCCTGTGCTGGTCATCCCTTACGCTGGACGCTATTCCACGGTTGGGCGTCGCGTCCTTATTGCCTGGAAGAGCACACGCGAGGCGGCGCGAGCCGTATTTGACGCGCTGCCGCTGTTGCAGGGAGCAAAGTCAGTTCACATCCTCGAGATCAGAGGACGCGCCGAGGACAGCGAGACGCTGATGCCGGACACATCGATTGCCGCCGCGCTGGGCCGCCATGGCATCAAGCCGGAAGTTCGGAAATCGGTCACTGCAGATATCAGCGTTGGCGACGAAATCCTTTCGCGTGCCGCCGATCTCAATGCCGATCTGCTGGTCATGGGTGCCTACGGGCACGCGCGGTTCCGCGAGCTTGTGTTCGGTGGAGTGACACGCCAGATCTGCCGGCAAATGACTCTGCCCACGCTGTTTTCGCATTGATGCGCGCTAAAGTGCTTTCTCCCCACTCGCGACGTCCCTAAGACGCGGCGTCCGTGACAAGGCCAATGAGAGGCCTGGCGGCACGCAAGGTATCGGCCAGACTGCCGCCAACTCCAAGGGTGCGCCATTGCGGGGACAGGTGACCGATCTCGGTGGTCAGCTGACGGCGTACAACATCGGGCGTTGCGTCGGAGGCGTCATCACGGCGGGCCTCCACCCTGGCGAGGAGCGTTGCGGGCTCGCCCTGCAGCCAGAGGGCATGCATGGGTACATCGAGCGTCCTTGCAATATCCTCGACTTCCGAACGCTCATCTTGGGAGCTGTAGACCGCATCCAAGATAACCGCATGGCGAGCTCGCAAAATCGCGGCTGCCTTGTCGTGCAGTCGCCGGTACACGCGCTGACGTGCTTCGTGGGTGTAGGCGGTGGGAGGGAGCCGCTCGAATTCCCCCACACCGGCCATGGCCTTGCGCTCGAGGTCGGTCCGTAAGTGGATGGCACCGGGCGCATTGCCAAGCAGCGGCGCGAGCGATGCCGCGAGTGTTGTCTTGCCCGTACCCGACAGCCCCGCGATGACCACCAGCTGAGGTTTCGTGGGCGTAGCATAGGCGAGGGCGGCCGCGAGGTAATGGCGAGCCCGCGCCACATCGCGTTGATGACTGTCACCCGTCTCTTGAGCGGCGCGATCCGAGGTGACCCGTGCCCGAATGGCAGCCCGCAGGGCGAGGAACAGGGGCAGTGCCGCCAGGCCGCGCAGATCAAGTTCCTGTCCGCTGCAATGAAGATAGCGATTGAGGACCAGGTTGGCAGCCGGCCGCTGCCCACGAACGTCGATATCCATCAACAGGAAGGCAAGGTCATAGAGCGTATCGATGGTTGCGAGTGCCTCGTCGAACTCTAGGGCGTCATAGAGGATCGGCCGACCGTTTTGGAGAACGATATTTGCCAGGTGCAGGTCGCCGTGGCAGCGGCGTACGCAGCCATGCGCAGCACGCTCCTCGATGATGGCTGCGGAGTTCTCCAACTCTCTTTGCATCGCGTCCGCCAGGCGCGATACCGTGTCCGGATCGAACACCCCGGCGGCGGCGAAGCCACAGGATACAGATGCAACGAGGTCGCGAAAGGCCGAGACGCCGGAGGCGACGCCGACGGGGGTCGCTTTGCTATGAGATTCGAACACGATTTCGGCAAGCCGGATCAGGAGAGCACGATCGAGTTCGCCGCGTTCGACGCGGACACTGAGAAGATCGTCCTGCTCGAACCGCCGCATGCGCACGGCCCATTCGACAATCTCACCGGCGCCGCCGAGGGCGAGGAGCCCGCCAGTTCCTCGCATTATCGGAACGGCGCCCAGATAGAGATCAGGCGCCCACCGCTGATTAATCTCAACCTCCCGAAGGCAAGCGTTGCGGCGCTTCTCCAGCGTCGAGAAGTCCATGTACCCAAATCGAACGGCACGCTTGATCTTGTAGGCATGCGGTCCGGCTAGGAAGACTAGATTGCCGTGCGTTTCAAGACACTGTACGTGGCGGACGCCGTAGGTTTCAGGGCGCGACAGGAAGGCGATCACCTGGCTTTGGTCGTCCGGCACGCTGGGACCAGTTGCAGTGCCTCCGGGCGAAGCAGACATCGTCAGCTTCCCTTTGCCTTCCTTAGGACAACGAGCTGAGCCTGATCGAGTTCGATGGTACATGCGCTCCAGATCACGAAGCCCATGGTAGCCTCAGTCAAACGCACTGGCGAGAGCACCACGTCTTTCGCGCTTGCAGCTGGCTGGCAGACCTGTGCTGCGTTGATCAAGATCAAGGCCCGCGCAGGGCCGGCGTCGATAGCTTGTCGCGTAGCCAAATCCTGACATCTGACGAGGCACAACGCGATGGGGCGCAACTCTGTCTTCTCGATTGTGGTAATGGCGACGGCTATCCTCGCCAGCGGGAGCGAGGTTTGCCCTGCGCAGATGACGACGCGGGGCGAGCGGGGTCATGCCCTTGCGCAGAGGCTATGCGCGCGATGTCATGCCATTGAACGCGAGGGTCCGAGCCCCATGAGCCTCGCTCCACCGTTTCGAACCTTGTCGCAGCGTTACCCTATCGAGAATTTGGCTGAAGCGCTTGCAGAAGGCATCATGACCGGACATCCAGCGATGCCGACCTTCGCTCTCGACCCACGCGACATCGATGCTCTTCTGGCTTATATCGATGGTCTTGCGCCCGCGCCAGGTACACGCAAGCAAAATCGATAGTTTTCGGCAGAGCGATGTTGCCGACATTGGCGAGCCTGGACCGAGGTCGGCAATTTCCTGAGAGAGCGGCTCACCGAGGCGTTACGCCGTCTCACGCTGCTAACACCTCGGATCTCACATCAGCGCGCTACGAACGTCCCCGCCAGTGCGCCACCAATGTCCCAACTAAGGGACCAGCACGGCGGCGCCGGTCAGCTTGCCGGCGCGCAATTGATTGAGAGCGGAATTTGCGTCAGCCAGCGCAAACGGCACCACGTGAGTCGCTATTGCCGAACGCCCCGCGAGCTCCAAAAACTCCTCGGCATCCCGACGCGTAAGGTTTGCAACCGATCGAACCGTGCGTTCACCCCAAAGCAACGCGTAGGGCATCGAGGGAAGATCGCTCATGTAGATGCCGCCGAGAACCACGACGCCGCCCTTGTGCACCGCAGCCAGGGCGGCCGGAACCAAGCTGCCGACTGGGGCAAAGATGATTGCAGCGTCGAGTTCAGCCGGAGCGGCCTGGTCCGAGCCTCCCGCCCAGACGCACCCCAGCGCGCGGGCGAAGTCCTGTGCGGCTTGATCGCCAGGCGTGGTGAACGCGTACACCGAGCGGCCCTGGAAGCGGGCGACCTGGGCGACGATGTGGGCGGCAGCCCCGAAGCCATAGATGCCGAGACGCTTCGCCTCGCCTGTCATGCGCAGAGCGCGGTAGCCGATCAAGCCCGCGCACAGCAGGGGTGCAGCGGACACGTCGTCATAGCTCTCCGGAACACGAAAACAGTACGCGGCGTCGGCGACCGTCAACTCCGCATAGCCGCCGTCAATCTGGTACCCAGTGAACCCAGGCGTTTCGCAGAGGTTTTCCGCACCTGCACGGCAGTATCTGCAGTGCCCGCAGGTATGGCCGAGCCACGGGATGCCGACACGATCCCCAACGCGAAATCGAGTGACGCCCGCGCCCAGCGCTTCGATGCGGCCGACTATCTCGTGGCCCGGTATGAGGGGCAGTTTGGGGCTTGTGAGCTCTCCATCAACCACGTGCAGGTCGGTGCGGCAGACGCCGCAGGCCGAAACCCGGACGAGCACCTGATTTGCAGCCGGCGCCGGATCGGGCATCGTGATATCACGCAGTGGCACGTGCTGCCGTTGCAGCACCATGGCCCGCATCTCTTTATCTCCCGCGCAGATCGAGCGTCACCGTTTGCAGCGAGGTGTCATCCTCGTCACGCCGAATCGCGAAACCAAGCTGACGGCACATGTCGAGCATGGTGGCATTCCCGCTGAGGACCGAGCCGCTGAGCTCCCGCAAGCCTTCCTGTTTTGCGTACTCGATCAGGCGATGCATGAGCCGCCAGCCGAGCCCGCGACCCTTGAGATCGGAGCGCACCAGGATGGCATACTCCGCCCGCTGGTAGTCGGGATCGGCCACCATTCGCACCACGCCCAGAAGGGCCCCGCTGCTGACCTCTATCGCCACGAACGCCATTTCGCGGGCGTAGTCGATCTGGGTCAGCCGGGCCAGAAATCCATGCGACAGGTCCGGTCCTGCACCGAAAAAGCGAAGGCGACGATCTTCGATCGCGACCTTTGCGAAGAAGTCATCATAGAGGTGCTCGTCAAAGGGGCGGATCGGCCGGACACGCACGGTACCAATACCTGCGACCTCGAGTTCGGCGTCCCAATGCGATGGATATGGGCGAATGGCAAGCGGCTGGCGCGGCGTTACTTTCGGGTCCGCCACAACAACCCGCGCGTCCAAGGCGATGACACCCCGTTCATCTGCCAGCAGTGGATTGATATCGATTTCCCGGATCGAGGGGTGGTTGCAGACGAGAGAGCTGACGCGGACCAGGACATCGGCGATAGCCTCGATCTTAGCGGGCGGCCGGTCGCGATAGCCCTGCAGCAGCGACCAGATCCGCGTTTGCCGCATCAGATCATGCGCCAGAAGCTGATCAATGGGCGGAAGGGCGTGCGCAGTATCGCGCAGCACTTCCACCGCAGTGCCTCCGGCCCCGAACATGAGCAAAGGCCCAAAGGCCTGGTCGACGGACATGCCGATGATGAGCTCATGCGCGTGCGGTCGTTCGATCATAGGTTGCACGGTGAACCCTTTGATGCGCGCCTCCGGCATGAGCCGCTCGACGCGCTCGAGCATGTCCTCTGCGGCACGTTGCGCATCCTCGGGCCGCTCGAGACCCAGCCTAACGCCGCCAACGTCGGATTTATGCGAGATGTCGTCGGAGAGGATCTTGATCACGCAGCGCTGATCTTGCGCGATGATCGTGCGAGCGACGCGGGCGACATCGCCCGGGTTCTGGGCAATTTGCGTGGCCGCGACCGGAATGCCGTAGGCGGAGAACAGCGCCTTGCTTTCGACTTCCGACATCAATGTCCGGTTTGCGCGCACTACAGAATCGATCGTGGCATCGGCAGCGGCACTGTCCAGATCGAACTCTTCGGGCTGAGAGGCCGGCGTGCGCATCAGCTCGTTCTGAGCCCGCCGGTATCGCACCAGTTGCATAAAGCCCCCGACCGCCTGCGATGGCGTCATGAAGTTCGCAATCTCTCCGCGCGAGAACACATCGCGTGCCGCCTGGTTCGCGACTTCACCGAGCCACGTCGCCAGCACGGTCTTGGGAGCCCGCGTCGCGGCACGGTGTCGAGCGACGCACTCCGTTACGGCCACGGCTATGTCGGTGCTGGATGCAAGCGCGGTCGGACAATTCATCACCAGTACGGCATCGGAGTCCTGGGCGCTGAGCAGGATATCAAGAGCGCGCGCATAGCGCCCTGCGTCGGCGTCGCCAACGATGTCGACGGGGTTGCCATGCGACCACGTTTCCGGCAGGACGGCGCTAAGCGCCGCGCGCGTGACCTCGCTCAGGTCTGCAAGAGTGCCGGCGAGATCGCCCAGGCGGTCGGTCGCCAAAACGCCCGCACCACCTCCGTTCGTCAGGATCATGAGGCGCTCTCCTGCAGGCTTCGGATGGCGGGAGAGCATCTCGGCCGCACTGAAGAGCTCGTCGAGTTCTTGCACGCGCAGAAGCCCGGCCCGACGAAACGCAGCTTCATAGGCTGCGTCGGCACCTGCGAGCGCCCCGGTGTGGGAGTGCGCGGCCTGAGCGCCGGCCTTGCTGCGGCCAGTCTTGATGACAATGACAGGCTTGGATCGCGCTGCGCGCCGTGCCGCCGACATGAACTTCCGCGCGTGAGTCACGGCTTCCATGTAGATCAGGATCGCACGCGAGCGCGCATCAGCGGCGAGGTGATCGAGCAAATCTCCGAAATCGACATCCGCCATATCGCCCACGGACACGACATGCGAGAAGCCGATGTTGCGGGCGCTCGCCCAATCGATGACGCCGGTAATCAGGGCGCCCGATTGCGACAGGAATGCGATGTCGCCGGCCTGCGGCGCCGCCGCAAAGCTGGCGTTCAGGCCAAGGTGCGGCAGCATCAGTCCCACGCAATTGGGACCCTGGATCCGCAGGGTAAAGGGCTGCGATGCGTCGAGCATTTCCTGTTTCAGATGATCGCGGATGCCAGCGGTGATAACCACTGCGGCGCGCGTCCCCTTCTCTCCCAGATTCTTGACAAGATCCGGGACGGTCTCCGGCGGTGTCACGATTGCCGCCAGGTCAGGAGTGCCGGGCAAGGTCGCGATGGAGGGGTAGCAGCGGTGCCCGTCGATGCTCTCGTACTTTGGATTGACCAGCCAGACCGGCCCCTTGAAGCCTCCCTGCAGCAGGTTCTGCGCGACGATGCGTCCGATCCGTCCGGGCCGAACGCTTGCACCGATCAGGGCCACTGAGCGGGGACGGAAAAGGGCATCGAAGTTGCGAACAGTCATAAGCAAGGCCGCATTGGACCGCCCGGGGCGGAAGCATATTCAGTACATGGGGCAACCGCTATTGCCGCAGGGCTGACCCGGTCGTCGAGGTACGGGCACAAAGTGTGCTGTCTCATCGACCTGAGGCTCGGCCGCGCCTTTGGCGTGCGCTCGCCGCTCGCGCGGGCGCCGGAACCCGGGCAGGCAGGAGCGCGCGCAAATGCCGATGCAGCCTGCGCGGAGGCATCTTGACGAGGTCCTGTGGCAGCTCAGCCTTCACACGGTCGCGCAACGGCCTGGGTAGAGCAGCGCGCAGATCGCCGAGCGTGACCGGGGGTGCGATGAGGACGAGGTGCTCAAAGCGCCCCTCCGCGAGCCTGGCGCGCAACACGGCGGAAATTCTCTCCGCAAACTGCCGCTTCAAGTCGCGGTGCGGATCGGTCCGTTTGTCCTGGGCATGCCGGGCGTGGCCAACCGATTCATGGGTGCGGCTCGCGCGGTCCCGCACCAGTTCGCGGGTTGGCGGCAGTTCCGTCGAAAAGGCCACGTCCTCCACAGGGTAAAGCTGGTGATCACCAGCGCGCGTCTCGATGACCGCTACGTGCGCGCCGTCCGCGACAACTATCCAGGTTCGATCGCGACGCATTTTTCATGTCCCTTCGTGAGCCGACCAGCATTCTTAATCGCCTAACGCGACGCGGGAGCATGATCCCCTGGCCAGCCGCTCGCGCGCCTTGCGCTAGATCAACGGCCGCGGTCTCGATTTGTGCCAGTTTGCGATTAAACAAAACCGAGCGCTATCGAGTTTTTGATCAAGGATCTGGTAGCGCTGGCCAAAACAGAGGACCTGCCCATGAGCAAAAGGCGTGAACAGATGCTGCGTCGCGTACGCCTGGAATTGGCCCGCGACCCGGAATTTCCCGGTGGTAGCATGGAACGCGGGTATGACTTCATCGCACCGCTCGACAGCAAAGGGCACATCGACCTTGCGGCGTGGAAGGAGATGAAGGACCGCTGTCGCGTCCGCAGGTTCTGGGCCCACGAGGACGAAAAGGTCGGCCACGTCGTCCATCAGCGGGGCAACGTCTGGGCGTTTCACTATGACATTCACGGCGATCCGGAGCACAACGAACCGGGATTCCGGTTCGACAGCCATCCCTTCGTCCCAGGTGAGTACGTGTCGATAAAGGAGCAGGATAACGTGCTGCGGACATTCCGCGTCGTGTCGGCCTCCGAGCTCGACTAGAAGAAGCCGGGCGCGCGTAGTCTCACCCGCACAACTTGTGGCATGATGGCCGATCATCGGTTCGCTTGGTCGCTGAGCGTGACCGGCTATCGGACGACTGCCACATGCGATACGCACCAAGCAAACGCACCCGCCGTGCCGCCGCGGCACAGTCGCAAAGGGGTTCTGGCGGACCCCGCGAGGCTGCCCTGGCAATCCGTGTCGATTTCGGGCCGTATGGCTTCCTCGGGCCCGGCAAGATTGCCCTTATGGAGCTCGTCGCGAAACTCGGTTCGATCTCGGCCGCCGGCAAGACCATGGGAATGTCGTACCGCCGGGCGTGGCTACTGATCGACGAGATCAACCACATCTTTCGCGAGCCACTGGTGGAAAAGCAGATGGGCGGCTCGGGCGGAGGCGGCGCGCGCCTGACGCCCCTCGGACGCGACGTCATCGGCTACTATCGCGCCATCGAAGCAGCGGCCGCCGGCGCAAGTGCGGCTGAACTGAAGGCACTGAAGGCGGCGCTGCCTCCGCGGCCTGCTCGGTGGCCTAGGGACGATGGAGGCTGAACGCTTCCGCCTCGTCGCCGGCTTCGGCACCGGCCGTGCCGCCGAGGGCGTGACGGTCGAGCGCGATGCTCTTCACCAGCGCAAACACCGGTACGCCCTTCGCCAGACCGAGACGCTCTATGGAATAGCGGGTGAGACTCGCCAGCAGCACCTCACCGTTACAATCGAGGCGCACTTCGGCGAGAGGGCCCTCGCCAGCGCCGATATCGGCCACCAATCCAGGCAGAACGTTGAGCGCACTTACGTCCGCCGGCGGCGACATGGCGATCATCACGTCGCGCGCGCGCACCCGCAAACGAAGCCGCGTGCCGAGGGGTGCGGGCAAGCGCGGCAGCCTCCACACACCCGCGGCCGACCGTAGCTCCGTCAGGCCGAAGCGCTCATCGTGGCGCTCGATGGTGACCTCCACGATCGCACCCGCCTCGGCCCCGCCCACCAACGGCAGCAGATCGAGCCGGTGCATGACCTCGCGTGCTGGGCCGCAGGCAACCACTTTGCCCTCCGACATCAGCACAACGGTCGAGGCCAGGCGTGCGACCTCCGCCACGGAGTGGCTGACATAGACCACCGGCACCTGGGCCTCATCGCGCAGCCGCTCGATGTAGGGAAGGATCTCGGCCTTGCGCGCCTCGTCCAGCGACGCCAGCGGCTCGTCCATCAGCAACAGGCGCGGGCTGGCACGGAGGGCCCGGCCAATCGCAACGCGCTGCTTCTCGCCCCCAGAGAGACGGCCGGGCCGGCGCTCGAGCACATGGCCGAGCCCGAGCATGGCGACGACGCGGTTCAGATCGCCGTGCGTGTGCGGATGGGGCGCAAACCAGCGGCCATAGAGCAGGTTCTGACGCACCGTCAGATGTGGGAACAGCCGCCCTTCCTGGAACACGTAGCCGATCCGGCGGCGATGGCGCGGGACCAATATGCCTCTGGACGTATCGACCAGATCGATGCCGTCGATCGTCACGCGGCCCTCATCGGGCCAGATCAGGCCGGCGATCACGTTGATGAGGGACGTCTTGCCGGCACCCGAGCGCCCGAACACCGCCACAAGGCCGCCGCTTGTCTCGAATCGTGCATCGAGCAGAAAGCTGCCTAGGCGGTGCCTGACCTCGATGCACAGGGTCATTGCGCGTCCAGGCGCTTGTTGGCAAAGCGCGCCATCAACTCGGAGGCAAGTAGCGCCAGCATGGACACTGCAATCGAAACCAGCGTCAGCCGCAGCGCGCCCGCGTCGCCGCCCGGTACTTGCGTGTAGGTGTAGATGGCAGATGCCAAGGTTTGCGTTTCGCCCGGAATATTGGAAACGAAGGTGATGGTGGCCCCGAATTCGCCCATGGCCTTGGCGAAGCACAGCACCGTGCCGGCCAGGATACCGGGAACGATCAGCGGCAGCGTCACGGTGAGAAAGATCCACGGCCGGTTGGCGCCCAAGGTGCCCGCCGCCTCCTCGAGGCGACTGTCGACACTTTCAATCGACAGGCGGATGGCACGCACCATTAGCGGAAACCCCATGACGCCACACGCCAGCGCGGCTCCCGTCCAGCGGAAGGAGAAGACGATGCCGAAATGGTCGGCGAGGAAAGCGCCGATCAGCCCTCGCCGGCCGAACAGGATAAGCAAGAGATATCCAGTTACAACGGGCGGTAGGATCAGGGGAAGAAACACAACGGCGTTGAGCAAAGTGTGACCCCAGAACCGACCGCGCGCCAGCACCATCGCGGTGGCGATGCCGAAGGGCAGGCTGACGAAACTGGCAACCACCGCCACGCGCAAGCTGAGGCGCACGGCCGTCCATTCCTCGGGACTGAGAGGTATCCAGCTCATTGACGCTCAGCGGGGGCGCGGCATCGATGTCGCTTCGGTCATCACGATGGCAGGCTTCATAAGCGCCCGTTGCCGAGCACGATGAACCCCTGTGCCTCGAACAGGGGCTTGGCGGCGCCGGAGATAACGTAGGCGAGAAACGCGGACGCAGCTGCGCCATTGGCGATGGCGGTCAGGGCGATCGGATAGACGATCGGTTCGTGCGTATTTTCAGGAAAAACCCCAATGATTGCGAGGTTGGGCTCTGCCATCGCGTCCGTCTGGTAGACGATGCCGGCGGCCGCCTCGCCGCGCGACACCAGCACCAGGGCGGCGCGCACGTCCTGCGCCTGCGCCAGCCTGTCCGACACGCTTGGCCATATGCCGAGCTTTTCAAGCGCCGACTTGCCGTATTTGCCCGCCGGCACGGCTTCCACGTTGGCCATGGCCAGTCGCCCGCCACCCAGAACCTTGACGAGATCGAAGCCGGGCTTGATCTCCACCGGGCGTGCCCTCTCCCTGGGGGCAACCAGCACGATCCGATTGCCCAGCAGGTTGGCACGGGTCTCCGGCTTGATCAGGTGCTTGGTGGCTAGATAGTCCATCCAGTCGAGGTCGGCGGAAATAAAGACCTGTGCGGGCGCGCCCTGTTCGATCTGCTTGGCGAGGGCAGAGCTAGCGCCGTAGGAGATGGTCGCAGACTTGCCTGTCGCCCCGTGCCACTGCGCATTGACCGCATCCAGAGCATTCTTGAGGCTGGCCGCGGCAAACACGACGAGGTTGCCGCTCTGCGCTCGCGCGTCGGCGTGCGGGCAGAGCGTTGCCAACGTGAGCGCCACCACTGTTAACAGCACGCGCCTTCGGACAGACATTTCGCCTTCTCCCTGCCGCTCGCGTCGGAAGATGGCACCAATTGTCGCTGTATTCTATCAAATATTACGCTTGCCGTCCCTGGAACCGAGGTCCGTGCCCGCCCGTTAAGCGACTAACTATGCGATAGGAGCAGACCTATGCCCCGATGCGATGTTTGCGGCAACGATTACGACAAGGCCTTCCAGGTGGCCCAGGGTGGCCGCACGATGACGTTCGACAGCTTCGAATGCGCGATCCATGCCATGGCGCCGGAGTGCGCTCACTGCGGGTGTCGCGTCGTCGGCCATGGGGTGGAAGCCCAGGGCCGCATTTTCTGTTGCGCGCACTGCGCAAAGCAGCAGGGGGTTCAAGATGTCAGCGACAGGGCAGCCTGAGCGATGTTGGGACTAAAAACAGCCTTACGGCGGGCGCAGGCTTGGGGCCGGCTTCGCATCTCGGCTGCGTGCGTCTGCGGCACCCTCGCTTGCAGCAGCTTTGCCGCAGCGGCGCAGACGACCACACCGGGGCCGACCAACCCCGCGCCGGCCCTGCAGGCCAAGCCGGGTGCCACCATTGTGGTCAATCCCACCAAGGAAGAGTGCACGCGGGGCTGGCACCCCGGGCTCAAGTGGACCAAAGAGCAATTCGAAGAATTCTGCACCAAGCTCAGAGCCAGCAAATAGCAGAACGCGCCGTGCCCGCGGCGGCTCGCCCGCCGCCCTTGCAAAGTCCCCGCTTAAAGCCGCAGGATGCCTCACTCGCGGTGCTACGGCGGGGCAACGGTCATGGTGCGACATTGTCGGTGCTGGATGCTACCGGTGGGAGCTTCCGTCCTGCTGGCTGGCCTGACGCGGCCGGCCCTGGCCATCGACGACCGCGATTTTTGTGAGGTGGCCAAACGGGTGGCCGCGGCTTCCGCACAGGACATCGGCAACTGGACGGACCGCGTGACACGGAACGCGGGGATGGTCGTGACGTGCGAGAAAAAGCGGGTCGAGTTCCGCCGTTTCACCTACGAGCCATCTTCGGCCATGACAGCGGACTGGAAGGCCCGCAAGGCCACCGACTGGAATGCCACGCATTGTGCAAGCGCGGTGTGGAAGGATGCTATCCTCAACGGCTGGAAAATCGTGCTGAGCATCACGCCGGTGGACAGGCGCCAGGTGGAGCTGGTCGCCCAATGTCCGCCAACGTGACCGCGCCGCTTCACCCGGACGCGCTTGCACAGGGCTCATAATCTGCACGCCATCGCGACGCAGTACGCATCAATCGCTTAAAAACCATCCTCTGCCAGGAGGACTTTCCGGCTTGATGGATTACCTCCGACCTCGCGAGCGCATCGGAAAAGCTGCAGCTTGCCGCCTGTGCAAAGAACTCGCGCCCGGAGCCGTCAAGCAGGCTTTAGGGTTGTCTATGCCTGCCGCGAGCTTGTCCCTGCTCGCAGATTCGCGGCCAGAATCGGACCTGACATTTCTGGAAAACACAGCCGGAAGGTGCTTTATTCCAGCTCGCACCGATGCTGGTCCCGTAGCTCAGCTGGATAGAGCACCTGCCTTCTAAGCAGGGGGTCGCAGGTTCGAGCCCTGCCGGGATCGCCACAGATTTCAATGGCTAGTCAGTTGCACGCAACCGCTCTCTCGGGCGCTTGCGTGAGGTTTGCGTGATGCCCCCGGACAGACCCACGCAGCACTACTAATCCACTTGCGTGCTGTCTCGCGTGCACACGCTATTCGCAACGGCGATGAGGTGTGGCAGTTCGGCTGCCGAGTGGTGGGTGGTGATCCGTTGAGGCCGGTGCCCAAGCAAATCTTGCCGATCCTCGAAACTCACACCAGCGGCCCGCAAGCGGCGCCCGAACGTGTGTTTCAGATCGTGAACTCTCACCTGAGGCAGATCAGCCCTGACGCGGGCCCGCTTCCAGCCCGACGTCAGCATGCGCGTGATCGGCTCGCCTTTGTATGTGAAGACGTGCGTCGATGTTCGCCGTCGCGCGTCTACCACCGCCTTGGCGAAATCGTTGGGCACGACCAATCGCTCATCGCCGTTCTTGACGAACGTCCTCGGGACGATGAAGACTCTGGTCCCCAGTTGCGGAACAGCTACATGAAGACGCGCCATCCGAACAATGAGCGCATCAAACGGCGCTACCGCCAGGACTTTAAAGGGGCCAAGCGCTGCAGCGAGAACTCGATCGACAAGGTTCTGCAGGCGCTACATCGGTTTGAGGTTCACGCCAATTTTCGGTGTTTCAAGAGGTTTCACATTCAGCAGAGGATCGCGTTTCAAGGCTCGCCTTGGCGAAGAAGGGAACATGAGCACGGATTAGCACTCAGCAAATCCACCATCCGCTCGACGGTGGCAGCATTGCGGAATTTTTTTGCTGGTTGGCCGAGAGCTAGTCGCGCGCTCGCATGCTCCGAGCTCAGCGTTTGGCCTCGGCGGCGGCCGAGATCGCGGCCAGGGCTTCGTTGCCGAGCGGCAGGTCGATGGGCTGATTGCGGTCAGCGGACAAATCGGCGGCGCAGTAGACCTCCATCACCGTGCGCGCGCTCTCGGGCCTCACCATCACCGGCCGGTCGAGCAGCACCGATTCCAGGAAATACAGCGTCTCGGGGCCCATCTG
>DASZQG010000022.1:0-3866 GCA_035550075.1 Hyphomicrobiaceae bacterium | reverse complement strand
CTGCGTCATCCCGAACGCGGCTTTCAGTATGACGTCCCACGGCTGGGAGGACACTCACGAGTTGTCCGAAAAAGCTCTCCACCCTGAAGCTTCGATCCATGCAACACTTCGCGCATCCGCCGAGTTTTGTCAGCACAGGAGGTGGCAATGGCATTCGAAGACAAAAAAGCAGAAATCGGATTGCTGCTGACGCGCATGCGGAACGAGCCGGAAAACCGGCGAGAGCTGTACCAACTGATCATGCAGCAGCTCAACGAGCTCAAAGCCTACGGAATGCCGCTGCCTGACGATCTCGTCCGACTGGAAGAAGGGCTCGAAGTGGAATTTTTGCAGGACGAGGACGGAAGCAGCTGACCCGATAACCGATGGCGGAATGAAAGGAGGGCGGCCGTCGACGCGGAAGCCAATGGCAGAATGGACGCGGGAGCCGCGCGAAAAAGGATGCGCCGGAGTGCAGGAACGAACCTCATCGCCGCAACCGGACCGCCACAAACGAAACGGGCCCGTCGCCGGGCCCGATCACAACGTGTACTCGGGTCGCCCTCAGGCGGCCATGTCGGCAACGTGCCGCGTGGCAGCCTCACGGCACAGCATGGCGACCTTCTGTTCAGCGGATTTCATGTCGGGGGCCAATCCGCCGCCGGAACATGGCTCCGTGTAGCAGCGCCACTCGTACCCGCGTGCGCTGCTGTTCTTGACCACCGAACCCACTGCGAAATGCGGTTCCTCTTCAAAGAAGAAATTCACAACCCCAGTGAGCGGACAGTGCCTCTTGGACAGCATCGGCATCTCCTCGCTACTTGCCTGCGTCCCCTTCCGTCCCCGTGTCATGTGGCCTACCGTACCCGCAAAGTGTGACTGGAGCGCGACCAATTTCCCTTGCGGTGGATAAGTTTGCGTGAACGGATCGCTCCATCTCTTGTGTAAGAGTTCGCTGCGTTGCGGGGTCGGCCGGACGGCAGATCGCGAAAAATGCGGGCCCCGTTGGGGGCCCGCGACTTCGCAATGCAGCAATTGCGATCGACTCAATGTTTCTTGCGCGAAGATCGCCTCATGCCGGAACGCTCGGCGTCCGTAAAGCCGCCCGACTCCGCTTCCTTGGCGGCGTCCTTCGCCATCGCGTACCTCTTCAGGCGCGAGCCCGCCGAACTAATGCTCGCCAGCATCGCTCCCTTGTCGAAGGCGGCGACATTGCCCGCGCGCAGACCCAGGCCGTGCGCCTGTTCCCAGGCGTTGTGGTCGGCGCCGAGGTAGAGCACCAGCCAGCCCTCCTCCTTCTGCTTGCGGTCGAGCAGGGCCTTGACGCTTTCCTTGGTGTGCTCGCGCGAGGCGTTCTCCAGCCCGTCGGTCATGACGGCCAGGACGCAGCGCGCATCCGCCTCCTTGCGCTTGTCGAGCACGCCCACGCCGTGCGCCACGGCATCGAGCAGCGGGGTCATCGAGCGCGGCTGGAACTCGTCGATGCCGAGCTCGGCGCAACTGCCGGCGGGCACCCCATCGCGGATGACGTCGATGGATTGGGAATCGAAGGTGATCAGGCTGACACTCGCCTCCATATCCTTGTCGTCTTTGAGCTGTCGCAAATAGCTGTTGACGGCGCCGACCGCGTCGGCGCGGCAATCCTCCATGGATCCAGAACGGTCGAGAATGATGCCAACGTGGACTTTCTGAGCCACACTTTGCTCCTGTTGCAGAGAAGATGCCGGCGTAATGGGTCCGGCGAAGGCTCAGGTGGGAATCGACTATGGCAACTTCGCGGCTGCGGCCAAGCCCCTGACGGGGCTCGCAAAGCCGACGCAGGCTTGCCGCCGCCGGCAGCTGCTCCCATTTGTGGCTTGGGCTGCGCGCTGGCGAAGAAGGGCGCGCGGCATCGGCAAGAGGCAGACCACATGACGAGACATCACCTGAAGACGCTGGCCCTGGCGGCGCCGATTGCCGCCCTACTGTTGGCAACGCCCGTCGTCGCCGCCGACACGTCGGCCCCGGATCCGGCTCTCGCCAAGTTCCGCAGCGCCTATACGTCGGGCAGCGGGCTCGCCTACGTCGTCATCCCCGGCGACAAGGGAGAGCGGGTCTATCGCTATGGCAACGCCTCGCGCGAGGCAGCCAAGCAGGACACGCGCGGCTACATGCTCTTCACCTGCGCCTCGCCGCACGTGTTCCTGGCGGAGAATCCTCCCGACAAGGCGGCACTTCTGAAGGCGCGCGTGGTGCATGCCGGGGAGCGGGGTTTCGCGGACCTTGACGCGAAATACCTCAAGGGCTGCAAAAATCCGCTGGTGAAGTCGGCGCTGCCGAAAAAGAAGTAGGCGCGATCCTGGCTCCGATGCAGGCAATGCCGAACGCAGCCGGCATTGCCTCTTGTTGGTCATGCAGCTTCCAGGCGCGATGGCTCCGCCGGCTGCGGCCACTCGAACAGGAGCTTGGGCAGATCCTGCCGCACCGCGCGGTGGAAGCTGTTGCGCAGCCCGCACGGAAGCTCGCCGCCGTACGCCAGCTCGTAGCTCTCTGCCGCGCCGGCGATGCCGCACGGCGCCGCACGACGCCCTTCGCCCGGGGCGTGCATGTGGAACTCGCTGCAGTACGGGCACATCACTACCCACACCCGGCCGAGGCCCAGATTGCTGATGCGCGCGACTTGCGGCAGCGACCAGGCCGCAACGCTTGGAACCTCGTCTTCGCTGCGGCCGGGCGCGGGCAACAAGGCGCGCACCCGTGCGCCCGCACGCCGTTGCGCGCCGGCCAGCGTGCGCAAGGCCGTGGTGGCGATGCGCGCGGCACGAAAGCGGCGTCCCGCACCCTTCGTGGCTGCAGGACCGACGCGCAGGTCGCGCCAGACTTCGAAAGCACGCCCGTCGAGGGCGAGCGCGGCCCAATACCAGGCCACGCCAAGGCGGCGGAATACGCCGCGCATCAGGTCCGGGAAGCATTCGTCCCGGGACGCATCGAACGCCAGATTGCAGAAACCCCACGCAATTCGACTGAGCATGGCGGCACCTCACTGGGTTACCGCCCCCCATGCCCAAGCCGGGGACCCTCGGCTGCAAAGGTAAACAATTCCTTAACGCCGCACGCCCGGTGCAACGGTTGCGGATCGAACCTTGACCGGCCGGATCACACCACTTGATTGCGCAGCGCCGTCTCTCCGCGCCACAGGCGCCCGAGGTTGTCGAGTAGGATGTCGATCACGCCATCCTCGTAGCGCTGCGTCTCGCCGCCGACGTGCGGCGTGACGATGACGTTTGGCATTTCCCACAGCGGCGAGGAGGCCGACAGCGGCTCCTCGCGCGTGACGTCGAGGCCGGCCGCCGCGATACGCCCTTCCTGCAAGGCGGCAATGAGCGCGGTCTCGTCCACCACGCGGCCGCGCGCGACGTTGATCAGGTGCGCCGAACCCCGCATGGCGGCGATGGCCTCGGCACCGATCAGGTTCTCGGTCTCCGGCGTCAGCGGACAGGTCAGCGCGACCACGTCGGCCTCGGCCAGCGCCTCGCGCAGGCGGTCGCCACCATAGACCGCATCGGCGGAACCGGGCCCGCGCGCCGGGTGACGCCGGATGCCGATCACCCGCATGCCGAATACCTTGGCCAGCTCGGCTAGCCGTCCGCCGATGCGCCCCATGCCGACCACCAGCAGCGTCTTGCCGCCGAGCTCGTCCTCGCGGTCGGCGATCTGCGCCACCATCGGCCGCCAGTGGTGCGCCCTCGGGTTGTCGCGCGCGATCTGCAGATGCCGGCGCAGCGCCAGGATCAGCGCCATGGCGTGCTCGGCGACGGCGGCGGCGTTGACGCCGGCAGCGCTTGCCAGCCGGATGCCGTGCGCCCGCAGCACCTCCTTGTCGTACCAGTCGACGCCGGCGCTGATCG
>DASZQG010000021.1:0-2180 GCA_035550075.1 Hyphomicrobiaceae bacterium | reverse complement strand
CATGTCCCGGTGCGGGTGCTTGCCGAAGCCCTCGCCCGGGTCGACCCGGTCCTCGTTGATGACCCGCAGCGGTCCGAACCCCATGTGCCGGGGGTCGTAGTAACCGGCGAACGAAAAGGTGTGGAAGCTGCGCAGCCAGCCATGGTCGGCGTAGCCGCGTTCGGCGCTTTTCCTGACGGCAATCATTGCGATCTCCTGTGGGCCCCAAGGCGGGAACCCCGATGGAGCGAATATAGGGGCGTTCGCAGGTAATTGATAGCGAGGGTTTTTGGGCGGGTCCATCGAAATTTTCGAAGGACCGGACAAGGGGCTTCGGCGCGCGGTGGAGATCGGCGCCAATGGCCGAAGATCAGGCCGGCAGGTCGATCCAGCCTTCGGTCACCGCGATCGAACGGCCGCCCACGCGGACGGCATGGATGCGGCCATCCCCCACGTCGGCTTCAAGGTCGATCAGCGAAGGCCGCCCCATCTCGAAGCCCTGCTCGATGCGCCAGCGACGGGCGCCGTCCGCGGGCGCGGCGGCCTGCAGCACGCCCGCGAGTGCCGAGGCCGCGCCACCGGTGGCCGGGTCCTCCGAAACCCCCAGGCCGGGCGCGAACATGCGCGCATGCACCTGCGCGTCCGGCGTCCGTGTGTGGCTCGTGTGCAGGAATGCGCCCCGGGCGCCACCCTGGGCCATCACCGCTTCCCACAGGTCGAGGCGCACTTTCACGCGGCCGATCGAATCGAGGTCGCGCACGGGGACAAACAGGAAAGGGACCCCGCAGGACCACACCGCCGCCTCGCCGGGCAGGTCCGCTTCTTCCAGGGAAAGCAGCGCGGCCAGGTCCGCGCGCGAAGGCGCCGAGGCGCCGCGTTCCGGCATGCGCGGCACCGACATCTGCGTCGCCACCGGGGCGCCGTTCTCATAGAGGACGCGCACCGGCACGTCGCCGACGTTCTCCTCGAGCACGAGCACTGGATTCGCGGCCTCCAGTCCCGCGAGGCCCAGCCGGGCCAGCAAAAACCCGGTGCCCACCGTGGGATGGCCGGCGAACGGCAGCTCGGTGTACGGCGTGAAGATCCGGACCTTCCTGCGCGCGGGACCCGGCCTTGCGGGCGTCTGCACGAAAACGGTCTCGGATAGGTTGAACTCGCGCGCGACGGCCTGCATGCGCACCGTGTCGAGGCCATCGGCATCCAGCACGACGGCAAGCGGATTGCCGCCGAACATCCGGTCGGTGAAGACGTCGAGGGTATGAAATTTGAGGCGCGGCATTGCCCGGCAGCGAAAATGCTAAAGGTTAAAGCCGAAAGTTGAAGACGAAGAACCCGGGGCCGTGTCGTTCACTTTTCCCTTTCACCTTTGCGCTTTCGGCTTCGCATAGCGCAGACTGTAAGCAAACAAAAACGGCAAGTACAGGTGTACTTGCCGTTTGTTTGTCGAGCGCGGTGTACCGGTACGCGGCTACAGCTCCTTGTGCGGCGAGGTGATGGCGCCGCTGCCGCCGCTGACCGGGAGGACCACCTCCTCATCGCCTGCGATCATGTGCACCTTGCGCACCAGCAGCGAGTAGATGGTCGGGATCACGAACAGCGTCAGCATCGTGCCGAAGGTCAGGCCGCCGACGATGACCCAGCCGATGGCCTGGCGGGATTCGGCGCCGGCGCCGTGGGCCATCGCCAGCGGCAGGGCGCCGAGCACCATGGCCGCCGTGGTCATCAGGATCGGGCGCAGGCGCAGGGTGGAGGCCTCGATCACCGCCTCGAACTTCTCCATGCCCTTGGCGCGCAGCTGGTTGGAGAACTC
Organism: Hyphomicrobiaceae bacterium; assembly: GCA_035550075.1. Lineage (GTDB taxonomy): Bacteria > Pseudomonadota > Alphaproteobacteria > Rhizobiales > Hyphomicrobiaceae > AWTP1-13. The sequence continues at coordinate 391 of DASZQG010000021.1, read as the reverse complement.
GACGATCAGGATCCCGTGCTTGGTGATCAGGCCCACCAGCATCACCAGCCCGATCTGGCTGTACACGTTGAGCGTGCCGACGCCGCCGGTCGAGGCGTTGTACCACATGATCAGGAGCGCCCCGGTCATGGCGAGCGGCACCGTGAACATGATCACGAGCGGGCCGACGAAGCTCTCGAACTGCGCGGCCAGCACCAGGTAGATGAACACCAGCGCCAGCAGGAAGGTCATGTAGAGCTGCCCGCCGGCCTCCTTGAACTCGCGCGCCTGGCCGTCCAGGTCGGTGATCACGCCGGGCGCGACCTCCTTGACCACCGCGTCGATGTGGTCGAGGGCCTGGCCGAGCGTGTTGCCGGGGCCGACGTTGCCGTTGATGACCGCCGCGCGCAGC
>DASZQG010000020.1:0-3171 GCA_035550075.1 Hyphomicrobiaceae bacterium | reverse complement strand
CCGAAGCATGCCAGGATCGGCTCAGTCGGCTATAACAGGCCCGGTTGGCTCGCCGCGGGTCAGGAGGAGAGATGGCCGACATCAGGGCAAAACTCGTTGGGCTTTGCGAAGCCTTCAACGCGCACGATCTCGATCGGATCATGACGTACTTTGCGGACGACTGCGTGCTCGAGATGCCGCGAGGTCCCCATCCGTGGGGCACCCGCTATCAGGGAAAGCAGGCGGTGCGCGAAGGTCTCGCCTCGCGCTTCCAGGGCCTCCCGGACGTGCACTACGCCGATGACGAACATTTCGTGGATGCCGGCCAACAGACCGGCATGTCCAAGTGGCTGCTGACCGGTACGACGCGCGAGGGAAAGCGCGTGCAGGTGCGCGGCTGCGACTTCTACACGTTCCGCGGCGAGCAGGTGATCGGCAAGGATTCCTACTGGAAGATCGTCGAAGCCTGACGGGTTGAATTTCCGGGAAAGTCTGCCCTAGCCCTGCAAAGCCTGCCACATGGCGCGGTCGCGCTCCGCGGTCCACACCCGCGGCGTGTCGATGCCCTGGGCCTCGTCGTAGGCGCGTGCGACGTTGAAGGGTTGGCAGTGCTCGAAAATCGGCCAGCTCCCATACTTGGGCCGCATCGCCGCCGTCGTTTCGTCGAAACACTCTTTCAGCGAAGCACCGCGCGCCACCCCGCGCTTCACCGGCTCGTAGATCGCCTGCAGGAACTCGCGTGTGAGCGCCACGCCTTCAGCCACCGTCTCGGCGCCCACCAGCGCGTCGCCGCGGCCGGGCACCAGCGCATCCGGCCTCACCCGCTCGAGCTGGGAGAGCGTGCGCGGCCAGTCGGTGAAGTGGGCGTCCCCGCAGTAGCAGGCCGACTTGTATTCGACGATGTCGCCGGTGAAGACCACGTTGCAATCGGGCACGTAGGCAATGATGTCGCCGGCGGTGTGCGCGCGGCCGATGTGCAGCAGGTCGACCCGCCGCTTGCCGAGGTAGAGCGTCATGCGTCGGCGAAAGGTCAGCGTCGGCCAGGTAAGCCCCGGAATCGTTTCCGCCGCCTTGAACAGGCGCGGAAAGCGGCCGTACTCGGAATCCCAGTCCTCCTGGCCGCGCTCGGCAATCATCGAGCGGCAGATCTCGGAGGCGATGATCTCCTGTGCTTTGTAGGCTGACGCGCCGAGCACACGCACCGCGTGGTAGTGCGAGAGCACCACGTATTTGATCGGCTTGTCGGTGATGCTGCGCACCCGCTCGATCACCAGGTTGGCCATCACCGGGGTCGCCTGCGCGTCGATGACGATCACCCCGTCGTCGCCGATGATAACGCCGCTGTTGGGGTCGCCCTCGGCGGTGAAGGCGTAGAGCTGCGGTCCGATTTCCGCGAACGTGATCTTCTTGTCGGCGAGGTCGCCGGTGGAGGCGAAGGTCTTGCTCATGTCAGGTGCGGCCTTCCCAATCTCACTTCTTGCCAGTGAATTGCTTTTCCAGCGGGGTCCAGCAGTCGGCGTAGTTCTCCTGCAGCACGTCGAGCTCGGCGGCGAATTTGGTCAGGTGCTGGGGAAAACGGGTCTCGAACATGAAGGCCAGCGTATTGGTGAGCTTGGCCGGTTTCAGCTCGACCTTGGTGGCATGGTCGTAGGCCGTCTTGTCGGGGCCGTGCGGCAGCATGCAGTTGTGCAGCGAGATGCCGCCCGGCACGAAACCCTCGGGCTTGGCGTCGTAGACGCCGTAGATCAGCCCCATGAACTCCGACATGATGTTCATGTGATACCAGGGCGGGCGGAACGTGTGCTCGGCCACCGACCAGCGCTCTGGGAAAATCACGAAGTCGACGTTGGCGGTACCGGCGGTCTCCGACGGCGCGGTCAGCACCGTGAAGATCGACGGGTCCGGGTGGTCGAACAGGACGGCGCCCACCGGCGAATAGTGGCGCAGGTTGTATTTGTAGGGCGCGTAGTTGCCGTGCCAGGCCACCACGTCGAGCGGTGAGTGTCCGATCTCGGCCACGTTGAAGCTGCCGCACCACTTCACCACCAGCCGGCTTTTCGCCTCGCGGTCCTCGAAGGCGGCCACCGGCGTCTTGAAGTCGCGCGCGTTGGCGAGACAGTTGGCGCCGATCGGCCCGCGATCCGGCAGGGTGAACTTGGCGCCGTAGTTCTCGCACACGTAGCCGCGTGCGGGGCCCGCGATCGGCTCGGCCCGGAATTTCACCCCGCGCGGGATCACGCAGATTTCGCCGGGCTCGGCCTCGATGCGGCCGAACTCGGTGGCAAAGCGCATGCCGCCCTGCTGCGGCACGATCAGCAGCTCGCCGTCGGCGTTGTAGAAGTATTCATCCCGCATCGGCGCGGTGGCGAGATAGACGTGCGCGCCCATCCCGGCCTGCGTGTTGACGTCGCCCGAGGTCGTCATGGTGCGCATGCCGGTGAGGAACGTCAGCGGCTCCTTGGGGATCGGAATCGGACTCCAGCGCAGCTGGCCAATCGGGCGATCGTGCTCGGCGGTGGCGGGCGCAGTTTTCCAGAACGGCAGTGCGGTTTTCTTGAAGCGCTGCGCGTGCTGCACCGAGGGGCGGATGCGGTAGAGCCAGGAGCGCTCGTTGGTGCCGCGCGGCGCGGTGAAGGGCGAGCCCGAAAGCTGCTCGGCGTAGAGGCCGTAGGCCATTTTCTGCGGCGAGTTCTGCCCCACGGGCAGCGCGCCGGGCAGCGCCTCCGTTTCGAAGTCGTTGCCGAAGCCCGGCATGTAGCCGGCCTCCGTTGCCTCCGTCCATTTCCTGCCGCCGGCTTCGGCCGTCTTGCCGCCGTCTGCCATGGGTCGCCTCCGGAATCTTTTCGCCGCCGCGCGCCGGCCCATGCGCCAGCATGGCACCAGAACGCGCGCGGTTCAGGTTTGGCGGGATGATAGCGCTAGGGACGGGCGGAGGGCAAAAGGGGTGGGAGTTTTCACCGTTTGTCATCCCGGCCGAGCGAAGCGAGAGCCGGGACCCAGGCCCGCTGCTCCCGCTCCACCTCCTACATCAGGTGCCGCATCTTCTCCGGATTCCGCATCACATAGATCGCCGCGACTTTGCCGTCCTCGATGTCGAGCGCGGTCGTCTGCAGCTCGCCGTCGGCCTCGCGCGTGACGAACCCCGGCAAGCCGTTGACGAGCGCGAAGCGCAGCAGCGTCGAGCCGCCCATC
>DASZQG010000019.1:0-2191 GCA_035550075.1 Hyphomicrobiaceae bacterium | reverse complement strand
GTCGGTCATAGTGATCCGGTGGTTCCGCGTGGAAGGGCCATCGCTTAACGGATAAAAGGTACGCCGGGGATAACAGGCTGATCTCCCCCAAGAGTCCACATCGACGGGGAGGTTTGGCACCTCGATGTCGGCTCATCGCATCCTGGGGCTGGAGCAGGTCCCAAGGGTATGGCTGTTCGCCATTTAAAGCGGTACGTGAGCTGGGTTTAGAACGTCGTGAGACAGTTCGGTCCCTATCTGCCGTGGGTGTTCGAGACTTGAGAGGCGCTGTCCCTAGTACGAGAGGACCGGGATGGACGTACCTCTGGTGTACCGGTTGTGGCGCCAGCCGCATTGCCGGGTAGCTATGTACGGACGGGATAAACGCTGAACGCATCTAAGCGTGAAACCCTCCTCAAAACCAGGTCTCGCTAGACAGGGCCGTGGCAGACCACCACGTTGATAGGCCGCAGGTGCAAGCACAGCGATGTGTTCAGCCAAGCGGTACTAATCGCCCGACCGGCTTGATCTCTTCACATCTCCACGCACGCTTGCGTGCGTAAACGTCCCGTGCAGCGGTCATTCCGCGTGCGCTCGCGCACGCTAGACCGTGCATGGAACACTCCATCTCCATCAAGACTTGCACTCACCAACCCCGGGCGGACTTCGACGGCCTGGTGGCTCTGGCGAGGGGTGAACACCCGATCCCATCCCGAACTCGGCCGTGAAAACCCTCAGCGCCCATGGTACTGCGTCCCAAGACGCGGGAGAGTAGGTCGCCGCCAGGCCTTCCAAGTCCACCCCCAGCATGCGTCTGCGCATGCGCCACACACGCTTCCTCGCCAACGACACGCACACCCTCCGCGTGCGCTCGCGCACGCCAGACCATCCCCGCGGGATGGAGCAGCCCGGTAGCTCGTCAGGCTCATAACCTGAAGGTCGCAGGTTCAAATCCTGCTCCCGCAACCATCCCTCCCCCAGCCAAAATGCCCGACCACCACGCGGGCTTTTGCGTTTGTGCTCGGCGCACGTCTTCCCTGTACAATTCGCTTCGTCAATTGATCGGAGGAGGGACGATGTTCTCACACATCTTTGTCGGCGCGAACGATGTTGCTGCGTCGAAGAAATTCTACGACGCCGTGCTCGGCGCCATCGGCATTCCCGAAGGCAAGGCCGATCCGAAGGGGCGGGTGTTCTATCGCACCCCGACCGGCACGTTCGGCCTCACCAAGCCGATCGACGGCAAGGCGGCGACGCACGCCAACGGCGGCACGATCGGTTTCGCCTGCGACAGCCCCGAGAAGGTGAAGGCCTTCCACGATGCGGGCGTCGCCAACGGCGGCATGAGCATCGAGGATCCGCCGGGCCCGCGCACCGGTGGCGCGGTGACGCTGCATCTCGCCTATTTGCGCGATCCCGCAGGCAACAAGATCTGCGCGCTCTGCCGCGGCTAGGACATCTCGGAGGATCGCGCGGTCCTGGTGATCGCGCGATCAGTCCTCGCGTTACGCCGGCGGCGGGATCTTGGCGTCCTTGATCACCTTGCGCCAACGGCTGGTCTCGGCCGCGAGGCGCTGCGTATAGGCCTCAGCCGTGCCGCCGGTGGGGATGAAGCCCATCGACATCAGCCTCTCGCGCACGCTCTCGACCTTCAGCGCCGCGTTGATCGCGGTGTTGTAGCGCTGGATGATCTCGGCCGGCGTGCCCGCCGGCGCGGAGACGCCGAAATACACCGCGGCCTCGAGATCGGGCATGCCCAGCTCCTTCGCCGTCGGCACATCGCCGACCGCCGCGACGCGCTCGGGCGCGCCGCACAGCAGGCCGCGCATCGTGCCGCCGCGGATCTGCTGGTCGACCGGCGTGGTGACGTCGACGAAGGCCGGCACGTGGCCGGCGACCACGTCGCGCAGCGCTTCGGCGGCGGCCTTGTAGGGGATGTGCTGCAGCTTGCCGCCGTTCTTGGCGCTGATCAGCTCACCCCACAGATGCGGCAGGCCGCCGGTGCTCGAGGTGGCGTAGTAAACTTGGCCGGGCTCCTTCTTCAGCCACTCGGTGAACTCGGCCCAGGTCTTGGCCGGATGCTTGGTGTTGACGGCGAAGACGCAGGGGATGTCGGCGAGCTGCGCGATCATCGCCAGCTGCTTCTGCGGGTCGACCTGCAGCGGGATGTCGAAGGCCGGCAGCAGCGCCGCCGTCGTCGTGGTCAGCAGCA
>DASZQG010000018.1:0-40615 GCA_035550075.1 Hyphomicrobiaceae bacterium | reverse complement strand
TGAAGACCAACATTTTCCTCTACGATGACGGCGCGCCGCGCGGCTGGCGCCCCGGCTTCGGCTCCCCCTTTTACCCGGAACTCAACGTCGACCGCACCGTGCTGCGCAACCTGCGCATGCACCTGGAAGCGATCCGCGAGGGCGCCGGCCCGGACATCGATCTGCTGCTCGACCTCAACTTCCACGCCAAGACGGAAGGGTTCCTCAAGATCCTGCGCGCGATTGCCGACCTCGACATGTTCTGGGTCGAGATCGACTGCTACAGCCCGGAGGCGCTGGGCTACATCCGCAACCAGAGCCCGCATCCCATCTCGTCCTGCGAGACGCTGCTCTCGCTGCGCGAGTTCCTGCCCTACTTCCGTGCGCAGGCGATGGACGTCGCCATCATCGACACGCCCTGGAACGGCGTGTGGCAATCGATGAAGATCGCGGCAGCCGCCGAGGCGCACGAGGTCAACGTCGCTCCGCACAACTTCTACGGCCACCTGTGCACCATGATGAACGCGCACTTTTGCGCCGCCGTGCCCAACCTGCGCATCATGGAGACCGACATCGACCGGCTCGCCTGGGATGACGAACTGGTCAGCCATCCGCCGGTCTACGAGAACGGCCATCTCGTCATCCCAGATCGGCCGGGCTGGGGCACCGAGCCCAACGAGGACGCCATCCGCGCCCATCCGCCGAAGGCACCGGGCGGCATGCTGGATTACGGGCGCAAAGGGTAAGGCGCTCAATTTGATATCCGCGAGCGTGTCTTCAAGCATCTCGTGGAATGGATCGCCGAGAACTTGCTTGATTTTTGATCGGGCCGGTACGTTTCAGTTTGGCCGCTCGATCGTCTGAACTCAAAGGCACACTGGGAGGCCAACTCGGCTCCGCCTTCCGTTCCATCGAGCTTAAACCTGACCTGATACGGGTCCACGATGATTTGAGTCATCGCTGGGCCAATCCAGAGAATGCAACCCATCGATTTGCGGAAAGAGCCTACACAACACGTTCGCCGGTTGAGCCTGGAGGCGTTGTTCCCGCAGGCCCCGCCTTCCGCTACGCCAGCACGAACCCCTCGTAGCCGGTGGCGGCGATCTCGTTGCACCGCGCCACGTACTTCGGGAATCCGCCGATGTATGGCATGAACACGCGCGGCTTGCCGGCGATGTTGGCGCCCAGATACCAGGAGCTGCACGTGTAGCGCAGCGTCGGCGCCGCCACCTCGCCCACATGCTGCATCCACGCGGCCTGCGCTTGCACGCTCGGCTCGATGGTCGACAGTCCGCGGGCGCGCGCAAATGCCATCATGTCGGCGATCCACTCGACGTGCTGCTCGATGGTCGGCAGCATATTCGTCAGCACGGAGGGGCTGCCCGGCCCCGTCACCGTAAACAGGTTGGGGAACCCGGCCATTGCCACGCCTAGGTAGGTGTGCGGGCCCGCCGCCCACTCCTCCTTCAGTCTGACCCCGCCGCGACCGCGGATGTCGATCTTCAGCAGCGCGCCGGTCATGGCGTCGAAGCCGGTGGCGAACACGATGGCGTCGACCTCGTAGTCGTGGCCCTCCACCCTGACGCCCTTGGGCGTGATCCGCTCGATCCCGCAGCTGCTAACGTCAATCAGCGTCACGTTCGGCCGGTTGAAGGTCTCGTAATAACCAATGTCGATGCAGAGCCGCTTGCAGCCGATGGTGTTCTTCGGCGACAGCAGCTCGGCGATCTTCGGGTCGCGCACGGCGGCGCGGATCTTCGCGCGCACGAAATTGGCGGCCGTGTCGTTCGCCTCCTGGTTCACCATCAGGTCCGAGAACGCGCCCAGGAACGACAGGCCGCCGCGCTGCCAGCGCGTCTCATACTCGCGCTCGCGGTCCTCCGGCGGCGTCTCCAGCGCCGCCTGGCCACTGTAGTCGAAATCGATGCCGGTCATGGTGCGCTTGGCGCGGGCGCGCAGCTCCGGGTATTCCGCCTTCACTGCGTTCTGATATTCGCGCGACAGCGGCGCGTTGTGCGCTGGCACCGCGTAGTTGGCGGTGCGCTGGAACACGTAAAGATGCGTGGCCTGCCGGGCGATGATGGGGATCGACTGCACGGCGGACGAGCCTGTGCCAATCACCGCCACGCGTTTGCCCGCAAAGTCCACCCCTTCGTGCGGCCACGCGCCGGTGTGGTAGGTGAGGCCCCCGAAGCTCTCCGCCCCCTCAAACTTCGGTAGGTTGGGCGAGGAAAGGCAGCCCGTCGCCATGATGCAGAACCGCGCCGTGGTGGTGGCGCCGTCGCTGGTGGAAATCGCCCAGCGCGCTTGCTCCTCATCGAAGGCCGCCGCCATCACCCGCACATTGAACTGGATGTCGCGCCGCAAATCGAAGCGGTCCGCCACGTGGTTGGCATAGCGCAGGATCTCGGGCTGCGCCGCGTAACGCTCGGTCCATTCCCACTCCTGCTGCAGCTCGTCGGAGAACTGGTAGGAGTACTGCATGCTTTCCACGTCGCAGCGCGCGCCCGGATAGCGGTTCCAGTACCAGGTACCGCCGACCCCGCTGCCCGCCTCGAACACCCGTGCGCGAAAGCCCATGCCACGCAGCCGGTGCAGCATGTACATCCCGGCGAATCCGGCGCCGACAATCACTGCGTCGAAATCGCGTTCCGGCATGGCGGCTGCTGCTCCCTCGTTGCACGGCCGACAGCCTACAGGCCGACGCCTGCCTTCGGCAATCGCTCCCCAAAACAAGCGCGCATGGCCGTTGCCCGCCGCGCCTGGACGCGGCACTGTGGGCGAAGGGGTCTGCATGGGGGGGAACGGATGTCGCTCGATCCGCACGCCAAGGCGCTGCTTGATCTTCTGGTGGCAGCCCAGCGGCCGAAAACCTGGCAGCTCACCCCGCCGGAAGCGCGCCTCGGGATCCTGGCGCTGGCCAAGGCCGCCGACATCCCGGACGTGCCCGTCGGCAAGGTCGAGAACGGCACGCTGCCGGGCCCGGGCGGGCCTCTCCGCACCCGCAGCTACACCCCGACCGGCACTACCGCATCCACCTTGCCCGGCATCGTATACTTCCATGGCGGCGGCTTCGTGATCGGCAACCTGGACACGCACGAGGGCATGTGCCGCCTGCTCGCCAACGCCAGCGGCTGCCGCGTCGTGTCGATCGACTATCGCCTCGCACCCGAGCACAAGTTTCCCGCGGCGATCGAGGACGGCATGGCGGCCGTCACATGGATCGCAACGCATCCGGAAGCGTTCGGCATCGACCCGGATCGCCTCGCGGTTGCCGGCGACTCCGCCGGCGGCAACCTCGCGGCCGTCGTCGCCTTGCTGGCGCGCGACGCCGGGGCGCCGAAGATTGCGCTGCAGGTGCTGTTCTGCGCGCGCACCGACGCCGGGGCCGACACGGCCTCGCTCCGCGACTTCGCGCAAGGCTACCTGCTGGAGCGGGCCAGCATGGAGTGGTTTGCCAAGCACTACGGCGCCACCGACATCGCCGATCCGCGCCTGTCGCCGCTGCGCGCCGCCTCGCTCGCCGGCCTGCCGCCGGCTCATATCCACACCGCCGCCTTTGATCCTCTGCGCGACGAAGGCGAGGCCTATGCCAGCGCCCTGCGCAAGGCCGGCGTGCCGGTCGCCTACACCTGCCACGCCGGCATGATCCACCACTTCTATTGCTTGGCCGGCGCCATTCCCTACGCCAAGATCGCGCTGGAGCGGGCGGGCGCGGCCATTGCCGCGGACCTCGCCTGAGGCGGCAAAAAAGAAGAGGCGGGATCAAATCCCGCCTCCTCCCTTCCATTCTTGAACGATCCGCCTAGGCGAGCTGGTCGCCGATCGGCAGTTGCCGCAGGCGTTTGCCGGTTGCGGCAAAGATCGCATTGCACAGCGCCGGCGTGAAGGGCGGAACGCCTGGCTCGCCGACACCGCTCGGCGGCACCGAGAGCGGATGGTCAACAATGTGCACCATCGTCTCCAGTGGCGACTCGTTGATGCGCGCGAGCTGATAGTCGTTGAAGTTACTCTGCTCGACCGCACCGTTCTTGAAGGTGATCTCGCCGTACTTGGCGAGCGTCAGCCCCATCACGGCCGCGCCCTCGATCTGCGAGCGCACGCGTTCTGGGTGCACGCAGAACCCGCAGTCGATGGCGGTGTCGACCCTCGGCACCGTGATCTGGCCCTTATCGTCGACCTTCACATGCACGACGGTTGCGACATAGCTGACGAAGCTGCGATGCGCGGCCAGGCCGAGCCCTTCGCCCTTCGGCAGTTTCTTGCCCCAGCCGGCCTGCTTGGTCGCCAGCTCTACGACGTTTCTCAACCGGCCCGTCTGGATCGGGTAGGTCTCGAACGGCTCGCCGTAGTTCCACCACTTGGTGGTGACCTGCTCGCGCGGATCGACGACGCGGTCGGGCCCGATCATCTCGAGCAGGAACTCCTTCGGGTCCTTGCCGAGCTGGTGGGCGATCTCCGCCACGAACGACTGCGTCGACCAGGCGTGCATCACGTTGTTCACCGACCGGAACCAGCCGATGCGCACGTGGCTTTGCGCCTCCCCGCTCTCCATGCGGATGTTGGGCACGTTGAACGGCGTATCCACCCACCCCATGCCGAGCTCTATGTCGAAGGGATGCTTCGGATCGGGCGCGAAGGTGGAGAGGATCGAAGGCGCCGCGCTGCGGTGCCGCCAAGCCACCACCTTGTTGGAGGCGTCGAGGCCGGCTTCGAACCGGTCCACCGTCACGGTGTGGTAGAAGCCGTGCTGCACGTCGTCCTCGCGCGTCCACACCACCTTGACCGGCACGCCACCCATCTCCTTGGACAGCAGGGCCGCCTCGATGGCGAAGTCGCACTTGGATTTGCGGCCGAAGCCGCCACCGAGCAGCGTGGTGTGCACCACCATCTCCTCGGGCTTGATGCCGAGCGCCTTGGCAACATCGTCACGCGTGCCGCCGGGGCTCTGCACCGGTGCCCACACCTCCCACTTGCCGTTCTGCATGCGGGCGGTAGCCGCCGGCGGCTCCATGGTCGCGTGGTGGATGTGCGGGCCGTAGTACTCCGCGGTAATGACCTTGGCCGCAGAGCTGAGAGCCTTGTCGACATCCCCGACGTTGCGCTCGACCTTGCCGGGCTTGCGCACCTCTTCCTCGAGGTGTTTTCGGTAAGCCTTGGAGTCGTAGGACTTGTTGGGTCCGTCGTCCCACGTGATCTTGAGCGCGTCCCGGCCCTTCATGGCCGCCCACGTGCTCTTGGCGATCACCGCGACACCGCCCAGCGGCGCGAACTTGTAGGGTGCCGGCGTCGGCTGCAGGGTGACGATCTTCTCCACGCCCGGCACCTTCATCGCCGCGCTCGAATCGAGCGTGGCGACCTTGCCGAGCACCACCGGCGGCCGCGCGATGACCGCGAACTTCATGCCGGGCAGCATGACGTCCTGGCCGTACACCGCCTTGCCGATGGTGATGTCGACCTGGTCGGTGGGGCGCACGTTGCCCTTGCCGATGTAGCGGAAGGCGCTCTGGTCCTTCAGCTTGAGCGTGTCCTCGGCCGGTACCGGCAGTGCGGCTGCCGCCTCGGCCAGCTCGCCGAACCCGAGCTTGCGGCCGGAGGGCTTGTGCACCACTTCGTGCACCTGCGTCTCGACCTCGCTCGCATTGACGCCCCACTTCTGGGCCGCTGCCGTTTCCAGCATCTGCCGTGCCGCGGCGCCGCATTGGCGCATCGGCTGGATGAAGTGGCGCGTGCTTCGCGAGCCGTCGGTGTCCTGGTTGCCGTAGGTCTTCTCATCGCCCGGCGCCTGCACCACGTGCACGCGCGCCCAGTCGGCGCCCATCTCGTCGGCGAGCATCATCGGCAAGCCGGTGCGTGCCGCGCCGGTGCCCATTTCCGCGCGCGCCGCCATGATGCTGACGATGCCGTCCTTGCCCACCGTCACGAAGATCTTCGGGTTGTTGACGACGCCGTTCGGCATCGCGCTAGCGCCGGTTGGATAGCCGGCTGCGAGCGCGCCTTTCACGCCGGGAAGCTGCACGGCGAGCACAAGCCCGCCCGTCGCGGCGACGCCCTTGAGTAGGTTGCGGCGGCTGACGTTGCTGATCGAGACCTTGTTATGTGTGCTGAGTTCTGTCATGTCACGCCCCCCTGGCAGCGGCGCGAACGGCCGCGTGGATGCGCTGATAGCAGCCGCAGCGGCAGAGATTACCGGACATCCCTTCCAGGATCTGCTGATCCGTCGGGGCCGGCGTCTTGGACAGCAGCGCTGCAGCTTGCATGATCTGCCCCGCCTGGCAGTAGCCGCATTGCGGCACGCTAACCTCGCGCCAGGCCACCTGCACGGGATGCTCGTTCTTCGGGTGCAGGCCTTCGATGGTGGTGATCGACTTACCTTCCGTCTCCGACATCTGCACCATGCACGATCGCATGGCTTCGCCGTTCACGTGCACCGTGCAGGCGCCGCACAGGCCGACACCGCACCCAAACTTGGTACCTGTCATCGCCAGTTCGTCGCGCAGATACCACAGGAGCGGCATCGACGGATCGCCGTCGTATGCACGGTCCTGCCCGTTTACCCGTAGCTTGGCCATGAGTTTCCTCCTCTGCCGGACACGATGCCATTTATGAACAGGCGCTCTCGCTCCGCGCTGAGGAGCGAGGTTGATCGACCCGCAGGTTTGCGTTGCCGGGATCCGCATCCCCGGCGCTCACGTGCGTCTCGCTTCGTCGGAGACGCTCGGCAGGTGCGCGGGTCAAGGCCGCGCATCTTTTTATGAAAGAAAAAGTTCGAGGTCGTATGTGAGCGGACTGTAGGCTTCCGCCGCAGGTGGTCAAGTCACATTCGTGCGCGTCGATGGTGGGCGCCGTCCCAATGCCACATTGGGAACGGCGCCGCTTTTTTCAGTTTGCCGCGAAGCAGTAGAAGAGCCCGTCGCCGCCCGTAGCCTTCAACGCATCCTGGCTGCACGCGCGCGAGGGGTGTGAGGAATTCCATGACTTGGCAGGGGCATCGTCTGAAAGACCCATGCGGTCGTGGTGACCCAGCGTTGCCGACCCCTCGCCGCTTTTCGTCCAGTTGCCGCAGGTATGATCCTTGTCGTCGGCGAATGCCGTGCCGTTTGGCTGCGATCCCGTCAGCATGTCATGCCGGTTGGGGCGGTCGCCGCGCCCGTTGATGATCTCGCCCTTTTCCGACAGCGCGGTGCCCTTGTTGATGTTGTTGCTGTCGCTGTGCAGGTCCGCCACGCTCTTGGCGATGACGACGCCTTTCGCATTCTGCCAGGGCCCGTTGCCGATGCGGTCGCGGGCGTGGACGGCTGGTGCGCCGCCCGAGGCGCTGGCGCTCAGATAGGCCCGCCAGGTCTTGCCACCGGCGCCGGCAGCCTGTGCCAGCGCCTGGCAATGCCGGTCCGCCCCGGCCAGGCCGCCAAGGTCGGCGCCCGTGCCCGGCCCCACACTGGTGACGAAGAACGTCATGGCGCTCTGCTGTGCGTTTGCGCTGCCGGCGATCCCGCCGGCTGCCAACGCGGCGAACGCAACTGCAGCAAGGCGCGGTGACACTTTCATCTGGACTCCTCCGTTCGATTGCTCCGCACACCCCAGGTGCGCGGCATGGGTAAAGCCACCAACGCCACGCCGGCGCGTGGTATTCCAACGCGCCGTGCATTGGAGGTCTCACAGCACCGTGATAGGATGCTCTTCATGCACGGCGATGGATCCTGGCACGCCCTGCGGCGCGAGCTGCGGGCCCTGATGGAGACGGTCGCGGAAGAGCTGCGCACCTATCCGCCGCCGATCCCGGCCTGCGATGCGCAATTCAATCATCTGCTGGAGCTGCGCCGGCTGCTGCCGCAGGAACTGGAGCGGCTGGAGGCTGCCGCCGGCGATCCGCACATGACCGTGCGCGAGTTCATCGCCTCCTCGCCCTGCGGTAGCGCTATCCGGGCGAGATGTCCGGGATGACGTCACCTTCCTCTCTCCGCTTGCGGGATAGGGGTGAGGGCCACGTCACGTTGGAGCAGGCTTCCGCCCCTCACCTTTAACCCTCTCCCCATGAAGAATGGGAGAGGGGACCGGTTTGCATGAGACGCCGCCTCAATGGGCCGAGGCGCGCGAAGTCTACACCCGCGCCCGAGTCGCGGGGACAAGCGAGATCGTATGAACACGAGGTTGAGAGAGGAGCCGATCCGGCCCACGAAGCCCGCGCGGTGCCACAGGCAGACGTCTCCGCGCGTGCGCGGAGACCACCAGCATGAGGATCGCTGACCGTTACTGCCAGCGTCCTGTCCTGTTGCGCCTCAGTGCTTGCCTTCCACGCCGGTAGGGTGACTGTGCCGCCGGCTCTGCGAGGCCTGTCCGCCCTTGCGCCCGGCCTCTGCGGCCAGCGCCCGGTCCTGCGAGAAGCTGCGCGCGTGCGGCGCCACCGAACGCCCGCCCTTGCGGCCGGCTTCCGACGCCAGGGCACGGTCCTGGGCAAAGCTGCGCTTCTCGTGCGGCACGTTGGCCCCGCCCTTGCGGGCAATTTCCCGTTGTTTTTCCTGGTCCATGCTCGCAAAGCCGCGTAACGCGCCGCCGCCTTGAGCTCTGCGCTCCTGCGCCATCGTTCAACTCCTGCGGTTCTCCATAAGCTGGTCCAGACTCAACAGCTTGGCCGCGGTTGTAGTTCCCGGAGCCTGTTCGTCGCAGGGGAGGGACAGGTATGACCAAACGCGCAGGCTGATCCGGCCGCCGGCACAGCGCGGAAGGGCGCCGCTCGGCACGCGGGCGAGGACAACGCAAATAGCGCGGGCAGCGTTGAAACGCCGCCCGGATCAGCCGGCCTTCTTCATGCGCGACTTGCCCTTGGTGCGGCTTGCGGTGCGCTTGGCCTGTTGCTTCTTGGGCGCGCCGCCGCCGGCGCCTTCCACGCTGCGGCGCAGGGCGTCCATCAGGTTGATGACGTTGGTCTGGCGGTGGGCAGGCTGAGCCTTGATCGGCGTGCCCTTCTGCTTGGAGCGGATCAGATCGATCAGCGCGGTCTCGTAGCGATCCTCGAACAGCTCCGGCTGGAACTTGCCGCTCATCTTGTCGATGATGTGCTTGGCGAGTTCCAGCATCTCCTTCGGCAGCTCTAGGTTGGGGATCTCATCGAAATAGGCGTCGGCCGCATGCACCTCGTTGGCGTAGTGCAGGCTGGTCGCCACAATGCCCTTGTCGCGCGGCTCCAGCATCACGATGCGCTCCCGGCGAAACAGAACCACGCGCGCCAGGCCCACCTTCTTCTCGCTCTGCATGGCCTGCCGGATCACCGCGAACGCTTCCTCGCCGACACGGTCGGTCGGCGTGAGAAAGTACGGTGTATCCAGGTAAAGCTCGTCGATGTCGGCGCGCGGCACGAACCGCTCGATGTCGATCGTGTGATTGCTCTCGAGCTGCACGGCCTTCAGCTCGTCGTCCTCGATCATGATGTATTCGCCCTTGGCGACCTCGTAGCCCTTCACCTGGTCGGGGGTCTCCACCGGGTCGCCGGTCTGCTCGTCGATGAACTGGCGCCGCACGCGGTTGCCGGTCTCGCGGTTGAGCGTGCGGAACGACACGCGCTCCGAGGTGGTGGTCGCGGGGAACAGTGCGACCGGACAGGAGACAAGCGAGAGCTTGAGATACCCCTTCCAATTCGGTCTGGGCGCCATCAGGCGAAACTCCGATACGCAGTTACTCGGCCAGAGAGCATCTTATCGCAGAACGCGCATTCGCGCGCGTCGGCAGCGCGACGTTCTGAAAAAAGAGCCCGGCGGCTGATAAAAAGAGAAACGTTAACGCTTCGGACGGGGGCTCAAATGCCTTCGCGGCCGCCGCCCGCCGGACAAGAGAAGACCCGCGGCTTGGGGGAACCGCGGGTCAAGCGCGACTGGCGCGTGAGGGAAGCAGAAGGGGGGTTCTGCGCGCCCGTCGCATGTAAAACTCAAAGGCCCGGGAACGGTTCCTCCATCCCAACGAAATTTGTCGAAGGGGGCAGACTGGGAAGGAGAAGAGCACGCAGGCGGAGAGGTATGGGATTGCGTCCAACCCAGAAAGTGTCCCGGCGGTGAAATGAGGGTTGAAACCGCGCCTCTGGTGCGGGGTACCGGACTAGAGGATCGCCTGGACGTGGTCGTAAGCCGCCGCGGCCAGGGGCGAAAATCCGTCATTCATGACGATGGCCAGCATAACGGCCAAGCCGACGCCGATCACCGAAAGGCCCCAGATGACCGAGGCCAGCCAGACAATTTCACGAATCTCCTCGCGAACAACGCTCCAAAGTCCCATCGGGAAACCCTACGCCGAAGACACGCGCCTTAAACTACGTAGCGATTGGCCCGGTTCCCTGGGAGGTCGAAACACGCGAACGTGAACGTCACCTTCCTGATTGTTTTTTCTCAAGTTCCTTAAGGAGAAGAACGAATTTATTGGGAATGGGCTGCGCGACAACTTCCTCGAACATGTTACGCAGCGCCCGGCCGATGTGCTCGTGCACCGCCGCGGCAGCCCTGGGCTGGCTTCGCCGCTTCCGGTCAGGCCTCGCCTTCGCGCCAGCGGGTTTCAGCGGCTCCGGTTTGTCCATAATGTCTTTGATAAGCCCGATTGATGAACTACATATGGCCGAACATCGTCCACTGCTCAAGATATAGCTGGGCGGCTGGGGACGTCATCCCCAACCGGAGCGGTGATCCTGTCGCTGCATCGGGAACATTCCAAGAGGCAGCCTTCATGTCGCTCGCTGAGAAAATTGCGGTCCATCTTCCGCGGTTGCGCCGATTTGCGCGCCTGCTGACGGGAGATCAGCAATCCGGGGACGCCGCGGTATCGCGCGTTCTGGAAGCCATCGTTGCCGACCCGGATGCCTTCCCCGACCTGCCGGTGCGCGTCGGGCTTTACCAGATTTTCCTTTCCGCCTTCACCACCGGGCTGCACGCGCGAAGGCGCGGCGCAGATCTACTCGGAAAAACCGCCGCCCGCTCGCTGGCCGCGCTTCCCTCGCGCACGCGGCAGGCCTTTCTGCTCATGGCGGTTGAGGAATTCGATCTGCGCGAAGCGGCGCAGATCCTCGAAATCTCCGAGAAGGCAGCCGATGAGCTGATCCGCCAGGCCGGCGAGGAGATCGGCCGCCAGATCGCCACCGACGTGCTCATCATAGAGGACGAGCCGCTGATCGCGCTCGACCTGCAGAAGATCCTGCAGGGGCTCGGCCACGAGGTGTCATCGATCGCCCGTACAAGGAAGGATGCGCTGAAGGCGGCCTCACTCAAGAAGCCGGGACTCGTGCTGGCCGACATCCGTTTGGCCGATGGCAGCTCCGGGCTGGACGCGGTCAACGATATGCTGGAAGCGTTCGCGGTGCCGGTCATCTTCGTCACCGCCTACCCGGAGAAGCTGATGACCGGAGAGCGCCCGGAGCCAACGTTCCTCATCACCAAGCC
The DNA here is from genome assembly GCA_035550075.1 of Hyphomicrobiaceae bacterium. Taxonomy (GTDB): domain Bacteria; phylum Pseudomonadota; class Alphaproteobacteria; order Rhizobiales; family Hyphomicrobiaceae; genus AWTP1-13. The sequence goes on along the minus strand of DASZQG010000018.1, from coordinate 29,219 downwards.
GTTCCGCGAGGATGCCGTCAAGGCGATTGTCAGCCAAGTGCTGTTCTTCGATCAGGAAGCAAGCAGGCGCCGGTAACGCCAGGCTTGCGCGCTGCGGCTGCGTGCGGGCGCTTAGGCCGGCAGGCGGCCGATGAGCGCCAGCACCAGGATGACGACCACCACGGCGCCGAGCAGCCCCGACGGGCCATAGCCCCAGCCGCGGCTATAGGGCCACGACGGCAGCGCCCCGAGCAGGGCCAGGATCAGGATAATCAGCAGGATCGTTGAGAGGGTCATTCCAAGCCTCCGGCGAACACCACAAAGAATAATCCGAAGCGCGCAACGCGGTTCCCTGCTTTCCCGCCGAGTTGGTCCTTTTCGTTACTCCGCGCTCGTCCTTTTCGTGCGCACGAGCAGTCACCGCCGGCGAACGCAGTTTTGAGCGGTACCGGAACCGCTCGCTCCAGCACGCGTTTGCCCCAAGACGGCGCCGCAAGGCGCTCGCACCTATTTGCAACGAACCAAGAGGAGCACCAATGAAGACGATCATAGCTGCCACCGCTGTTACGCTGGGCCTGGCGGTTTCCCCGCTTGCACTTGCCCAAACGAACAGCACGCCGCAGGCACCGCCTTCTGCGACCTCGCCTGGAACCACCAGCCAGACCAAGACGCCGCCGGCGACTTCGCCTCAGGCCACCGCCCCGTCCACTTCGCGCACGGCAAGTGCGCCGCAATGGTACTCGCATCAGGCGGGCGAGATGCGCGCCAGCAAGCTGATCGGGACGACAGTGAAGAACAACGCCAACGAGTCGATCGGCGAGATCAACGAGATCATGCTCGGCAAGGACGGCAAGGTTGCCGCCGTGGTCGTCGGCGTCGGCGGCTTCCTGGGCATGGGCGAACGCGAGGTTGCGATCGACTTCGACTCGCTGAAGGTGACCAGCGACAGCAACAACAAGATGGTTGTGACGCTGAACACCACCAAGGATGCGCTGAAGAGCGCGCCGGCGTGGCAGTGGACCAACAACGGCACCAGCACCAGCGGCCGCACCACGACTACCACTACACCGCCGCCGAAGCGCTAGGAACACCTCTGGCACGCACACGAAGGGCCGGTCGCAAGACCGGCCCTTTTCTTTGGCATTTGATGGGTGAGAGCTCTAACCGGACGTGCTGTCGCGGCCCTCGCCGGCCGGCGGTTCCGGACGGCGCCGGAAGCGGTCCACGGCGCTGCCGACGGCATTGCCCAACTCCCGGCCGGCCCGCAGCGCGCCTCGCGCGATGTCTCCCATCCCCTCCTTGAATGCACGCCCGGTGCTGGGATCCGCCGCGACGGTGCGCAGCCGGTCGTAGGCGAAACGCGCCTCGCGTGTGGTGGCGGACGCAAGGCGGTCGGCGCGCTGGCGGATCGAGTCCAGCATCTGCGGCGCCGCCGGGGCTGACGCCGGATAGGCGTCGCGCAGGGCATTCAATTCGCGCCGGAGCTGCGCCTGCTGTTCGCGGATGGAAACGATGAATTCGGGCCCGATGAGCTGGGGCGACGTCTCAAGCGAGTCCAGGGTCTGGCTCAGCCGGTCGAGCAGCACCTCAACGCGCTGCCAGCATGCGCCGGCCTCGCGTTCTCTGCGTTTGGTTTCCGTCATTGCCACCTGCTCTAGGTGAAGAAATACGCGAGCAGCGCGGTGCCGGCCACGGCGGCCAGCAACAGCGACATGACGAGCACCGAGAACATGTCGCGCGGGCCGGAGCCCTGACGCGCTTCCACGGGGGTCACCTGCGCGCTTTCGGCGGCCGGTTTGGCCTCGGGGCGGTCGTTGGTCATCAAGCGAACCTTCTTGTTCTGATCCCGGACTTTCGCACTCACCTGGGAACGTTGGCGGAAGAGACCAGTTCCGCCTAAGGCTGGCGGCTGCCTACCGTCCGGGCGACAATGGCCTCGGTGGCGGCGTCGGGGCCGAACTCGCGCGGCGTGGCGACGCCGAGCATCTCCGTCAGTTTCGAGCGAGCCCGGTTGACGCGGCTCTTGATGGTGCCGACGGCGCATCCCGACACCGCCGCTGCCTGCTCGTAGGAGAAGCCTGCAGCGCCGACCAGGATCAGCGCCTCGCGCTGGTCAGGGGGCAGCACATTCAGCGCCCGGCGGAAGTCCTGCATGTCGAGATGCCCCTGCTGCCCCGGGTGCACCGCGAGATCGGCCGCCTTCGTCCCGTCGCGGTCTTCCACCTCGCGACGGCGGCGGCGGCACTCGGAGAAATACGTGTTGCGCAGGATGGTGAACAACCACGCACGCAGGTTGGTGCCCTCCTCGAAGCTCTCGAGATGGTCCCACGCCTTGAGCAGCGTCTCCTGCACCAGGTCATCGGCGCGCTCGACGTCGCCGCATAGCGATACCGCAAACGCCCGAAGGTTGGGAATGAGGCCCAATAAGGCCTGTCTCAGCGGCTCGGACTCCGTGTTCAACGGCCGCTCTCCTTGGTCTTGAGGGCTTCCATCAGTTCGACGAGATGCTCCGGCAGGGGCTCTCTCTCGATGTCCTTGAAAGACTCTCGAAGAATTTCACCGATCCGTGCCTGCAGAGAACGATCCAGGATCGCTCCACGTGCGTTGGCCCGGCGCGGCGTCTGCTGATAGGTATCCACTTTGCGCTTGTCGCCGTCGTCTTCGTTCACGGTCTGCGGCTTTCCCCTAAGCGGACGCGAACGCGGAGCTTTGGCATCCTTCTCGTCTCTTGTTGCGGTCCTGGTTTCCAGCACCGCGGGCGGTGCTGAGCCGTCCTTTCCCGTCATTATGCTCTCCTGAGCCTCATTGTCCCTCGGCAGTGGCTCGGCCCGATGCAAACGGGGGCCTGGAGCAAAACGCATGATCCGGAATAAAGTTCCGTGCCCTGGAACTGGTGTGCCGCCGGCGCGTTTTCCAGGCTAGCGCGTCGAAAGCGCCCACAAACCATGAGCGCTGCAGCGGTGCGAGGAGGGGAGCGAGTGTCTATTGCCGAAAAGGTTTCCAATCATTTGCCTTATTTGCGGCGCTTCGCACGCGCCGTGACGGGCAGCCAGAAAAGCGGCGATGCCTACGTCGTTTCGACCCTCGAAGCCCTGCTCGCAGACCCCTCCATCTTCGACAAGAAGCTGCCGGCGCGCGTCGCCCTCTACCGGACGTTTCTGAAGATCGTGAATTCCATCGCCTGGAATAACGAGACGCCCCCCGACCTGCCGCAACCTGGGATGGAAGCCGTCAGGCGCAACCTGGACATCCTGGCGCCCAAGGCCCGCCAGGCGTTCCTGTTGATCGCAGTCGAAGAGTTTTCCCCGCGCGATGCCGCCCGGGTTCTCGACGTGGGCGACGCAGAGCTGCAGCGCCTCGTCGACGACGCCGGCCGCGAAATCGCGCGCCAGATGGCGACCGACGTGGTGATCATCGAGGACGAGCCGCTGATCGCGCTCGACCTCGAGCGCATCGTGTCCGATCTCGGCCATCGCGTGGTGAAGATCGCGCGCACCGAGAAGCAGGCGATCGAAGCCGTCAAGCGGGCGCGCCCCGGTTTGATCCTGGCAGATATTCAGCTCGCCGACGGCAGCTCCGGGCTCGACGCGGTGAATACGATCCTGCGCACGTTCTCCGTGCCGGTGATTTTCGTCACCGCCTACCCGCAGCGCCTGCTGACCGGCACGCGCCCCGAGCCGACCTTCCTCATCACCAAGCCGTTCCATCCGGAGAACGTGAAGGCCGTCATAAGCCAGGCCCTGTTCTTCGACATCCGCGGCCGCCCCGAGGCATCGGGCCTGGCGGCCGGTTGAGCAGCGAAAGGCCCGCGGGATTGCATCAACCGCGGGCCTCTCAGGGTCCTGGTTTCCTGTCGGAACCGGACAGCTTTCTGCTAACGCTGAATTCTGCCGGGAAAACGAAAGCTGGCTGCTTTGGTTCCCGCGCTGCGCCGCGCCATCTTGCGCAGCGCGCGGATGCGGCGGCGCGGATGCGGATGCGTGGCGAGCCAAGGACGCAGCTCCCGCGGCGTATCGACATGGGTCTTGCGCAGGGCCGAAATCAGCAGGTGCGCCCCGACCAATTCCGCTGCGACCCGGTCGGCGGCGTACTCTCTGCGGCGTTTGCGGAACATCCACCGCACGTGGCGCGCACCGTCGAGCATCCGCCGCAGAATCAGCACCCGGCCGATGCCCCAGAAACGATCGGGCGTCATCTCGTCGAAGTCATGCGCGGCGATGTGCGCAAGCTCGTGCGCCGCCACCGCGGCAGCCTCGCCGGGCGTCAGCTTGCACAAGGCGCCGGCGGAGAAATACACCACCGCATCCTGGGCATTGGTGCCGGTGACGCCGGCGTTGATCTCGGCGCTGTCGTCATAGGTGATGGCGGGCATCGGCAGGTGCAGCCGGCGGCTCAGGTCGGCGATCGTCGCACTCAGAATGCGCAACCGGACCGCCGGCGTCGGCACCGCGTGCACACCGCAGCGCGGCCGAAATGTCGCGACCGCCGGTGCATAGTGGCTATGCTTTGCGCCAAATTTCATTGCCGAGAAAAGCCTTTGTCTCTTCCTGCGATCAAACGCCCGTAGCCGCTCGCCGTTCCGCCCAGGCGGGCGCCGGGCATGCTGCGCGCCCTCGCGGAACCAAACGTCGCGATGCGCATTTTCCAGCGGCATCCCTACCTCCCTGGACGACTGAGCGGCACGTTAGCCGCTCTTTTTTTGCCTGGGCCCCCGGACTTTGCGCCTCCAGCGGAACCTTTTGTCCCACATCACCATTACCGCTCAGAGTTTCTTGAAATCGGAGGCTGTTATGACTGCGGCGACGACGCTGGAAGACCTTTTCCTGATGACACTGAAGGACATGTACCACGGGGAGAAACAGATCCTCAAAGCCCTCCCCAAGATGGCCAAGCATGCCGAAAGCGAGGCGCTGAAAGAGGCGTTCAAGCATCACCTGGAGGAAACCAAAGGCCAGGTCGAGCGTCTCGAGAAGGTTTTCAGCCTGATGGAGAAGCCGGCCCGCGGGGAGACCTGCGAAGCCATTCGCGGCCTTGTCGAGGAAGGCGAGGAGGTGATGGAGAAGGCGAAGAACGGCACGGTTTGCGACGCGGGGCTGATCGCCGCTGGCCAAGCCGTGGAGCACTACGAGATCGCGCGCTACGGCACGCTGATCGCCTGGGCCAAGCAGCTCGGCATGACGCAGGTTGCGGATCTGCTGGAGCAATCGCTGCAGCAAGAGAAGAAGGCCGATCAGAAGCTCAATGAAATTGCCGTCGCCGAGGTCAACCGAAAGGCGGCGTGACATCCCTCTGCACGCGGTTCAAGTACGAGCAGGGCCGGCGGCCGAAGATTGCTGGCCGCCGGCTGGCCCGGTCTCGGCCTGAATCGGGAACCAAAGCAAAAACCGTCCGTTGACGGTGATCGCAAACAACGGAGCAAACGATCATGACCATGCAAGGCGACCCAATGCGGCGAAACCCTAACCGTAATGAAGGTATGGGTGCGATCGTCGCCGTCGTGGCCGTGGCCGCCCTCATTATCATAGGCATGCTGTACATCATGCAGTCGCCGAGCGAGACGCCATCGACCGCAAGCAGCGAGCCACCCGCCACCACTGCACCGTCCACCAAGCCGACGCCGGCTCCCACGGCGCCGGCTCCCAACACCGCTCCCAGCAAGTAGGGCGTTGGCACTCGGCCTGACGCACCTGGCGCCGGTTCGCACGGCTAACCGGCGCCAGTTCATTTCCGGTAGTGCTGATTTTAACAGGGAAGAACGGACGCGGGCTTCGTCGGCGCGCAGCGTCAATGCAGGTAGCCGAGGAAGAACAGGATGAGGATGACCGGCAGGGGAATGCCGATCAGCCAAAGAATGAGACCACGACCCATGAGCCATCTCCGTAGCGGTTACGTCAAAGCTCAGGGGGAACGCGGACGAATACCTCTCGTTCCAGAGCCGCTGGCTGAATCTCCGCCTGCGCCAGGCTGCGAAGCGGGAACGGGAGCGGGAGAGACTGCAACAGCCGTCGACGGGCGCTGGCCATAGAGCAGCTCAATGCCGCGCACGTCGCCGCTCTGCAGGTCCCGGAACTTTTCCTGGTAGCGATAGCCCATAATCTGCCCGCTGCCGTTGGGATGATCGAGCCCGATCGCGTGCCCGATCTCGTGGGCGATGGTGTAGCGAAGGTCGTAGGTCTGCAGGTCGCCGTCGAAGCCGATCTTCCACCGCTTCTCAGGGTTGAGGCATACCAGCGACCGCGAGATCGGCTTGATCTGCTCCGTCGAGGCGGCGTTGTAGAAGACATCGGCAAACGCCCAACCCTCTGGTGTGCCCTGCGCGCCAATCAGGATGTCGGCGTGAGCGCCGGCCGGCGCTTCGTGGAAATCGATGTTGGCCACCGACTCCCACATGGCAAAAGCGGCAAGGATTTCCTCGTGGACCCGGGCTGGCGTGAGATGGGAGGTCTGTTCCAGGGCGTCGAAGCTCGTCAGCTTGCGGCAGTTGCGGGCGTCAGAGAAGGCGTGGTCTTCCGTCACGATCCGAAACGACAGGTCGAGCGGGCGCCCATCTGCCGGCCGCTTCCAGCGCACGTAGTTGCCGTCAAGTTTAAGCACCTTGAAGTGCGAGACATCCTGAGCCAGAGCGGGCGTGCTCATGCCGAGCAGCACCGCTGCAAGAAATCTGACAGCCGACCGTTTCAAGTGATCCCCCAAGAACCCTGCGGGTCTAGACCCGCACTCGACCCCTCAATGCGCCGCTTTGCAGCGCAGCATCTCGTGGCGTGTTGTTGTTGCGCGAAGGCTAGAAGCCCACCCGCTGGGCGTCAACGGCGGCCCCGCCGCCAGGGGTGGGCGGCGAATTGTGCAGCGCACTGAGCGCCCCAGCGCTGTCTGGCGCTGCTGCGTGCGCAGGATAGTCTCAAAAAGACGTTACCAAGCGCGACCTTGGCCGCCCCGCGCGGCCGCAGAGGAGGGCACACACGAAAGAAGAAAGCCCCCGCGCAGGCGGGGGCTTTCGCAGGTCCTTCGAAGGGGTGACCGGGCTACTCGGAGATCACGAGCGCGACGTCGCGCGAGTCGGGATCGACGATGACCACGTCGCTACCGGACACGATGAACCTGTAGCTCCGCAGGTCGGGAAGCCGCTGCAGGACCTCGCGGGGGAAGGCAAGCAGGGTCACGTTCCGCGGCACATTGGCCCCCAGGGCGAGCCGCACCCTCACATCGGACCGGCGCGACTTCGGCACGGCCTCGTAGACGAAGTGCATGTCCGAGGATGACAGCGCAAGGCGTCCTTTGGTCGGCCGTTCGGCGCGCTGCGTGCCCGCCGGCAGCACGTCCACCACCACGTACGTACGCGGATTTACGATCAGGATCGTCTCGTCCTCCAGCACCACGTAGTCATAGCCACGATACGCCGGGGCGTAGCTGATCAGCGTCGGGGGAAGCGAGTAGAGATGCACCGAGCGCGGGATCGTGACACCGACGCTGACCGAGACGTCGATCTTGGTTTTCTTCACCTTGCTGCTTTTCAAAAGCCGGTCACGTACACCGGAGCGCTTCTCCTCGCTCACCTGAACGCGCTTTTCGCTGCCGCCACGGTTCTCCTCGGCCGCGGACTTCGACTGTCCGGCGCCGGATTTATCCTGCGCGGCCTTGGAACGTTCTTTCGAGCGGTCGCTGGGCTGCTCGGCCTGCTTAGACTTCTCATTGCCAGAGCGATCCTGGGCCGACTTCGATTTCGTCTTCGAGGTGTCGGTGGGCTGCTCGGCCGACTTGTTGTTTTCGGTCGCCTTCTTCTGCGCCGTGCTGGGTTCGCCGCTCTTCTGGGTGCCCTTGGCCTGAGACTGGTTCTGATCTTTGTCCTTGGCCATCTTCTCGGCCGGCTGGCCGCGCTGGTCCGCGCCGGGTTGCGCGGTATGCGTACGATCCTGCTTTGAGCCCTCAGATCTCTCGCTTGCGCCGGGGCTGGTTTGCGTCTTGGAGGCGCCGCGCTCCGCCTTGCCGGGCGCCTGTCCCTGGCTTTCCGATTTCATCGCCGGCGTGCTCTGTTCGTGGCGTTCCGGCGCCTGGGCCGTGGCCATCGGCGCTGCGCATAGAAGCGCGGCGGCCGCGACCGAACCCAATAACGCAAATTTCATCATGTGAGCTCCTTTGCATTCGTTTTGCTGTCGCCGTCCACTGGTATGCAGACAGCGACGATCGGTAATGCAAACGTGAGCGTGCCTGCATCGTTCCGGCCTCGACCGAAGGTGCAAAGCAACTAGCCGCGCGACGCAGAATGCCTGGGCAGCATGCCTTGCATCCGGCTGGCGCCGGTCTCGCTTCACAAAGTTGCCAAAATAGATTGGGCTCATACCGGGGCGTGGATGACCATTGCCCGGCGATGCTGCAGTGCAAGGATCCGAGCAGAGGCAAGGCGCTCGCAGCGCCCCCGCGACGGACCGCAACGGTCCGCAATCAGCTCCGGTCAACGCCACGCTCTCGACGGAGCTGAACGGAACCAACGGTGGCAAAACAGGGTTGGTAAAGAGTTGCGCGCATAAGAGGAGCTACCCATGAACGAGATGTTTGCTCAGGGCGATCTGCTCATCGAGCGGGTGGAAGACATGGAGCCGCGCGGGACCATTGTGTGCCCCAACGAAAGCGGGTCGGTGGTGCTTGCCGACGGCGAGCTGACCGGCCATCGCCACGAGATCACCGACCGCGTGACGATGTTTCGCGACGACGCACTGGCACGCGAGATTCCCGCGGGCCTCTACATCGGCCACGTGAAGGTGGATGAGGAGTCGGCGACCATCGTGCACCAGGAGCATGATCCGGTAACGCTGCTCAAGGGAACGTATCGCGTGAGGCGCCAGCGGGAGCTTGAGCCTCGGGATGCGGCTATTGTCGCGGATTGAGCTCGCCTCACTGTCGCAGCCGCAGAAAGCCCAGCTTGGCGCCTATGCGTCACGCTGGGCCAGGTTGCGGCTGTCCACCGACCGCGTCGATCGTGCGGCGGCTGAGGATGGGGTGCAGAAGCTGTATAGGGCGGCCGGCCTGAAGCCGCCCACACGGATCGTGTGGTCAGAAGGACCTGTCGCCGCCGCGCATGCATGGGCGCGAAAGCGGGACCAGGCGGGCGAAAACGTCCGCGCCCTTGTTATCGACATGATCCGGCGCAAGAGCGAGGTCGCTACCGACCGTGCCATCGGCTTGAACGTGCGCATGGCCATCGCAGCGGAGCCCGATCTCGCACGCGCCGCGCCCTTCTGCGCCAGCATCGATGAAGCCGTGATTCGCGACTGCGAGCGCGCGCGGCCCGTATTGCGCAGCCGTATCGCCAACCTGTTCCGTTTTTCGGGGCGGCGGCTCGGATTGGGATTTGGGCAAAGCAGCATCGGCTTTCACTCCGCGAGCTGGCTCGGAGTCCTGCAATACCTGGGCGAGGTTTGCGGCCTGTCCCACCATACGTCCGCGCTGCAGGGATTGTTTCAGGTGGCGCAGAACGCAAACTGGATGATCCCGCACGAGGAGACCTGCTGGCTCACCGAGCGCCCCACGCTGCTGCGCGTTGATATCAGCGGCCGCCTGCACGCCGCGAAAGGCCCCGCGCTGTCCTACGGCGACGGCTGGTCGGCGTTTGCATGGAAGGGTGTGCTGGTGCCGTCCTGGCTGATCGAGCAGCCCGAATTCATTACGGTGCGGTCGATCGCAGCCGCACACGATCCCCAGATCCGGCGCTGCATGATCGACATCCTTACGCCACAGCGGTTCATCGCCGAGGGCGGCGCCTACAGAGTCTCCCAGGACGAAGCTGGAATCCTGTGGCGGCAGAGATGGCGCTGGGAGGCGTGGGCGGCCGTCGAGGTGATCAACGGCACACCCGAGCCCGACGGCACCTACAAGCATTATTTCCTGCAGGTTCCCGCCACCATGCGCTCTCCGCGCGAAGCTGTGGCCTGGACCTACGGCCTGCCCGAGCATCGCTATCGCCCCGTGGTCCGCACCTGAGGGCAGCGTGCCCGCGGGAACGTTTTCGGCAGGCGGCGGTTAATGGTCCGCACAAGCCGGGCGTATCCCGTATGCAACGCGCCACCGTCACCAACAGCTTGAAGATCGCGCTCGCGGCGACCGTTATCGCGCTGAGTTGCTCCTTCTCGCTGGCGCACCGCGCCGTCACCGGCCAGGACTACACGAAATACCGCCAGCGCAACGGGATGTCCTGCTGCAGTGGCCACGACTGCCGGCCGGCGAAATATGAGATCCGGAAGGATGGCACGATCGTCATGTTTCCCGACGGGCGGGCGGTGGTGATCCCGGCCGACCGCGTTAATCAACTGCCCTCCGATGACGGACTGGGGCACTGGTGCGGGCTGCTGAACCGCGATGGCAGCGCCACTACCTTCTGCGCAATCCTTCCCTCCCGCACAGCTCAGTCGAGTCGTATACGCACGGCTCAGCTCGAGGATGCCGCGTTCGCACCGTAGTCTGACATTCACCGCAAAGCAGGAACTTAGCCCGAGCAGCCTGCGTTGAACGGAAAGTGAAAACTTTTTCCGGGACATGCAGCCATGACAGACACACGCCTCGCCGCGGCTCCTGCCAGGACGCGCGTCGAGCTCGACGAGAAGCGCTCATATATCGATTGGCCGGCGATCATCGCCGGCACGCTGATTGCCGTTGCCATTTCCCTTCTGCTTCTCGGTTTTGGCACGGCCCTTGGCCTGTCCGTGGTCTCGCCCTGGCCGGGGCAGGGCGCGGGCGCCAGCTCGGTGGGCTGGTCGGCGGCCATCTGGTTCGCGCTGGTGCAGCTCTTCTCCTATAGCGTCGGCGCGTATATCAGTGCACGCATGCGCCCGCGCGCGGGCGATGCCGTCAAGGGCGAGGTCGAATTCCGAGACGCCACGAACGGGCTGGTGGTGTGGGCGTTGGGACTGACGCTGAGCGCGATGCTTGCCGCGAGCGCGGTCGGGGCGGCCGCCCAGACTGCGACGCGGGCAGCGAGCTCCGCGCTGGGCGCGGCGACGAGTGTCGGCGTGCAGGCGACGGCTGGGGCCATCAATTCCGGTGCGCAGAATCAGGGCGGCGCCAATCCGCTGACCGCGGCGGTCGATACCCTGTTCCGGTCCGACCGGATGGAGGGCCGTTCCCCGGAAGATCTGCGGGCCGAGACGGCGCGGCTGCTCGGCAGCGCCGCGCTGCATGGCGGGGATCTATCGGCTGACGATCGCAGCTATCTGGCGCGCCTCATCGCGGCGCGCACGGGCCTCTCGCAGCAGGACGCGGAAGCGCGCGTCAACCAGACACTCGAGGCCGTCAGGACGGCGGGCGACAAGGCACGCGCCGCTGCTGACGCCGCGCGCAAGTCCGCCGCCTTCGGCGGCTTCTGGGTTGCGTTCGTCCTGCTGCTGAGCGGTATGGCGGCCGCATGGTCGGCGACGCTGGGTGGCGAGCATCGCGACGAGGGCCTCGCGTGGCAGCCGCGCACGGTACCGCGGGCTCAGTCCTGACAAGCATCGGAGCGGCCAAATCCGGGACCGCCGCCCCACAAGCGGGAACGCGACCGGAGTCGCCCGCGTTTCTAAAGAGCTTCGAGCAATAAGGAGATGATGATGGGCAATCTGATCTATTACGCGATCGTGTTCCTGGTGATCGCTCTGATCGCGGCCGCCGTCGGCTTCGGCGGCGTGGCCGGGTTTGCGATGGAAGGCGCCCGCCTGCTGTTCTGGGTCTTCATCGTGCTGTTCGTGGTGTCGCTGATTGCCGGCGTCGTACGAAGGGCATAATGCGGCTTTAGAAGTTATGCTCAATTCCCTCAAGAGGAGTGAGCATATGAAGACAATTGCGAAGGCGCTCGCCGCCGGCCTGTTGGCGGCGGCGCTAACGCCCGGCACTTCACAGGCGCAGGCCGCGGAGCAGTTCGTGACGGTGCAGCCGGCGGGACAGTGGCTGACCAGCCTGTTCGTCGGCCAGCCAGTGACCAACGCGGCCGGTGAAACCATCGGCGACATCAATGATCTGCTGTTCGAAAAGGATGGCCGCATCGAGACGGTCGTGATCGGCGTTGGCGGGTTCCTGGGCGTCGGCGAGAAAAACGTCGCCATTCCCTTCCGCACGCTCAAGATCACCGTGGGCGCGGATGGCGCGCGGGTTGTGACCGCGGACCTCTCCAAGCAGAGCCTGCTCGATGCCCCGAAGTTCACGCCCACCGAGAAAACGGTCTATATGCGCGCCAGGGAGCAGGCCTACGACCTCGGCCAGAAGGCGCTCGACAAGGCCACCGAGCTGAAGAACCAGGCCGCCAAGAAGATCGAGGAGATACAGTCCGGCAAAGGCACCAAGTAGTCCGCTCCAAGACCGGCTGTCAGTCTCAACTCAAGAAAAGGCGAAGCTCCCTGGGCTTCGCCTTGATCATGCGTGCGTGCAGATGTCCGTAACGATTCAGCGGGAGGCGCGGCGCTTGCGGGTCGCAGCCGCCTTGCGGGCCGATGCCGAACGGGCCGCAGCCGGGCGCCGGGCCGCCGCGCGTCCGCCAAGTCGTCCGCCCTTGCGCGACGCGGATTTGTTGCCGCGCTTGCCGCGGCCTGACCCGCTCTTCTTGCCGCCGCCGCTCTCCTTGTTGACAGTGGCCCAGGCGCGGCGCGCGGCCTCCTTGGGACGGACGCCCCGATCCTCGTAGCCTTCCTCGATGTGCTCTGCTTTGCGCTTCTGTTTGTCGGTGTACTTGTCCTTCGAGCCTCTGGCCATGATGTGCACTCCTGAACGTGATGAAATTTCAACGCCAGGCGTTGCACGATTGTTCCTGCGCCACGCGTCCCGGTGCGCAACGGGCGAGGCCGCGCTAGCATGGGCGCCATGAGCGAGGATGCGAAAAGCGTGACCGAGGTGCTGTTCTATCATCTGGAGCGGCAGCCGCTGGAGCAGGTGCTCCCTGCACTGGTGGAGAAGACGCTGGAGCGCGGGTGGCGTGCGGTCGTGCAGGCCGGATCGGATGAGCGCGTCGAGGCGCTCGATACGCTCCTGTGGACCTACAAGGAGGAGAGCTTCCTGCCACACGGCACCAGGAAGGACGGCCGCGTCGCGGAGCATCCGGTCTATCTGACCACCGGCGAGGAGAACCCGAACAACGCCACCGTGCGGTTCCTCGTCGATGGCGCACAGTTGCCCGCACTGTCAGGGTACAGCCGCGTTGTCTATCTGTTCGACGGCCACGATGCGGCCGCCGTCGCGCGTGCGCGCGAACAGTGGAGGGCGGCGAAGGGGGAGGGCTGCGAGGCCACCTACTGGCAGCAGTCGCCGCAGGGGCGCTGGGAGAAGCGCGGCTGACGACCCTCTGCTTCGCCGAGCAGCGAAGCGAGCTGCGCCGGTGCAGAGCAATGGATCTACCTCGCCGCGCCGGCAGGATCGCAGCTCAAGCCGCTATGCGCCCTCCGGATACAGCCTCCGCAATCCGTCCGCCGAGGCCGCGCAGATGCCGCGCTCGGTGATGAGGCCGGTGACGAGCCGCGCCGGCGTCACGTCGAAGGCGTCGTTGCGGGCCGGGCTGCCGGGTGCGGCGATCTCAACCGCCACCACCTCACCCGAGGGCGTGCGCCCGCTCATCACCAGCACTTCATCGGCGCCGCGCTCCTCGATGGGAATGTCAGCGCCGCGCGCCAGCCGCCAGTCGATGGTGGAATGCGGCGTCGCCACGTAGAACGGCACGCCATTGTCCTGCGCCGCGAGCGCCTTCAGATAGGTGCCGATCTTGTTGGCCACGTCGCCGTTGGCCGTGACGCGATCGGTGCCGACGATGCAGATGTCGACCAGGCCGCGCTGCATCAGATGGCCGCCGGCGTTGTCAACGATGATGGTGTGCGGCACGCCGTGGCCGCCCAGCTCGAACGCGGTCAGCGCCGCGCCCTGGTTGCGCGGGCGCGTCTCGTCGACCCACACATGCAGTGGAATGCCATCGTCATGCGCCTCATAGATGGGCGCGATGGCGGTGCCGCGGTCCACGGTCGCCAGCCAGCCGGCGTTGCAGTGAGTCAGCACGTTGACCCGCTCGCCCGGCGCCTTGCGTGCCGCGATCTCGCGCAACAGCGCCGCGCCGTGACGGCCGATGGCGCGATTGGTCTCCACGTCCTCATCGCAGATCGCCGCCGCGCGGGCGTAGGCGGCCGCCACGCGCCTGTCGCGAGGCAGGTTGCGCACGGCCTTGCGCATCTCCTCCAGCGCCCAGCGCAAATTGATGGCAGTGGGACGCTGCGCCGCCAGCGTTTCGATGGCGCGATCCAGCGCCTCGTCGGAGGCATCCTCGCGCAGCGCCAGGCAGACCCCGTAGGCGGCCGTGGCGCCGATCAGCGGCGCGCCGCGCACCTGCATGCTGGCGATGGCCCGCGCCGCCTCCTGCACCGAGCGCAGGCTCACGAACGCGAGGGCGTGCGGCAGCTTCGTCTGGTCGATGATCTCGACCGACCAGCCGTCCGGCGCCAGCCAGATGGTGCGATACGGTTTGCCGCCAATGTTCAAGGCTTCGATCCCGGTTCCTGGCTAGTGGCCTTCATAGGCGACCAAGGCATGACTCTCGATGCCCAAATCGGCCAATTTCTTCGATCCCCCCAGCTCCGGCAGGTCGATGATGAACGTGGCGCCGACGACCTCGCCGCCCGACCGCTGCACCAGCTTGGCGGCGGCCTCGGCCGTGCCGCCGGTGGCGATCAGGTCGTCGACGATCAGGATGCGCTCGCCCCTGCGGATGGCATCGGCGTGGATCTCGATGATGTCGACGCCATACTCCAGCGTGTATTCCTGCCCGATGGTCTTCCACGGCAACTTGCCCTGCTTGCGCATCGGCACGAAGCCGCACTGGAGGCGGTCAGCAATGGCGCCGCCGAGAATGAACCCGCGCGCCTCGATACCCGCCACTGCCTCCACGCCCGCGTTGGCGAACGGCGCCGTCATCTGCTCGATGGCCGCGCGCAGGCCGGCGGCATTGCCCAGCAGCGTCGTCACGTCGCGAAACATGATGCCGGGCTTGGGATAGTCGGGAATCGTGCGGATCAGGCTCTTCAAATCGGGCACGGGCGGGTCTCCGGCGCTGGAATCGCGCGGCACCATAGCAAGCGAGGTCATAGGCGAACAGAGCGATGGGGCCTCGGAAATTCAATCGCGCGATCTGTCATCCCGGATTGGCCGTCGCGCCAAATCCGGGACCCAAGGCCAAGCTTGTCTTGCCGATGCTTTCGCTCACGCGAAATTCGGGAATGACAAGCGAGGATAGAGAGGCATGCGCTCTAACCCAGCGCCACTGGGATCGACAGGAAGCCGCGGAAGCGCGCGCGTCCGCCGCGCACCGGCGCTCCGGCGAGGCGATAGCTCGGAAAGCGCGCGAGGAAGCGGGCGATGGCGATGCGGCCTTCCAGCCGCGCCACGTTGAGGCCGATGCAAACGTGCGGGCCGGAACCGAACGCAAGGTGGCGGTTGGGCTGGCGGGCGATGTCGAGCCGATCGGGATCCGGAAACTCGGCCGGGTCGCGATTGGCGGCGCCGATGCCGATGGTCAAATACGTACCCGCCGGAATGGTCACGCCGCCGAGTTCGACCTCGCGCACGGCTAGGCGGTTGCCGAGCTGGTTGGAGCTTTCGAACCGCAGGATTTCCTCCACCGCCGTGCCGATCAGCCGCGGCTCGGCCATCAGGCGCGCCTTCTCACTTGGCCACTGCAGCAGCGCGAACAAGCCATTGCCGACGAGGTTGGTGGTGGTCTCGTGCCCCGCGTTGAGGATGAAGATGATGTTGTGCAGCAGTTCGCGCTCGGACAGGCGGGCACCGTCGTCCTCGCCCTGGATCAGCCGCGTCAGCACATCGCGGTCGGGATCGCCCGGGTGCGCGCGCCGGTCCGCCACCAGGCGCCCCAGGTAGGCGAGGAAGCCCGCGACAGCCGCCTCGCCGCGCGCCTGCTGCGCGGCCGTCAGCGCCGGCTCCAGCGCGCCAAGGAGTGCCAGCGACCAGTCGCGCAGCGGCCCGCGCTCGTCGCGCGGCACCGCCAGCAGGTTTCCGATCACCTCTACCGGCACGGCCGCCGCCAGGTCGGCGATCAAGTCGGCGGAGCCCTTGGCGGCCATCGCATCGAGCAACCCATCGACCAGCGCCGTGACGGGCCGCTCCATGTCGGCGATGGCGCGCGGGGTGAACGCGCCGGCAATGATCCGCCGCACGCGGGTATGCAGCGGCGGATCATTAAAGACCAGGCTGGTGGTGTGGTGCTCATAGAGCAGGCCGTCGCCGTACTTCGGCTTGAATTCGCGCTGCTTGTCGGAGGAGAAACTCGCCGCATCCTTGTAGACGGCGACGCAATCGGCATAGCGCGACAGGAAATAGCCGCCATCCGGCAGCCGGTGCACGGGGGCGTGCTCGCGCAGCGCGTTGTAATAGGGATAGGGGTTGGCGTAGTAGGCGGCCGGCAATTTGCGCAGGTCGAAGCCGCGCACCGCCGCCAGCGCCTCGTCGCGATCGGCAAAGCGCGGCGGCGCGGCTTGGCTCTCGTCCCTGGCGGCGACCGGCATGGGCGGCTTGCTCCGCTCCCGTGTTGCATATGCCCGCGCGGCAGCGAGAGCGATCCCAAAACCGGCCAATTTGCCCGGCACGGTGCCGGCGTCGATCGGCCCCAGGATACCGGCGCGGCCACGAGCCGATCAACACGCATCAGCGGGGGGTCCCTTCAGCGCCACGAGGTACCATGCGTCGAGGAGTTTTCAGTCCATGTCCGAGCCTGTGTTCGACGTCGTCACCGACGACGACCTCCCCCTGACAGTTCTGCGCGAACGGGATGCGCGCGAACGCGAAGCCCGCGAACGGCAGGCGCGCGAGCGCGGGCCAACGCTGGCGATGCCGGCACGCGACCGTGTCGGGTTCTACAGCCTGGGACCGGTGCCGCAGGCGGCGGGCGCGCCGGCCTCGATGCTGGACGCCTCGTTCGTGCAGCTCGCGGCGTTCTTCTTCAGGGCGGCGCTGGCGGCCCTGCCGGCGGCGGTGCTGGTGATCGGCGCGCTGTGGCTCGCCGGGCATACGTTTGCCGTGCTGTTTCCCGGCCTGCTGAAGCTGAAAGTCCTGCTTTACGTGGCCCAGTAGGCAGCCAGCGCTGTCGCGCACCTGCATAAGGGGCGGTCAAGCCTAGGCCGTGGCGGCTGCCGCGCCCCGCAGGCTGCTGCCGCTCGTTGGGTCGAACAGGTGCACGTCGGCACGCTCCGCGCTCAGCACCAGCTTGGCACCATTAGGCGGCGCATCGACGGAGGCGACCACCACCTGGGCATCGCCTACGCTGCCGTGCACCAGGCGCGTCGCACCCAGCTCCTCGACGAAATCGCGGGCGAATGCCAGACCGTCGCCGTTCTCGTGGAAGCGGAAATCCTCCGGCCGCACGCCGACTTCGATCTTCGCCCCGGGCGCCGCCGCAAAGGCGTCCGGATCGTAGGCCAGCCGGCCGCCCGGAAGCTCGACGGTCCCCCGCTCCACCACCCGACCCGGCAGCAGGTTCATGGCCGGCGAGCCGATGAATGCGGCGACGAAGCGAGTCGCGGGCCAGCGGTACACCTCGGTCGGCGCGCCCACCTGCTCGATGCGGCCCTGGTTCATCACCACCACCGTGTCGGCCAGCGTCATCGCCTCCACCTGGTCGTGGGTGACGAAGATCGACGTCGCCGCCAGCCGGTTGTGCAAGCGGCGGATCTCGACGCGCATCTGCACGCGCAGCTTGGCATCGAGATTCGAAAGCGGCTCGTCGAACAGGAACGCTTGCGGCTCGCGCACGATGGCGCGGCCCATGGCGACGCGCTGGCGCTGGCCGCCCGACAGCTCGCGCGGCTTGCGGTTGAGGAAGGTGTCGATGCCGAGCAGCTTGGCGGCCTCTGCCACGCGCGCCTCGATCTCGGCCTTCGGCACGCCGCGATTCCGCAGCCCATAGGCCATGTTGTCGTACACGCGCATGTGCGGATAGAGCGCGTAGTTCTGGAACACCATGGCGATGTCGCGCGCGGCCGGCTCAACATCGTTGACGACCTTGCCGCCGATGGAGATGGTGCCGCCGCTGATGGTTTCGAGCCCGGCGATCATGCGCAGCAGGGTGGACTTGCCGCAGCCCGAAGGCCCAAGCAGCACGGTGAACGAGCCGTCGGGAATCGCCAGCGTCACGCCCTTCACGGCCTCCACCCCGCCGGGGTAGACCTTGCGCACGTTGTCGAGCGTCACCGAGGCCATAGGTCTAATTTCTCCGTCCCAGGCTGCTCAAGAACTGGAGTGACCGATCTTCCTGAAAGAGATCCGCCGCCTCGCGCGCAATCCGATCGAGATAGGCGCTTTCCAAGTACAAGCTCGATGTTAGCGTTGTCAGCTCGGGGGGCTGATCTAAGCGCATCTCGACGTGGAGGGTCACTGCGCCCCCTGAGTTGCAATGAGCCTTAAGAGTCAAAGCGTAATCCCTGTCCTGCCAAGTCTTGGCTCCGTTCCAACCGCGCCATTCTCGAGCAATCGCAGCAAAGAGGATGCTCGGCGGCCCTACCAAATAAGTGTTTGCGACGACCTCACCGCGGAATGCGCCCTTTTCAAGAGTGCACCGAAAGATCGTTCCCTCATGCGTCAGCTCGGCGACTTCAATCGCAAGCCGATCATGAAAACTGCGTATCTCCAAGGTGGACCCGGTCACTTCTCCGTCTCCACCAGGCCTTTCACGAACCAGCGCTGCATCAAGAGCACCACCAGCACCGGCGGCAGCATCGCCAGCATGGCTGTCGCCAGCACCACGTTCCACTCGGTCAGCGCATCCGCCGTCACGATCATCTTCTTGATGCCGATGACGATGGTGGTCATGTCGTCGCGCGTGGTGATCAGCAGTGGCCACAGATACTGGTTCCATCCGTAGATGAACAGGATCACAAACAGCGCTGCAATGTTGGTCTTGGACAGCGGCAGCACCGTATCCAGGAAGAAGCGGATCGGACCGGCATTATCGAGCTTGGACGCCTCGATCAGCTCGTCGGGAATGGTCATGAAGAACTGGCGGAAGAACAGCGTAGCGGTGGCGGAGGCAATCAGTGGCAGCGTCAGGCCGGCGTACGAGTCGAGCAGGTTGAGATCAGAGGCGATCTTGTAGGTGGGATAGATGCGCACCTCCACCGGCAGCATCAGTGTCATGAATATCAGCCAGAACGCCGCCATGCGGAATGGGAAGCGGAAATAGACGACGGCATAGGCGGAAATGATCGAGATGGCGATCTTGCCGACGGCGATCACCGTCGCCATCACGAAGCTGTTCAGCATCATCTCGCCCACCGGCTCGTGGGTGGTGCCGCTGGTGCCGACGAACAGGGTCTTGTAGTAGGTCGAGAGGAACAGCTTGCCGGGCGTCACCGGCATCTGGCCGTTGGCGATCACCGACTGCTCGTGCGTCGATCCGATGAAGCACAGGTAGACCGGAAACGCGACAATCGCGATGCCGATCCAGAGGATCAGGTGCGGGATGAGATTGCCGAAGCGGTGCCGCTCCACCATCAGTAGGTCACCTTGCGCTCGATGTAGCGGAACTGCATGGCCGTCAGGCCCACGACGATGATCATCAGGATCACTGACTGCGCCGCCGATCCGCCCAGGTCGCCGCCCAGCCTGCCATCCAGGAACACCTTGTAGACCAGGGTTTCGGTCGCCTTCGACGGGCCGCCGCCGGTCATCGCGTCGACGATGCCGAAGGTGTCGAAGAACACGTAGACGATGTTGACCACCAGCAGAAAGAAGGCAGTCGGCGACAGCAGCGGAAAGATGATGGTCCAGAACCGGCGCATGGGCCGGGCTCCGTCGATCGCCGCCGCCTCGATCACCGCCCGCGGGATCGACTGCAGTCCAGCAAGGAAGAACAGGAAATTGTAGCTGATCTGCTTCCAGGTGGCGGCCATGATGATCAGGATCATGGCATGATTGCCGTTGAGCAACGGGTTCCAGTCAAACCCGAGCCCGCGCAGGCCGCGCGCCACGAGGCCGAGCGAGGGCTGGAACATGAACAGCCACAGCACCCCGGCAATTGCCGGCGCCACCGCATACGGCCACATCAGCAGCGTGCGATAGAGACCCGCGCCCTTGATGTGCTTGTCCGCCTGCACCGCCAGCAGCAGGGCAATCGACAGCGACGCGGCCGCTACCGCCACCGAGAAGATCAGCGTCGTCCACATCGCCCGGTAGTAGCCGCCGTGACTCAGCAGGTCGCGGTAGTTTTCGAACCAGACGAAGTCGGTGCGCAGGCCGAACGCATCCTGCAGCAGGAACGACTGCCACACCGCCTGCACAGCCGGCCAATAGAAGAACACGAACGTGATGACGAGCTGCGGCGCCAGCAGGAGATAGGGCAGCACGCGCCCGCCGAAGATCGCCCGCCGCTCCATGGCTCACCCCCGTGCGTCCGACGGCCGCCTGCACATCAGGTCGGCGCCGTCGCGCCGCAGATGACACCGGATCGGCTCCGGCGTCCCGGATTTGCCCGCACCTGGAACCCCCGGGCGATCGTCCAGGCTGCCGGCAGCCAGCATCGGCGTCATCCGCGGCGGGCAAGTCATGGCCGGTCACCGATCCGATGCAGAATGCCGGCGAGACCTTCCCCTTTTTCGGGGGTGGTCCCGCCGGCGATCGACTTAGCGCGCTACGGTGCGCTCGAACTGCCGCAGCATGGCGTTGCCGCGGGCGACCGCGTCATCCAGCGCCTGCTTGGCGGATTTCTTGCCCGCCAGCGCGGCCTCGATCTCCTCCGACCAGACATCGCGCAGCTGCACCATGTTGCCGAGCCGCAGTCCGCGCGAGTTCTCGGTCGGCGGCTTGTTGGTCAGCTCGAGCAGTGGCGTCTCCAGGTAGGGAAACTCCTTGTAGTAGCCGGAGGCCTTGGTCTTCGCGTAGGCCGCCTTGGTGATCGGCAGGTAGCCCGACGCCTTGTGCAGCTCCACCTGCCGGTCGGTGTCCGACAGGAAGGCGAAGAACTTGGCGACGCCCTTGTATTCCTGCGCGCTCTTGCCGCCCATCACCCACAGCGAGGCGCCGCCGATGATGGAGTTCTGCGGCGCGCCCTGCACATCCGGGTAGTAGGGCATGGGCGCGTTGCCGAAGTCGAACTTGGCGTTGGCGCGCACGTTACCGAAGAACGCCGACGAGGTGAGGAAGATCGCGCATTCGCCGGAGGTGAAGCGCCCTTCACCGGTATTGGTGCGGCCCGAGTAGTCGTAGGTCTTGTCCTTCTGCAGCTCGACCAGGTTCTGCAGATGCTTCACGACCAGAGGGCTGTTGAATTCCAGCACCGTGTCCCAGCCGTCCATGCCGTTGGCCTTGGTGGCCAGCGGCAGGTTGTGCCAGGCCGAGAGCTGCTCGAGGTTGAGCCACGTCACCCAGGCGTTGCTGAAACCGCAGTTGGGATGGCCAGCCGCCTTCAGCTTCTTGGCGTCCTCAAACACCTCCGGCCACGTCTTGGGCGGCTTGTTGGGATCGAGTCCCGCCTTCCGGAACGCATCCTTGTTGTACCACATCACCGCGCTCGACGAGTTGAACGGGAACGACAGCATGTCGCCCTTGGTGGTCGAGTAGTAGCCGGTGATGGTGGGCAGGTAGTTGTTGGGGTCGAACGGCTCGCCCGCCTCCTTCATGAGCTGATAGACCGGCTTCACCGCGCCGGTGGCGGCCATCATGGTGGCGGTGCCGACCTCGAACACCTGCATGATGTGCGGGGCGTTGCCGGCGCGGAAGGCGGCGATGCCGGCGTTCATCGTCTCGGCGTAGCCGCCCTTGTAGGTCGGGATGACCTTGTAGTCCTTCTGGCTGGCGTTGAAGTCGTTGGCGAGCTTGACGATGACCTGATTGTTGGCCCCCGTCATCGCGTGCCACCACTGGATTTCCGTCTGCGCGGCGGCATGACCCGACGCAAGACCCAACGCGCCGGCCGTGAGCCAGCCCAGTCGTATCAGCTTTCTCATCTATCTCCTCCACCGTCGCAGGCGGTCCTGCGATACATTGGCCGGCGCAGTCTTAGCTTCCCGTCATGACAGTTGCGCGTCACGCCGTGCCCCGTACCCGAGCGTAGCGCAACCCGGCCTGCGCTTGGAAGCGGCTTCCGGGCCGGGACAGCGTATTGCGGCAAACCCCGCCGGCGCACTAGGCTTATGCGGAAACGCGCCGGGCCGCTGCGGCCGGACAAGGGGAGGCGGGCATGCAGGAAGCAGGGGCGGTTCTGGCGCTGGATCAAGGCACCACCTCAAGCCGGGCCATCGTGTTTGCGGCCGATCTGCGGATCCTTGGCCAGGGCCAGCGCGAATTCGCCCAGCACTACCCGGCCTCCGGCTGGGTCGAGCACGACCCGGAAGACATCTGGCGCACCACGGTGGAGACGGCGCGGCAGGCCCTGGCCGGCGCCCGCCTGGAGGCCGGCAGCCTGGCCGCCATCGGCATCACCAACCAGCGCGAAACCTGCCTGATCTGGGACCGCCGCACGGCCAAGCCCATCCACAACGCCATCGTCTGGCAAGACCGGCGCACCGCCGACATGTGCCGTACCCTCAAGGAGGCCGGCCACGAGCCGATGGTCACGGCCAGGACCGGGTTGCTGCTCGACCCCTACTTTTCGGCGACCAAGATCGCCTGGCTGCTCGAGCACGTCGAGGGGGCGCGCGCCCTGGCCGAGGCCGGTCACCTCGCCTTCGGCACCGTCGACAGTTTTTTGCTCTGGCGCCTCACCGGCGGCCGGGTGCACGCCACCGACGCCACCAACGCCTCGCGCACCCTGCTCTACGACATCCGCAAGGGCGACTTCGACGATGACCTGCTCCGGCTCTTCAACATCCCGCGCTCGCTGTTGCCGCAGGTGCGCGACAGCAATGCCGACTTCGGCACCACGGAGCCATCCATCCTAGGCGCCCCGGTGCGCATCCTCGGCATCGCCGGCGACCAGCAGGCGGCCACCATCGGCCAGGCCTGCTTCGCACCCGGTATGGTCAAGGCCACCTACGGCACTGGCTGCTTCGCGCTGCTCAACACCGGGGCGCAGCCCGTCACTTCGCGCAACCGCCTGCTCAGCACGGTCGCCTATCAGCTCGACGGCCGCCGCACCTACGCCTTGGAAGGTGCGATCTTCATCGCCGGCGCCGCCGTGCAGTGGCTGCGGGATGGCCTGAAGATCATCGCCTCCGCGCCGGAGAGCGGCGCGCTCGCCGCCCGTGCCGACCCGGGTCAGGATGTCTATCTGGTGCCCGCGTTCGTCGGCCTCGGCGCGCCCTACTGGCAGCCGGACGTGCGCGGCGCGCTGCTCGGGCTCACCCGCGCCACCGGTCCGAACGAGGTGGCGCGCGCGGCACTCGAATCGGTCTGCTACCAGACCCGCGACCTGCTCGAGGCCATGCGCGGCGACTGGACTGGCGAGGCGCGCCCCGTCCTGCGCGTCGACGGCGGCATGGTGGCGAGCGACTGGACCATGCAGTGTCTTGCCGACATCCTCGACGCCCCTGTCGAGCGGCCGACCATCGGCGAAACGACCGCCCTGGGCGCCGCGTGGCTCGCGGGTCACAAGGCAGGCGCCTGGCCGGACGCCGCCGGCTTCGGCAGGCTGTGGAAGCTCGACCGCGGTTTTTCCCCCGCCCTGCCGGCCGCCGAGCGCGAGCGCAAGTACGCGGGATGGAAGCGCGCCGTCTCGGCCGTGCTACAAACCGCGTAACGGGAATCGAGGGGTCGAACACATGTCCGAAATCTGCACCTTGAGCGATCTACGCACCCGCTATGCGCAGCCGAGCGAGATCGCCGTGCGCAAGGAGCTCGACCACATCGACAAGCATGCCCGCAACTACATCTCCCGTGCGCCGTTCGTCGTAATTTCCACCTGCGACGCCGACGGCTGGCCCGATGGCTCCCCGCGCGGCGACGCGCCGGGCTTCGTCAAGGTCCTCGACGAGCATCGCCTGCACCTGCCCGACCGCCCCGGCAACAACCGGCTCGACAGCTTCCAGAACCTGATCGCCAACCCGCGCATTGCGCTCCTATTCCTCGTGCCCCAGCGCACCGAGACCCTGCGCGTAAATGGCACCGCGCGCCTGCTCACCGATCCCGATCTGCTCCAGCAGCACGCCGTGCGCGGCAAGCCGGCGCGCGCGGTGGTCGAGATCACGGCTAAAAGCGTCTACTACCAGTGCGGCAAGGCGCTGATCCGTTCCCAGCTCTGGCACACTGACAAGTGGCCCTCCACGGAAGGCTTGGCGAGCCTCGGCGAGGCCATTGCCGACCAGATCGGCGGCATGGACAAGGCCGCGTCCGAGGAACGGCTGCAGAAGGCTTACCGCGACGGGCTGTATTGAGGCCTCCTGTCATCCCGGAATGGCGCGAAGCACCATGTCCGGGACCCGGGGCCGAGGGTGCACGCGAGCCCACTGGGTCCCGGCTCTCGCACGTCGTGCTCGGCCGGGATGACGGACGCCACGCTCAGCCCACCGTTTGCGCAAACGCCACGATCGCCTCGAACACCGCCTCCTCCTGGTCGCGATGGGGCGAATGTCCGCACTTCTCCAGCACCAGCCTCGATACGGGGCCCTTCACGGCGGCCTCGATGCGGTCGAGCTGCTCCAGTGTTCCGTATTCGTCGTTCGTGCCCTGAATGAGCAGCGCCGGCTGGGTCACGTTGCCCAGCAGGTTCTCGATCGACCAGGCCCGGAACTCCGGCAGCAGCCATGCATCGGCCCAGCCGAGGAATGCATCGTCGACGCGGGCGTGATATTTGGCCAGCCGCTGGCGCAGGTCGGTCGTCATGTATGATCTGCGGATGCGGGCGATGCTGTCGAGATTGAACGGCTCGATGAACACGTGCGGCGCCATCAGCACCAGGCTGTGCACGGCGCGCCCCGAGGCCGCCGCGTGGATCAACGCGATCGAGGCGCCGTCCGAATGGCCAATCAGCATCGGCCGCTCAACGCCAAGCTGATCCAGCAGCATCGGCAGCACGTCGAGCGCCTCCTCGTGCATGAAGCGTGGCGTGCGAGGCGCACGCAGTCCATCCGACTGACCGTAGCCGAAGCGCGAATACACCAGCGCTCGCGCTCCGAGCGCGGCGGCAACCTTATCGGGAAAGTCGCGCCACAATGCTACGCAGCCCAGGCCTTCGTGCAGGAACACGAGCGTTGGCTGTGCGGTGGCGTCGCCGGGAATCATCCGATATTCGATCCGGCGGCCGTTGATCGTTGCGAACATCATCGAGGCTGAATGTCTGTTCATGCGGTGCGGGAGTGGCAACCTAGCACACGCCGCATTGTCGCCAATGTCGTCGCGCGCAATTGACCTTGGCGCGATCTTCGTGCACCTAGCTTTCAACACGAGCCGGTCCCGCGCGATCGAGAGAGATCCGGGCCGCCGCACACAACATCAAACCGGGGTCCTCTTTGTTGCAGCGCGTAGCCTGTGTCCTCGTTCGCCGACTCACGCCCGTCGCCTTCATGCTTGCCGCATCAGGTGGTGCCGGTGCCACCGACGTCTCCAGCATCCTGGCCAACACGCCGGCGGTGGAGGAAGTCACGCAAGGCTCCTCCAGCACCGCCTTCCGCACCTTCCTGGATCGCCTGATGCGGGCGGAGTCGAACGGTCGCGACGACGCGGCCAATCCACGGTCCACCGCGGTCGGTCCCTATCAGTTCATCAAGACAACTTTCATCGACGTCCTGCGGCGCCATTTCTCCGCCGATGTGGCGGCGATGAGCGATGAGGAAATTCTCGACCTGCGCACCAACCGCTATTTCGCGCGGCGCGCGGCGGAGGTGTTCTCGCGCGACAACGCCGACTTCCTGTCCGATCAGGGCCTCAACCCGACATTCGGCCACCTGCGCCTCGCCTTCCTGCTGGGCCCGACCGCCGCGGCGCGCGTGCTGCAGGCGACACCCGAAACGCCGCTCGCCGACATCCTCGGGCCGACGGTGGTCAAAGCCAACCCGTTCATGGCCGGCATGAGCGCCTTCGATCTGATCCTGCGGACCGCGCGCGACATCTCCAACGAGAGCGAGCTTTCGGCGTTGCCCGCGCCGGCCCCGCACGTGCGTCCGGTCGAGGCGCGGCCTTCGCCCCGCGCGGCGCCGCGTCCCAAGGCTGTGGTGCAGGCGCGACCCAAGGGCAAGAAGGCGGCACCCGCGCCGCAGACGACCGCGTCAGGTCTCGTCATCAAGTGCAACCAGAAGCTCGTCGCCTGCCGCCGGTGGATCACGCTGCACAGCAAATCGAGAACGCGCGGCGCCGCCAACCCGCAGGCGCCCGGCGCCTAGCGGCCCGCGTTTCAGACACCGAGGTGCCGGTGCATCAGCTCGGGCTGGGCCTTGAGCTCGGCCGGGCGCCCGTCGAACACCACCTCGCCCTTCACCAGGATGACCGCGCGGTCGGCAAGCTGCGTCAGCGCCTCGACGTTCTTGTCGATCACCAGCAGCGCCTGCCCCTCGGCCTTCAGGCGGGTGAGGCAGCGCCAGATCTCGGCGCGGATCAGCGGCGCCAGTCCTTCGGTCGCCTCGTCGAGGATCAGCAGCCGCGGGTTGGTCATCAGCGCGCGCCCGATTGCCAGCATCTGCTGCTCGCCGCCCGAGAGCTGGCTGGCCATGCTGCCCAGGCGCTCCGCCAGCCGCGGAAAGAGCTCGCACACCTTCTCCAGCGTCCACGGCCCGCTCACCTTTCGCCGATTGGCGGCCGTGGCAATCAGGTTCTCGCGCGTGCTGAGGTTGGGAAACACCTGGCGTCCCTCGGGCACCAGGCCGATGCCGACCTGGGCGATGCGATAGGGCGGCAGGCTGCCGATATCCTCGCCACCGAACCGGATCGATCCCGACATCGCCGGCGTCAGGCCCATGATCGATCGCACGGTGGTGGTCTTGCCCATGCCGTTGCGGCCCATCAGCGTCACCATCTCACCGGCGGCGACGGCCAGCGAAACGCCGAACAACACCTGGCTCAGGCCATAGCTGGTCTCGATGCCGGTTACCTCGAGCAGTGGCGCCTCACCCATCGCCCGGCACCTCGTCATCGCCAAGGTAGGCCTGGCGCACCTCGGGGTTACTGCGGATCTCTTCCGGCGAGCCGGTGGCGATCACGCGGCCGTAGACCAGCACGCTGATGCGGTCGGCGAGCGCGAACACCGCCTCCATGTCGTGCTCGATCAGCAGAATGCTCAGCTCCTGCTTCAGCTCGCGCAGCGTGCCGACCATGCGCGCCGACTCCTCAGGCCCCATGCCAGCCATCGGCTCATCGAGCAGCAGCAGACGCGGCCGCGTCGCCAGCGCCATGGCGATCTCGAGCTGGCGGTGCTCGCCGTGGCTCATGCGCCTCACGATGGCATCGGCGCGATCCGCCAGGCCCACCCGCGCCAGCGCCGCCCGCGCCGGCTCGCGCAGCTCCACCTCGCTTCGCGCATCGCGCCAGAAGCGGAACGAGTGGCCGCTGTGCGCCTGCACGGCAAGCGCGACGTTGTCGAGCGCGGTGAAATCGAGAAACAGCGAGGTGATCTGGAACGAGCGCGCCAGCCCCAGCGCGCTGCGCCGGTAGACCGGCAGGGGGGTGATGTCGCTCCCCGAAAAGCGGATGCGTCCGGCGTTGGGGGCGATCTCGCCGGTGAGTTGGCCGATCAGGGTGGTCTTGCCGGCGCCATTCGGCCCGATCACGGCGTGCAGCTCGCCCGACAGCACATCCAGGGAGATGTTGTCGGAGGCGATGATGCCGCCAAAATGCTTCGTCAGCCCTTCGATCAGCAGCAACGGCTCAGGCACGGCGCATGCTCGCGAGAATACCCTCGATGCCGCCGCGCGCGAACAGCACGATCAGCAGCAGCATCGGCCCGAGGACGAGTTGCCAGTACTCGCCGGCCTGCACGATATCCTTGCCCGTCAGTCCATGAGCAACGACGCCGAGCAGCCAGGGCAGCGCCTCCTCCAGCACCAGCAGCGCCACTGCGCCGATCACCGGGCCGAACACGGTGCCCATGCCGCCCAGCACGGCCATGACGATCAGGTCGCCCGAGCGCGTCCAGTGCATCATCGCCGGACTGATGAA
The DNA here is from genome assembly GCA_035550075.1 of Hyphomicrobiaceae bacterium. Lineage (GTDB taxonomy): Bacteria > Pseudomonadota > Alphaproteobacteria > Rhizobiales > Hyphomicrobiaceae > AWTP1-13. The sequence continues at coordinate 1,223 of DASZQG010000018.1, read as the reverse complement.
ATCGGTGTGGTTGGCCAGCAGCACCCCGGACAGCCCGCAGATCATGCCGGCGATGACGAAGCACACCAGCCGATAGCGGAAGGTGGGAAAGCCGATGGCGTTCATGCGCCGGTCGTTGGAGCGTGCGCCCTGGATCACCAGGCCGAAGCGCGAGTTGACGATGCGCCGCACCAGGTACACGACGGCGAGCAGCAACATCAGGCACAGATAGTAGAAGAACGTCTTGTCGGAGAGGTTGACCGGCCCCGCGAACCGGCTGCGATTGTAGATGGTCAGCCCGTCGTCGCCGCCATAGCGGTCCAGGGCCACGGCCACGTAGTAGATCATCTGCGCGAACGCCAGCGTGATCATGATGAAATAGACGCCGCGCGTGCGCAGGCACAGTGCGCCGATCACCAGCGCGAACAGCGCCGAGACGGCCAGCGCCAGCGGCCATTGCACAAAGCCCGACGTCACGCCCTCGTAGGCCAGAATGCCCACCACGTAGCCGCCGATGCCGATGTAGGCCGCATGCCCGAAGCTGACCATGCCGCCGAACCCCATGATCAGGTTGAGGCTGACGGCCGCCATCGCCAGTATGACGATGCGTGTGAACAGCGACTGCAGGAACAGGTCGCCGACAAGGTGCGCATAGACCGGCAGCAGCACGAGCACTGCGACGACGGCGGCCACGGACACGTTGCGCACGGTGTAGGGGGTGGCGCTCATCGGGTCGCCGCCGGGAACAGGCCTTCCGGCCGTACGATCAGCACCACAGCCATCAGCAGGTAGATCAGCATCGATGACAGCGCGGGGGCCAGCGTCGCGGCTGCGGCGGGGCTCAGCGTGGCCTTCAGCACCCCGGGCAGAAACGCGCGGCCGATGGTGTCGAACACGCCGACGAAGATCGCCGCGAGAAACGCCCCCCGGATCGAGCCAATGCCGCCGATGATGATCACCACGAACGCCAGGATCAGGATGTTCTCCCCCATGCCGATCTGCGCCGTCAGGATCGCCGCCTGCATCAGCCCGGCAAGGCCGGCCAGCGCGGCGCCCGCCCCGAACACGAGCGTGTAGAGCAGCTTGATGTTGACGCCCAGCGCGCCGACCATTTCGCGGTTGGAAGCGCCTGCGCGCACGAGCATGCCAATGCGCGTGTGCATCACGACCAGATAGAGCGCCACCGCTACGGCCAGCGCGACCAGGATGATCGACAGCCGATACATGGAATAGGTGACACCGGG
>DASZQG010000017.1:0-2778 GCA_035550075.1 Hyphomicrobiaceae bacterium | reverse complement strand
GCCTGAAGGCGGACGGGCGCTGGCGCCTGTTCCTGTTCGCCGGCGCCGGAGATCGCGGCGCAGCCGGTGCAAAGGTGCGAGCCTTGTGCGATTTCCTCGCTACCTCCCCGCATTCGCCAGTCGGCAAATTCACGCCCGCGGGCGCGGATATCGATTCCGTGTTCGACGTCCGGGCGGTCTTTCAAGAGGGCCACCGCGCGCTGGCGATTGACGCAATGCCCGCCTTCCTGCTTCCCAGGAAAGGCCGGTTTGGGCTTATCGACTACGAAAAGATGTTCTGTACCGACCTGAAGGGCGGGCAAGACATATTCGCTATGCGCGGCATCGACCGGCAAGAGGGCTGCATCGTGGTTGTGCGGCCCGATCAATATGTGGCTCACGTTCTGCCGCTCGACGCTCATGCCGAATTGGCGGCTTTCTTTGATGGCTTCATGCTGCCGTTCGACGGACAGGCGCAGACATGATCCCGCATTGTAGGCCATTCTTATCCTGAGCCTTGATAGGCGTCGCGACTTCACTCGCCTGATCGTCGCCTGCTGCGTCGAGGACGCATCGACGGCGTATACCCGACTTCCGCGTAGAAACCTGCCAGCCCGCCGCTGCGGCTTGCCGCGTCAATCAGTCGGCCCAGGCGGCGGAACTCCTCAAGATCGACCACCGTCTTTCCTGTACGATGCTCGTAGACGACCTGATGGGGCGACGCCCCCCATCTTTCGACAGCCTGGCGCAGCTCTTCCACGATCCGATCACGCGGCCAGCGGTAAGCGGGGTCAATCACGATGCCAAGCTCTGCGTTGGCCGCTTCTGCACCGCCCGCATATTTTACAATCGCGTGAGTGAGCCGTCCGGCTTCCTTCAATGCGGCTGGGTCGATTGTCTTCGTCTCGTCACGGGCCGCCGCGCGGTACTGAGAGGGCGTAAGACCATGCATTTGCCAAAACTGCTGCCATGCGTCCAGCGCGGCTGCGCGGTCCCACAATGTGGTGCTGAGGTGTTCTTGGCCGAGCAACTTGCGTACATTTCTGACGCCGCCTAGCCAAGTCTTAACATAGACGCTCGCGGTGTTATAAACGGGGCCTTCACGGTCGCTCCATTTTCCCCGTTTGCGCAGCCATCCCTCAGTTGGGAATCTGCCATCCGGCATCTGCGCTGCTAGCTTGCGGCAGAAGTCGAGCAACTCGTCGGTATTCGACCAGTGCGCGCTTTGAATGACGCGATCCGTCGGTTTATCGAAAACAAATGGGGCGATTGAACCAATGTACGGCACCAACACCGCCGCCAGGCGCTCGTCGCTGTAGCAATCTTGATGGGCGATGCCGAGGAAGGCCGCGTTGCCTGCATTAAACGCTTCCTTGGCTCGCCGCTTCTGCGCGTAGGACTCCTCATCGTGTCCGTTTGGCCTGTCGCCCCAGACCTCGACATCAAGCCATCCACTGGTGGTGGCGACGTGCAGATCGTAGATGCCGTAAGCGCGGCCCGATTGTTCGGCATAAGCTTCAGGATAGCGCTCGCCGCGTCGATGTCCGATGCCGCGCGCATACAGAAAATTAGACAGGCTCGCCTCGGCGTGGCTCCGCCAACGCATCCCGTTTCGCGACTCGACAAAAATGCTGTCGGTGAAATCCCCGACCGCTACGCGCAAATCTTCCCAGGTATGATCTCCGGAATAGACTCCAGTAACGAGTGACGAGTGCCCGCTCTTTTGAAACCATGCTGCGGGCGGAAGAAAGCCCATCTGCTCCTTTACGGATTGCGCACTCGCGACGATGTGCTCCCACGCCAGCGCTGGCGCTCGACGCCTTTGCGTATCAGCGGCCGGCTGGTGTTGAAGGCGACGAACGCTTCCTGAAGACCCAACCGACTTAGAAGCTCGTTTTGAGTGATTCCTCTGCTATAAAGCTGGAAGTACACGCCTTCCCGTTTTAGCGCGGAAAACGATAGCGCTTCGAGGCCGTCGCGCGCATGAAGGTCAGCGCAATGACGCACCAAGGCTTCGTCCGTCATAACGTTGAAGCGGGAGGTCTTTCTTCGGGCCGTTCGGGTTTCCGACATCCACCAATCGTGCCACACGCGCCCGATTCGATGCCATGACGCTTCTGAAGCGGATCGCCGCAAGAGCCGATCCTCTCTGCCAGCGCGGCGGCTAGTGGGCGGCAGGCTCAGGTCACGCTCCTCATCCCGTCCCTCGCGCCCCTACCCAGGGTATCGAATCGACAGCCATAGACTGTGACAGAGTACGATTATTAATAACTCATTAACCAATTTGGGTTTGGCATGTGCGCATGTTACCTTTGGCTGACGATACCATCCTCGACGGGGTTCAAGAATACTGGCTCATCCGTGACGGCGGCGGTCCGGTATTCGCGAATGTGCTTGAAGCTCTGCCGGACTCTTTGGCGCGGCGGTGGCCATCCGATCTGCGCATCTTAGCAGGGCCCCATCAGGGGAGCGTTATTCGGCCCGATCAATCACGACGGGTTGCGGTAGCCCTTGCCGCCCGAGGGGTAGGGATAGAACGCCGCTTTGCCGAGGCCGCGCTTCGCCAATCGCCGCCTATCTAGATGCTCAGAGCCGACATGGTCCAACTCGTGGTCAAGTTCACTGTTCGGACGGTCTCACTGGGCGCACGTTTCAACATGCGGGCGTGGCGAAATTGGTAGACGCACCGGACTTAAAATCCGTTGGGCCGCAAGGCCTGTGCCGGTTCAAGTCCGGCCGCCCGCACCAGGCTTATTCCTTCTCGGCATCCGCCAAGCGCGCGGCTGAGCCGCGATCGGG
>DASZQG010000016.1:0-37907 GCA_035550075.1 Hyphomicrobiaceae bacterium | reverse complement strand
AACCGGTACCATGCAGCGCGCTGCAGCCCGCATCCTGATCGCGCTTGGCGTGCTCTCAGGCTCCTGGACCGGCGCCGGCGCCCAAGACCATCCCGACTACTGGGCGGTGACGGGCGTCGCCTCAGATGACGCGCTCAACCTGCGCGATGTGCCCTCCGCCGACAGCAAGAGCCTCGCGCGCATCCCGCCGAAAGCGCGGGGCCTGAAGAACCTCGGCTGCCGCCGCAATCAGCCGCCGCTCGAGTTGTGGATGCGCATGGATCAGAAAGCGCGGCGCGAGGCGCGCACGCTCTGGTGCCGCGTCGAATACCAGGGCAAGCAGGGCTGGGTGGCCGGACGCTACCTGAGGAAGGACGCCGCGGCCGGGCACTAATCCGCTGGCTGGCTTGCGGTCAGGCGCCCCAGGCGCGCAGGTCGTCCTGCCAGCGGCGCTGCGCCGTTTGCCGCTCGCGCCGGGCGTGCGCCAGGTAGAACGCAATCGTCACCACCGCAAATACGGCGATGGTGCTGGCGGCCTCGATGAAATCCTGCGAGTTCAGAAACGCACGCAACATGGTGTCCCCTCCACGTTGATTTCAATTGTATGAAGATCGCGCGCAAAGCTCCACCGGCGTCTTAGGTAATCATTAAGCCGGCACGGACAGCGCAGAGGCGGCGTCGGGGCACGAGTTGCATGAGCCAACGGGCGAAGCTGCCTGGGCCGGATCAGACGCCCAGATGCCGGTGCAGCACCTCGGGCTGGGCGCGGACAGCGTCGGTCGTCATCGCCTCGACGATGTGGCCGTTGTTGATGATGTACACCCGGTCGGCGAGGCTCATGGCCGCCATGATGTTCTGCTCGACCACCACGATGGTCTGACCGGCGTCGGCCAGGGCACGGCAGGTGGCGAGCAGATCGCGCACGATGATCGGGGCCAGGCCTTCGAACGGCTCGTCGAGCAGCAGGATCTTCGGCTCCCGCACCAGGGCCCGGGCGATCGCCAGCATCTGCTGCTCGCCGCCGGAGAGGTCGGTGCCGCGGCTGCGCCGCCGCTCCTTCAGGCGCGGAAAGGTTTCCCACACCCGGTCGACCGGCCAGCGCGATTTCGCCGAGAGGCCGGCGAGGACGAGGTTCTCCTCCACGCTCAGGCTGCCGAAGATGCGGCGCTCCTCGGGGACGAGTTGCAAGCCGAGGCCGGCGATGGAGTGCGGGCGCAGCGTCTGGATCTGTTTGCCATCCAGCACGATGCGGCCCGAACGCGGGCGCACCAGCCCCATCAGGCTTTTGAGGGTGGTGCTCTTGCCGGCCCCGTTGCGGCCCAGCAGCGCCACCACCTCGTTCCTTTCCACGCGCAGCGACACGTCGAACAGGATGTGACTGTCGCCGTAGTAGCTGTTGACCTTTTCGACTTCGAGGAGGGCGCTCATGCCGCAGCCACACCCCCAAGATAAGCTTCCTGCACCATGCTGTTGCGCTGGATCTCGCCCGGCGTTCCCTCGGCAAGCAGGCTGCCCTCGTGCAGAACGGTGATGCGCTCGGCGAGCTCGAACACCGCGTCCATGTCGTGCTCCACCACGACCAGGGTGCGGCCGCGGCGGATGTTTTTCAGAAGCTGAACCGTATCGGCGCGCTCGTGCGGGCTCATGCCCGCGAGCGGCTCGTCGAGCAGCAGCAGAGAGGGCGAGGTGGCCAGCGCCAGGCCGATCTCAAGGCGCCGCTTCTCGCCGTAGGCCAGCTCCGCGACAGGCAGGTCCGCGCGGCGGGTCAGGCCGACCATCGACAGCGTGGCATCGACCTGCGCCTCGAGCCCAGGCACGCGCTCGATGTTGCGGAAAAGGTCGAGGGCAAACGTACCCCGGCGCTCTGCCAGCGCCGCGATCACCAGGTTCTCGCGCACCGTGAGCTGGTTGAAGAGCTGGTTGACCTGATAGCTCTTGGTCAGGCCCATCTGGCACACGGAGGCAACCTTCCTGCCGGTGATGTCACGACCGTGGAAGAAGATCCTTCCTGATGTCGGCCGCATCTCGCAGGTCAGCATCTTGAAGAATGTGCTCTTGCCGGCGCCGTTGGGGCCGATGATGCCCCTCAGTTCGCCCTGCTCGACGGAGAAGTTGATGTCTTTGTTGGCGAGCAGGCCGCCGAACGACTTGGTGAGGCCGCGTGCCTCCAGGGCCGGGCCGGAGAAGGCCGTCTCGGTGCGCCGCCGCGAGGGGCCGACGGTGGCCAAGGGCGCCGCCTCGACGGGGTCTCGCGCTTCCTCCGGCGGGTCGTGGCGCCGGCGCCGCGTAAACAACCGGACGAAGTCGATCAGCGCACCCATGATGCCGCGACGCAGGAAGCACACCAGCAACACGAACACGACGCCGAGCACGAGTTTCCAGGTCGCGCCGAGGTGGAGCGTCGTCTGGAAGAAATCGCTGAGGTACAGCCACACCGTGGCCCCGATCAGCGGGCCAAACAGGGTGCCGGCGCCGCCGATCGCGGTCTGCATGACGAGCTGGCCGGAAGTGTCGAACATGAAAGCGTCGGGCGGCATGAAGCCTTGCATCAGCCCGAGCAATCCGCCCGCAAACCCCGCATAGGCGGCTGCGACGACGAACGCCGTCAGCTTGTAGGCATGAATGTTGTGGCCGACGGCTGCGGCGCGCAGCGGATTTTCGCGGATGGCGCTGAAAATGGCGCCGACGGGCGAGCGCACGATGCGCAGGGCAAGCACGAGCCCGATGAAATACCAGAACGCGAGGAAGCCATACATCGACCAGTCGCTGTTGAAGCTGATGGTCGTGAGGCCGAGGTTGAGCCTGGGTGCCGGCACACCGGGCAGGCCGTTTTCACCACCGGTGAAATCCGAAAGAGGGTTGAATTCGACGAAGTAGAACACCTCCGCGATCGCTACCGTGATCATCGCGAAATAGATGCCTGTGCGCCTGAGGGCGATCAGCCCGACAAGGAAGCCGATCACCGTGGCCGCGATGGTTCCGATGACGACAGCCAGGATGACGCTGGGGAAGTTCACTCGGGTCAGCAGGTATGCCGCCACCATGCCGCCGGTGCCGAAAAAAGCCGATTGGCCGAACGACAGCAGTCCCGTGAAGCCGAACAGGATATCGAAGCCGAGGCCGAACAGGCCCCACACCATAATGCGGTTGATGGTGGTGGGCGTGAAGCCGAGATGCGGCAGCACATAGGGCACGGCGACCAGCCCAACCGCAGTCAGCGCCTCGATGATATAGCGTCTTCTCTTGAGCATCTAAAACACTGCAATCATTCGCGGCCGGCGGTGCCGAGCAGCCCATACGGCCGCAACACCAGCACCAGCGTCATGGCTACGAACAACATGACGTAGGCGTAGCCCGGGTTGAACATCGACGTAATGCTGATGATTTCGCCTGCGATCAAGCCGCCGAGGACGGCACCGGGAAAGGATCCGACACCGCCGATGACGACGACGGTGAAGGTCTGAACCAGGATTGCCTCGCCGACGTCGGGCGCGATCGACACCACAGGCGCATTGACGATGCCGGCAAAGCCGGCCGCCATCGCGCCAATGCCGAACACCAGCGTGAAGACCTTGTAGACGTCGATGCCCAGGGCATCGACCATGGAGGAGTCCTCGATGCCGGCCCGCACCACCATGCCGATGCGCGTGCGGTAGAGGACGATATACAGGACGAGCAGCGCGACCACGATGATGCCCAGCAGCGCCAGCCGGTACGTGGGATAGAACATGAAGCCGATCGGAGTGATGCCGCCGAGCCCCGGCGGGGGCGGCACCATCTTCGACAGGCTGCCGAAGAAGAAGCGCACCGCTTCGACGAAGACAATTCCGAGCCCGAACGTGACAAGGAGCTGATCTTCAGGCGGCCGGCCGTAGAAGTAGCGGATGATGCCCCGCTCCATGATAAAGCCGACGATCATCACGAAAAGCGAGCCCGCGATCACCGCTACGATGAAGGAGTTCGTGTAGGTGAACGCGAGCCACCCGGCGTAGCCGCCGAGCATGAACATGGCGCCGTGCGCGAGGTTGAGCACGCCGAGCGTGCCGTAAATGATCGTCAGCCCGGAGGAGATCAGTGCCAGCAAGGCGCCGAGCACCACTCCGTTGAAAAGCTGCGATACAAAATTCGGCCAGTTGACCACTCAGCAAACCTCGCGCACGGGATTGAGCCTGTCTCGTGCGGAGATCAGGTGTAGTCGCCGAGTTTGCAGCCGAACGCATCCGGCTTCTGCATCAGCGGCGCACCGGGAACGACTTCCAGAACCTCCCAGAAGTCCTCCTTGTTCTTCATATCCTTGGGAGCCTTCCCGCGGACGATGACCACCGGCCTGACACACTGGTGATCCTCGGGACGGTAGTGCACGTCGCCGACGAGGGAGGGAATCGTCTCACCCTTCTCGTACTGCTTGATGACATCCGGCGGATAGAAGCTGCCGGCCTGTGTCACCATGCGCGCCCAATGCGCGAAGCTGACGTAGGCGTTCTGGGCGCCCCACTCCGGCTTGTAACCGAACTTCTTGTCGAAGGCTTCGACGAACATCTTGGCCAACGGATACTTGTCTTCAAGTGTCCACCAAAAATCCGTGGCGGCATACACGCCCTCCATCAGTTCCGGCCCGGCTTCCTTCGCAAGGAACGGGATCTGATAGGGGATCACCATCTTCATCTTCGGCGTCAGGCCGAACTGCTTGGCCTGCTGCACCGACAGGACCGCGTCACGGCCCCAGTTCACGTTGATGATGAACTCGGCACCCGAGTTCGCAACGTTGGTGAGATACTGACTGAAGTCTTGCGTGCCAAGCGGCGACACCTGATCGGTCACCTGTGTCCAGCCGGCGTTCTTGGTCAGGTACTCGTTCACCGACTTGGTGACGGTGTGACCATAGGTGTAGTCCGGCGTCATGAACGCCGCCTTGCGATTCTTGCCGAACGCTTTCACCAGTACAGGCCCGATGGCGTTGGCCGCGGTCTCGCCGTAGAAGTTCTGGCGGAAGCCGTAGCGCACGCAATCCTTGCCGGTTGTATCGTTCGAGCCGGAAATTCCGGTGACATAGAGAATCTTTTCGCGCTGCGCGAACTTGTTGAGCGCAACCGCGACCGCCGATGACGTCGAGCCCGTCATCAGGATGACCTTGTTCTGATTGATAAAGGTCTGCATCGCCTGCACGGCCTGGTTCGGCTTGGCGCCGCTGTCGGCGCTGAGCAGGTTGACCTTCTTTCCGAGCACGCCCTTGTCGACCTTCGGCGCAATCGCCTTCATCAGCGGGTGGTTCGCATTCATATGCTCGACGGCGAGCTGCCACCCCTTGAGCTCGTCTTCGCCCTGCACTGCATAGGTGCCGGTGCGCGGTACGGCCGCGGCGACGTTGATCGTGTCGCCCTTGGAGCCTTCCGGCCAAGTGCCAATCGCCGGCTTGTCCTCGGCCCATGCGACGGAGAAACCACCAAAGCTCAGCGCACCGGCGCCGAGCGTACCCTTGAGAATCGTGCGGCGCGAAACTGCCTTCGAAAGCCGCGGAACCTTGGTTACCATTCCTGTCCTCCTATGCCTGAAATCCTGCGTTTCCGGTGCCCAAGCAGCATTGAACCCGCTTCGAGGGCGTATTTGCTTCGTTGTTTGGTTGGCGATTGATAGGCCAGTTGGTGGCGGTGAAACAGTCATCCGTTGGTCGAACGCAATGCGAACGAGAGCCAAGGGATGACGGTGCGACGATCAGGGGTCTGAGCCCGTCGCGTCAGCGGCTGCGAGACGAAAGGATTGCGCTGCGAACTCGCCACGTCCGGAACCGTCCAGGGTTCCCGCGACACGACCCTATCCAGCAAATCCGACCCGTCCGGCACCAAGCCGGCTAGCGCTCATGACCGTCGCACGCGGTCGTCGCCTTTGCGTCGGGCCGGCATGCGAGGAACCGCGGGCGGGCGCCCGAGCTAGCGCGAGGTCGAATCGTCGCCGGCTTCGGCCGCGGCAGCCGCGCCGCCGGCGGCAGCCTGCGGCAGATATTGCGCGATCACGGCCAGCACCTTGTCGACCGGAATGCCCGCAGAAGCCGCAAGCTGCTGCACGTGCTCGTTGCCCAGCGCCTGGCGCAATTGCTCCGCGCTCACCGGGATATTCTGCCGGTTCTCGTCAAGCCAGGACTGCACGTGCTCGCCGAGCCCCTGCTCCTGCAGCTTGGCCAGCATGCTCTGGAGTGCATCGGCACCGAGCAACCGGTTCATGAGGGCGGGCAGCGCGGTGGCTTCCGCCTGTCCCAGGATGTCGCCCAGGGAGCTTTTCAAGGCATCGCTCCAACTCATGACTGTCACTCCTCGCTGTACCCGCGCGTGACGTGTGGCGTTCACGACTGTATCCGGTGGCGCGCCCGGCGTCCCTTCCCTCGTTTCATCCGACTGCTTTTGGAACAGGGGTTAACCGGAACACCAGCATGCCGGGCAGCCATGGCAGCCTCGAGAACCGTTCATCGTGGGTTCACACCGGCAGGCGCGGATTCGTCTCTGACGAGCTGTAACAATGCAATGGAGTTCCCCATGCAGAAGGTTCTTGCCATCGCCACCCTTGCCGCCGCGCTCTCGCTCGGGAGCGCGCTGACGGTGGCGGCAGCGACCAGCAAGCCGCGCAGCGCCGCATCCATCGAGTGCTCCAAGCAGGCCGACGCCAAGGGTCTGCACGGCAAGGAGCGCAAGAAATTCCGCGCGGCGTGCAAGAAAGAGATGGCGAAGAAGAAGGGCTGAAGACAGGGTCCGGAGGGGGCGGCGCTGCCGCCCTCTTTCGCTTTGACTTCGCGCGTGACCTACCGCGCGTTTGCAGGGACGCCGCGATATTGCACCACCTGCACCTTCTCGAGTGTGACAAGGCCGCCCGTCACCATCTTGTCGAGCACGGCGAGGAAGGGATTGATCTTGTCCTCCGCATCGACGATTTCGATCACCATCGGCAGGTCCTCCGACAGGCGGAGAACCTTGGTCGTGTGCAGGCGGCTGGAGTGACCGAAGCCGATTGGTCCGCGCAGGACGGTGGCACCCGCCAAATGCATCTCGCGGGCTTTCAGGACGATTGCTTCGTAGAGCGGCCGGTTCTCGAACTTGTCGTTCTCGCCGATGAAGATGCGCAGCAGCAGCGCGTTGCGAGGCATGTTCATGGTGACACCTTGGTTGCTTGACCGAGTCTTGCGGCGACGAGGTAGCCGATCCAGGCAGACAGCGCGCTCGCGATGAGCGAGCCGGCTTGGCCGGAGGCTTCGGCGGCTACGACACCGAGCCACGCGGCGGCCACACACGCCACGACGGAGCCCACCACGTTGGCGCCGGCCCGGAGCAGCTCGTCTTCGCGGATCAGCGTCAGGGTCTGAAGGCTGAACGAAGAGAAGGTGGTGTATCCGCCGCAGATCCCGACCATCACGAACTCGCGCAGCGGCACGCCGATGCTCGTCAGCCCGTAAACTACGCCGATCACGAATGAGCCAACGACGTTCACGAAAAACGTGCCCCACGGGAACGTTTCTCCGACCCGGCGCGCGACCAATCCCGAGCACAGGTAACGACCTGCGCCGCCAAGGGCGCTTCCGAGAAAGACGAGCAGGTAGCTTTCCAAGCCTCAGCCCCACTCTGGTTGCACAGTCCGCATGGTCACGGCGGACCCGTCGATGTCCCGCCGCGATGGACCATTAGCACGCCGCGAGACACGGCGGCTCAACCGCGGCTCGGCCTGCTCAACGCCTCGGCAATGGCGTGGCCGCACCACACCGACAGCAGGCAGCACGCAACCGACAGCACGATATTCGCCGCAGCGGCGAAGCCGTGGCCGTCCCGCATGAGATTGAGGGTGTCCAGGCTGAACGAGGAAAAGGTTGTAAAGCCGCCGCACAGTCCGGTCATCACGAACTGGCGCGTCGTCGAGCTGACAAGCAGGCGCCCGTCGGGGCCGGTGTAGGTGAATACGAACCCGATCACGAACGACCCGATCACATTGATGATCAGGATGCCCCACGGGAACGCCGTGCCGAAGACGGCCGCGGACAGGCGCGCGCCGCCATAGCGGGCGGCGCCGCCCAGGCCGCTCCCGAGCATGACCCACAGGTAGAGGGCCGCATGTGTCCGCCAAGCTCTGGCCATGGTGCGCGGGGTCCGAGCCGTGGCCGAGAGCCACTGACGATGGCACTTTGTCTTTAACTCGGGCCGCGATTGCAAGCGGCCATACGTCTCGACGCTAACTGTGGGTGAACTGCGGAAGGGCCGTTGATGGCGGGCGGCCGGCTGGCGCGCCCGGGCCATTGTGGGGGCCCACGTCACCTGCCGAGAAAAATGCGACCGAAATTGGTGGGTGTAGAAGGACTCGAACCTTCGACCCGCTGATTAAGAGTCAGCTGCTCTACCAACTGAGCTATACACCCGCGCCATGAGCGGCAAAGGGCCCAGCGGGGCCCTTGCCTGCCCCATCTATCATCCGCCCCATAGACTGTCCAGCCGCCCGCCGCGGATGCCAGCGCCGGCGAGAGCTCAGGGCCCGAGCAGCAAATGCCGGCACTCGTTCAGCGATTCCAACACCACGGCGGTACCCTTGATGACGCAGTGCATCGGCGTCTCGGGGACAACGACTTTCACGCCGATGCGCTGCGCGAGGGCCTGGTCCAATCCGTCCAGCAGCGCGCCGCCGCCGGTGAGAACGACGCCACGTGCGGCGACCTCGGCGCCGATCTCGGCCGGAAGATCCTCGATGGCGCGCAGGATGAATTCCGCCAGTTCTCCGACCAGCCCCGACAGCGCTTCGGCAACATCAGCGGCCCTCAGCACGGCCGTCTTCGGATGTCCGTCGCGCAGATCCTGGCCTCGGATATGGATTTCGATGTCCTCGCGATTGGCCCGTACCACCGCGGAGCCGGCTTCGATCTTGATCCGCTCGGCGTTGAGCTCGCTGATCAGCAGCCGGTGCTGGCGGCGCACGTAGCGCACGATCGCCTCGTCCATGGCATTGCCGGCAATTCGAACCGAGCGGGCCTGCGCTACGCGGCCGCGCGCCAGCACCGCAATGTCGGTAGTGCCGCCGCCGATGTCGGCCACCATGAAGGCGGTCGGCTCGTTGATGGAAAGCCCGGCGCCGAGGGAGGCAGCAACGGGCTCTTCGATCAGGAAGACGCGCCGCGCGCCTGCCGAAAGCGCCGTTTCATAGACCGCCCGCCGTTCCACCGGCGTGGCTCCGGCGGGCACGCAGATGAGGATGCGCGGACGGCGGAAGCCGAGCATCGTCTTGGCGCGGCCGATGAAGTGGGTGAGCATCACCTCCGCGGCGATGAAATCCGCTATGACGCCGTCGCGCATGGGGCGTATCAGCTCGAGCGGTTCGGGTGTGCGCCCGTGAAGCTGCTTGGCCCTGAGGCCCACGGCAACCACATGACGCTCGGCGCCGCGGCCGGCCACCGCAACGACCGAGGGTTCGTCGATGATGACGCCGCGCCCGACGACATGGACGAGCGTGTTCGCGGTCCCCAAATCAATGGCAATATCGTCGGAGAATGCGCCAGTAACGGCCGACCGCATTGTCTTCCCGCGCAAGGTTGCCGGCGATGCAGAGGCGCTGGCTCCCACCGCCTTTTTTCAGGGAGCACCCGTTGCCAAAGGCCCGCTCCACGGCCATTTCGCGGCCTACACCAACAGCATAGCTGAAGCGCGGCGTCGGGCCAACCGCGCGGCCACGTTCCCCGCACCTTTGTTGACAAGCTGGGCGACGACGCCGCCGCGCTCGAACAAAGGCGGCTGCTCGCAGGCCGTGCTTGCCACTTGCCACTCCTTTGTCGTCGCGGTTTAACGGTCCACCATGACAACCACCTCACCGCGGCTCGCCGGGCGGCTGGCGCTCGTGACCGGGGCCACGCGCGGCATCGGCCGCGCCGTCGCACTGGCCTACGCCAAGGAAGGCGCCCATCTCATCCTCGTCGGCCGCACGGCCGGCGCCCTCGAGGAAGTCGACGATGAAATTCGCAGTCTTGGCGGCAACGCGACGCTGCTGACGCTCGATCTCAAACAGCACGACAAGATCGACGCCCTGGGCCCGACGATCTATCAGCGCTGGAACAAGCTCGACATTCTCGTGGGCAACGCCGGCGTACTGGGCCCGCTCTCGCCGCTCGGACACATCACTGCCGAGGCCTGGAACGAGGTGATGGAGGTCAACATCACCGCCAACTGGCGGCTGATCCGCACCCTCGATCCCCTGCTGCGCCGCTCCGATGCCGGGCGGGCCATCTTCGTCACCTCGGGCGTCGCCTCCAACCCGCGTGCCTACTGGGGCCCTTACGCGGTCTCAAAGGCGGCGCTGGAAGCGCTCGCGCGCATTTATGCGCAGGAGATGGAAAACACGCCGGTTCGGGTGAACCTGATCAACCCCGGACCGACGCATACGGCGATGCGCAGCAAGGCGTTCCCTGGCGAGAAACCGGAGACGCTGAAGCGGCCCGAGGACCACGTCGAGACCTTCATTGCTCTTGCGGAGCCCGGCTGCCGGGAAAACGGGCGGCTGTTCGACCTGAAAACGGGCAAGGTGCGTTGACGCCCCTCGGCCTACGGCAATTCGATGGTCATGCCGTCGTATGCGGGCTCGACATGGGCGGGCAACTGCCTGCGTAGCGCATCATAGTCGAGCTCCACGGTCATGTGGGTGAGGATGCCGCGCTTCACCTTGAGGCGCTCGATCCAGTCCAGCGCCTGGCCGACGCTGAAATGGCTGGGATGCGCCGCCGGCCGCAGGGAATCCACGATCCACACGTCAATACCCTGCAGGACGGGCAGCGAGCCGTCTGGAATTCCGCTGATGTCAGGCGAATAGGCGAGAGAGCTGAAGCGGAAGCCGAGCGAGGTGCCATCCCCGTGCACCTGCATGACCGGGAAGATGTCGATCGCCCCGCCGGCGCCGTGAATGCGCAGCGGCTCGGCCGGATTGATGTCGTGAGCCTTGAGGATGGCCGGATAGAGGGACCCGGGCGGCTGCGCGAAGCAGTAGTCGAAGCGGGCTTCGAGCGTCTGGCGCGTGCGGCGGTCGGCGAATACGTCGAGCCGGCGCTTGGTCAGGAAGAAAATGCCGCGCAGGTCATCGATGCCGTGCGTGTGATCGGCGTGATCGTGCGTGAACAGCACGCCGTCGAGGTGATCGACCCTGGCTTCCAGGAGCTGCTCGCGGATATCCGGCGGCGTGTCGACAAGGACCGTGGTTTTCCCCTTGGGTCCGAACTTCTCGACGAGCAGGGCGCAGCGCCGCCGGCGGTTCTTCGGGTTCGCGGGATCGCAATTGCCCCACACGTTACCCACCCGCGGAACGCCACCCGACGAGCCGGTGCCGAGGATCGTGAAGCGGGTGCTCATGGTGTTGCAGATGCCTTCTTGCGGAGCGCCTTGGCATACAGGCGGTAGAAGTTCTCCGTCGTCGCGCCGGCAAGTTCGGCGGGGGAAATCTCTTTCAGCCGCGCCAGCTCGGCGGCGGTTTCCACCACGTAGGCCGGCTCGTTGCGCTTTCCCCTATACTTTCCCGGCGCCAGATACGGCGCGTCGGTCTCGACCAGCAGGCGGTCGAGGGGCACGGTGCGGGCGATGTCGCGCAGCGCCTGCGACTTCTTGAAGGTCAGGATGCCGGAGAAGGAAATGTAGTGCCCGAGGTCGAGCGCCCGCCGCGCGAGATCCGCCCCGCCGGTGAAGCAATGCAGCACGGCCGTAAACGCCCCTGCCTTCATTTCCTGCTCGAACGTTGCGGCGACGTCGTCGTCGGCATCGCGCGCATGAACGACCAGCGGCAGGCCGGTTGTGCGGGCAGCGGCGATGTGGCGGCGGAACCCTTCCATTTGCGCGTCGCGCGGGCTGTTGTCGTAGAAATAATCGAGCCCGGCCTCGCCGATGGCCACCACCTTGGGATGATCGGCCAGGCGGACGATCTCGTCGACGGAGATGTCGAGCTCCTCGTGGGCGTAATGGGGATGCGTGCCGACGGAGCAGAAGATGTTGTCGTGTGCTTCCGCGATCTTGAGCGGCTGGGAGAACCGGCGGATGCGGGTGGAGATGGTGACCATCACCTCCACCCCGGCCGAGCGGGCGCGCGCGACCACGCCCTCGAGGTCCGCCGCGAAGTCCGGGAAATCGAGATGGCAGTGATGGTCCACCAGCATCAGGCCGGTTCCTGGTCGCGCCTGGGTTTCCCGGCGCCCTTGCCGGGTTTCTTCGCCGGGGCCGGGTCTCCCTCGGGCTTCTGATCGGCCGGATCGATGTGGCGCGGGAACACCCCGGTGGGCGGCGGGATGGGGATCCCGGCCCGGAGGCGCCCGCGTTCTCCCAGCGCCGCAAACGAGCGGGCATCCGCTTCCTGCCCCAGGCCATCGAGCAGGCGGGCAGCCGCCGCCGGCGTCGCGGGCTGCGCGAGGATCGCCACCTGCCTGACCACCTCCGCCGTCACGTAGAGAACGGTCTGCATGCGCTGCGGATCCGTCTTGCGCTTCGCCCACGGCTCCTCGCCGGCGAAGTAGCGGTTGGCGTCCGCCACGACGGCCCACACGGCGTCGAGATACTGCTTGATGCCCTGCCGGTTCATCACTTCGCGCGCCTTGGAATAGAGCGCGTCGGCGGCGGCCAGGATCGCCGTATCCTCGGCCGTGAAGGGACCAGGCTCCGGAATCCTGCCGTCGCAGTTCCTGGCGATCATCGACAGGGATCGCTGTGCAAGATTGCCGAGGTCATTCGCCAGGTCCGCGTTGATGCGGTTGACGATGGCTTCCTGCGTGTAGCTGCCGTCCTGGCCGAAGGCGACCTCGCGCAGGAAGAAATAGCGCACCTGGTCGGCACCGTAGGCTTTCACGAGGTCGAACGGATCGACCACGTTGCCCACGGATTTCGACATCTTCTCCCCGCGGTTGTAGAGGAACCCGTGCGCAAAGATGCGCTCCGGCAGCGCGATGCCGGCCGACATCAGGAAGGCCGGCCAATAGACCGCGTGGAAGCGCACGATATCCTTGCCGATCACGTGCACATCGGCGGGCCAGTAGCGCCAGCGCTCGGCCGACTCATCGGGGAACCCCGCGCCGGTGATGTAGTTCGTGAGCGCGTCCACCCACACGTACATGACGTGTGGCGGCGCGCCGGGCACAGGAATGCCCCAGTCGAGGGTGGTGCGCGAGATGGAAAGGTCTTCCAGCCCGCCCTTCACGAAGCTGACGACCTCGTTGCGCCGTTCCGGCGGCAGGATGAAATCGGGGTGCTTCTCGTAGTGCGCGAGCAGCTTGTCCTGATAGGCGGAAAGACGGAAGAAGTAAGTCTCCTCCTCCGTCCACTCCACCGGCGAGCCCTGCGGGCCAAGGCGCACGCCGTCAGGGCCGAGCGTGGTCTCGCTCTCGGCATAGAAGGCCTCGTCGCGCACCGAGTACCAGCCTGCATACGCCTTCTTGAAGATGTCGCCGTTGTGCGCAGCTTCCATGCGCCGCCAGATCTCTTCGGAGGCGCGGTAGTGCCGCGCTTCGGTGGTGCGGATGAAATCGTCGTTGGAGATGTTGAGCGCTGCCCCCATCGCGCGGAACAGCGCGGAATTGCGGTCCGCGAGCGCGCGCGGGCTCAAGCCCTCCCTGGCAGCCGTCTGCCGCATCTTGAGGCCATGCTCGTCCGTGCCGGTCAGGAAGAACACGTCCTTGCCGTCGAGGCGCTCGAAGCGCGCGATGGCATCGGTGGCGATCGCCTCGTAGGCGTGGCCGATGTGGGGAGGGCCGTTGGGATAGGAGATGGCCGTGGTGATGTAGAATTTCTGCTGCCCGCTCATGATGGCAGGTTCCACTCGTTCGCCGGATGGCTGTTGTCGGGAATGTGGGGCAAGGCCCACACGCGAAGGGACAGGTGCGTCAGCACATTCGGCCCCGGCCGAGGCGGCCAGGGCGAGCAAGCGGCGAGTTGATCTGCGTAGCGTCGAAGGTCATTGTCCCGGACCACTGACGGTTCGGCGCTCCACGTATCACGAAACAGCGGGCCGCGCCATGGGCTGCCCTCAGGCGCGGGCCAGGGTTTCCAGCCTGCCGAGGGCGCGTAAAATCAGGGCCTTGCGGTCGAGGTTCAATTCAAGGGCATCCGCCCGCTCCTCCACGATCGCCTGCCACGCCGCCGCCCACGCCGGCAGTTCGCCCTCCGCGATCAGGCGCCGCGCGAGGACAACGTCGTTGCGCTCGCCCTGCCCGCTCGCACGCACGCGAATGAGGTGGGCCAGGCGATCGAGAAACAGGCTGTAGAAGGTCTCGAAGCGCTGATCCTGGGCTGGGGAGGACATGGAGTCCGTCAGGGCGTGCGCCGCCTGCCAGTCGAGCGATGGGAGACTGGCGAACATGGCCTCGGTCTTCTCCCAGATCTCCACCCCACCCGAGGCCACGAGCTGCAGGGCGCGGCGTACGCTGCCCTGCGAGACCGGAGACAGCCGCGACCAGGCCGCATCCTCCGGTGCTTCCATTCCCGCGGCGCTGAGCGCCTGCACGGTGGCCTTGCGCAAGGGCGCGTCTGCCAGCGGCTCCAGCGCGATCCGCAGGCAGCGGGAGCGGATCGTGGCCAGCAAGCGGCTCGGCTCCGCGCAAATCAGAATGAACAGCGCGCGTGGCGGAGGCTCCTCGAGCGATTTCAGCAGCGCGTTTGCGGCCGCCAGGTTGAGCTCGTCCGCGCTGTCGACGATCACCACGCGCCAGGCGTTCTCCTCAGCCGTGTGACCAAGAAATGTTCTCAGCCGGCGCACCTCATCGACGGGAATGAAGGCCGCAAACCGCTTCGATTTCGGATCATAGGTGCGCCGCAGAACCAGCAATCCAGGGTGTGATTGCGCGATGACCTGCCGCGCGGCTGCACTTTCCGCCGCAACCTGCAGGGTTCCTGATTGCCGTTCCGAGGGGCGCGCCAGCGCGTGCCGTGCCAGACGGTAGGCAAGAGTGGCCTTGCCGATGCCCTTCGGGCCGGCGAGCAGCAGGCCATGGTGCATGCGCTCTCCGGCAAAGGCGCGAGCGAGCTGCTGTTCGACGTTTTCGTGGCCAAACAGGTTCTGCGTCTCGCGCGGATGCGGGAAGCCCTCGAGGCGGTCGGCCTCCGGATACTGCTCCACGTCCTGCACGGCCGGCGCGCGAGCCATCAGGGCGCCTCGACGCACAGCCGCCGTTCGACATGACCCCAGATTTGTTCGGCGACCTGCTCGGGCGGGGCGCTGGCGTCAATGACGACGCAGCGATGCGGCTCTTCGGCGGCGACGGCCAGATAGCCCTGGCGCAGCCGCTCATGGAATTCCAGATCGCGCTTTTCGAACGAGTCCGGCTGGTCACCGGTGAGCGCCTTCGCCAGCCGCCGGCTCGTGGCACGGCTCAGCCCGACTTCGGCCGGCAGATCGAGCATGAAGGTGAGGTCGGGAAAGGTCAGCTTGACGACGTGCTTTTCAAGCGCGCGGAAAATCTCGAGCGGCAGCCCGCCCGCCTCGCACTGGTAGACACGGGTGGAATCCGAGAACCGGTCCGAGATCACCCAGTAGCCCGCCAGCAAGGCCGGACGAATGGTCTGATCCAGATGATCGGCGCGTGCGGCGTAGAACAGCAGCGCCTCAGACAACGCAGAGTGAGGCTGGATTTCGGGGTCGAGGATGAGAGCGCGTACCTGCTCGGCGAAGGGAGAGCCGCCGGGCTCGCGGGTCTCCACCAGGCCGATGCCCTTGGCCTGGAGCCGGCCGGCCAGCAGGTGGGCCTGCGTGGACTTGCCGGATCCCTCGCCGCCTTCGAACGTGATGAATTTCCCCGATGCCATACCGGGTGCTGGCCAGCGCCGCCGGCGGCGCGGGAGCAGCGGCTCCTCTCTTCTGTCCTACGGCATCCAGCCGGTAGCCAAATACCAGAGCGAGTCAAGCCCGCGCCGCACCATCCCGCCGGGCTCGATGTCTTCCGCGACGTAGAGCGGAACCTCGTTGGTGGCCTGGCTGGTGGTCGTTATCCGCAGCATGGCAACCTGCTGGCCCTTTTTCAGCGGCGGCTTCAGCGGGGCGTTGTAATAGATCCTTGCGGACAGCTTCTGGTTGGCCGGAAAGCGCGGCAGCACGACGTCGACCTCGCCCTTGCCGGTGAGCGGAACGTAGAAGCGGTCTCCGCCCCAAACGCGGGCGTGGCCGACAACCTCGCCGGCATCGAACAGCTTGACCTCCGAGAAGCTGTGGAACCCCCACTCCAGCAGCCGGCGCGCGTCATCCTTGCGCTCTTCCGCGGTGGCGCAGCCGCTGACGACGACGATCAGGCGCCGGTCGTCGCGCTTGGCCGATGCCACAATCCCGTAGCCTGCTTCCTTGGTGTAGCCCGTCTTCAGCCCGTCGACGCCATCGACGGCACCCAGCAGCGGATTGCGGTTGATGAACTTGTGCTTGCGGTACGGGAACTCCCGCAGGGCGAACAGCGAATAGTACTCGGGATAGGTCTTGATGATGTGCCGGGCCAGCATGGCAATTTCCCGGACCGTCATCAGGTGCTCGGGATTGGGCAGGCCGGTTGCGTTCTTGAACACGGATTTTGCGAGGCCGAGCCGGCGCGCCTCCTCCGTCATCATCTTGGCGAAGATCTGTTCCGTGCCGCCCATGTTTTCCGCAATCGCGATCGCGGCATCGTTGCCCGACTGCACGATGATGCCTTTGAGCAGCTCCTCCACCGAAGCCTTGGTGCCTATCGGCACGAACATGGCCGAGGTGCCGGAGGGAGCCCCGCCCGTGCGCCACGCATACTCGCTCATCAGGAACTCGGTGTCGGACTTGATCTCGCCGGCCTTCAGCGCCTTGAACGCCATCTCCAGCGTCATCAGCTTGCTCATGCTGGCCGGGGCGACCAGCTCGTCGGCATCGCGCTGGAACAGCACGGCGCCCGTCTCGGCATCCATGATGATGGCGTGCGGCGCCTTGACCGAGACGTCGCCACTGTCGACGGCCGCTCGCGAATAGCTGCTCGCGATCACGCAAAGGGAAAGCGCGCTGAACGCGGCTGCCAGGAGCAGCCGCCAAGACAAACCATTGCTGCGCATCGGCTAAGCCCGGCGTTCGGTGGAGCGTGCACCGCGTGCGTATCTGATTGCAGGCCCAGAATAAGTCAACGATTTCGCGCTGGCCAGCTTAACGCCAGCCGGTGCCAGGGCTGGCTGGCAAGGAAGCGCCGCTCGTAGATGTCGTCGCCGTTCAATGGCGCGGGACCCGCATAGCGCACACGCACGTGGGCAAGCCCGCGCGTCTGGTAGCCGAGCTCGCGCGCGGCGGCCTGCGACAGATCGATGATGCGATTGTTGACGTAGGGTCCGCGGTCGTTGATGCGCACGAGGATGGTGCGGCCGTTGTCGAGGTTCGTGACGTAAGCGTAGCAGGGCAGCGGCAGGGTCGGATGGGCCGCCGTCAGCGCGCCCATGTCGTAGATCTCCCCGTTCGCCGTACGCCGGCCGTGGAAGTCGAGGCCGTAGAAGGAGGCGACCCCGGTCCGGTCATAGTACGGGTCTTCCCGCGGCACATGCCACTGGCCGTCGATCTGATAGGGCTGCCCCAGCTTGTAGACGCCACCGCCTTTCGGAATGGGCTGGCCCAATGCAACGACGCGGGGACTGGCGCGTGCGGACGACTTTCCTTTGAAGTCCCAATCGTCCAGGCGCACCGAGCGGGCACAGGCGCCGACGGCAACGATGCAGAGGGAGGCAAGGCCCAGGCAAAGGCCTGCACGAACGCGAACCGACATGACGCAACACACGTGTCAAGTTGTAGGCGCCGCCCTTCGGCTTGACGGCGGCCGCCAGCATGACACGCGCCCGCTTAGGATCGCGTTAACCGAGGCTCGCGGGATCCTGCGTTCGCCTCGCGCAAATGAAGAGGGCGGTCCCGATGGGACCGCCCTCAAAGTCTTTGCCGTTCCCCTGGCTAGGGTGCGAGGACCGGCGCGTCGCTTACGACCACCAGCAGGTGCGGCGCGAATGCCGGTGATGGCGGCAGTGGCGGTGCCGGTGATGGCGCCGGCGCACTTCCGTCACCATGCCGCTCGTCGCGGTCGGAACGCCGACCGTTGTGCGCGGCGCGGGGCCGGCGCTGGCGACAGATGAGGCAAAGCCGAGAACAAGGCAGGCGAACGCTGCCGCAAGAAGACTGCGAATCATTGGATTCCCTCCGTGCTAGAGCAGCGGATTGTCGTGGGCGGCGGATGAACGCCGCATGAATGCGGCAGCGCCTGAACGCAGACGCTATCGCTGAAGGCCGGGTGCGCTGAGCCGCGCCTGGGCCGTCCGCACCGCATCCGCGAAAGCCTGGCACAGCGGGCCAAGGTTCTGCGGGGTGAACAAGGTCAGGTGGGTGCCCCGCACGGGAACGACCGTGAGCTGGCTGCAGAGTATCCCCCAGTTGAAGTCCGGGGCATCCGCGGTGAACTCATCGGAGCGAAACAGGTAGGCGGGTACCTCGAGAGGCTGAGCGGACCAGCGGTTGGTCGCCAGCATCCGCGTGCGGATCAGCAGGCGCTGCGCGAAGCCCGGGGTGAAAGGGTTGCGTCCTGCAAGATCGCCGAACATTCCTAAAAGGGGCCTCGGGCACCTTTTCAGCACGATCGGGTACAGCATTTGCCAGCGGATGGCGGCGAATGTCTCGCGCGGGCGATCCCAAATGTCCGACACCTTGCGCTTGAGCCATTGGTCGCGGGTTTCCGGGCGGCGAACCTCCGTATGCCGCCGCACATCGATCAGGCCGACGAAGCCGACGGGGCGATTCATAAGGCGCAGCCTTCGGGCCACCTCCCACGCCACAAAGCCGCCGAAGGAATAGCCGGACAGGAAATAGCTCTCCTGTGCGGGCCCGGCCAGTATCTGCTCGACCGCGGCATCCGTGATGACATCGAAGCCCGCACCCTTGTCGATCATCTGCCGCCAGGGCGGATACTCGATCACCGTGAAGCGGAGCTGATTGTTCAGTTCGCGCCGGAAACGGATATAGGCGTCGTCGTCGCCCTCGGCGGACGGCATGAAATAAACGAGCGGCCGGTCGTCTGGCCCGGACGCGGAAGAGACTTCGACAGGCATGCCCGTTCCGGCTGGGCGTTGTTGATCGGCACGCTGCATGGCTTGGTACTGTATCAATGGCGGGCAGCAGGCGTCAGGCCATCCTGTTGCCGCGGCGACATCTTCGCCCCATTAGGAATTTGGGCCGAGTGTGTTCGCAAGGGCACGCGGTTTTCGTGGTTTACCTTTCAAGATCAAATAAGTCACCGGGGTTCTAGCCACGGAGCGTGAAATGGGTAGTTCTGGCGCACACGATGGTTCTGCTACGCTGGGATTGTCGGTACACCGTGCGTTTGGACGGGAATGAGAAGCGGCGGATCGCGATGCAGGATCTCGGCGCATTTGCTTCGGGAGGGAAAAGTCTGGACGCGGCAAGAGGCGATGCGACCGAGGTCGCGATCGTCGGCGCCGGCCCGTATGGCCTGTCGCTCGCTGCGCATCTGCGCGCCTCCGGCGTCAGATTTCGTATTTTCGGACAGCCGATGCAGACCTGGCGCGCCATGCCGCCGGGCATGTTTCTCAAGTCGTTCGGCTTTGCGACCACCGTCTACACCCCGGACCGGCGCGACGACTTTGTCACCTATTCGCGTGACCGCAATCTGGAAACGAACGAGCCGTGCGCCATTGCGGACTTCGCCAGGTACGGCGTCTGGGCGCAGAAGCGGCGGATCCCCGAGCTGGAAGAGGTGAATGTCACGGGCGTCGCGCGCGACGGCGAGGGCTTTCTTGTTACGCTCGCCGACGGCGAGCGTTTCCACGCCCGGCGGCTCGTCGTCGCCGTCGGGGTGACGCACTTTGCCGAGTCTCCGTCCGAGCTGCGGGGATTGGCGCGGGACCTTGCGAGCCACACCTCCGATCACAGCAGCTACGACGGGTTTGCCGGCAAGGATGTCTGCGTCGTCGGCGGCGGGCAATCGGCATTCGAGGCGGCCCGCCTGCTGGTCGCGGCCGGAGCCCGGCCACAGTTGCTGGTGCGGGCGCCCGAGGTGAGCTTTTCGGAAAAGATGGCCGATCACCGCAGCCTGTGGGCGCGGCTGCGGCATCCGCAGAGCGTGCTGGGCCCAGGCCTGAAGAACTGGGTCCTGGAAAACCTTCCGCTCCTGATGCATTTCGTGCCCGATCGCTGGCGGGTGCCGTTCGTGAAGTCCCATCTGGGTCCCCAGGGAGCCTGGTGGCTGCGCGACCACATCGTGGACAAGGTGCCGATCCATACGCGCTGCGCGATCGTCTCGGCAGCGCCGCGCGACGGACGGCTCGCCCTGCGTGTGCGTTCCGGCAACGACGCCGAGCGGGAGATCATGGCCGATCACGTCGTTGCGGCGACGGGCTACGTGGTCGACGTCGACCGCCTCGGCTTTCTGAGCGCCGACCTCCGCCGGCAGGTTGATCGTATCGAGCGCGGGCCCAGGCTCGACATGCGGTTTCAATCCTCGGTTCCAGGATTGTATTTCATCGGCTTTGCCTCGAGCCTGAGCTTCGGCCCCCTGTTCCGCTTTGTTGCAGGGGCCGACTACACCTCCCGCGTTCTCACGCGAGCCTTTCACGGCGAGGCTCGCAAGGCCGCCCCGGCGTTTGTCCTCGGCGCCCGGGACAGAACGGTGGCCTCATGAGGACGGCAGCCGGGCTCACGGAGACATCAGAACCTCCAAGCGAACAAAACCCGCAGGCGCGATCGCAGCCGCGGGTGTTGCTGGTGTCGACCATGCCGTGGATGTTTTCCGCCCGGCTGGCGGCCGCGTTCCACAGCCTCGGATTTCAGGTCCACGCGGTGTGCCGCCGTGGGCACCCGATCCGCTCCCTCACACGTCCGATTGTTTTTCATCGCCTGGGCTGGCTCACAGAAGCCCGCTCGATCGAGGCCGCGATCGAGGCGAGCGGCGCCGATGTCATCGTGCCCTGCGACGACCCGGCCGTGCGGACGCTGCATGGGTTGCATCGGCACAGCAGGCAGAGCCGCATCCGCGGCCTGATCGAGAACTCCCTGGGTGATCCGGCGGGTTTCCTGGCGGCCGAGCGGCGCAGCACGCTGATCCATTTGGCCCGCTCGATGGGGTTGCTGGTTCCGCGATCGGAAATCATCGCAGAGCCGCGTGCCCTTTCCGCGACGGCCGCGCGCATCGGTTATCCGTGCGTGCTCAAGCGCGACCTGACCTGGAGCGGCTACGGCACGGAGATGGTGTCGGCCGAAAGCGGCCTGCAGAAAGCATGGTCGCGCAGCGTCGGAACCATGGCCGGCCTGCGCGCGGTGCGGGCCGCCATCCGCGACCGGCGCCCCCTGACCATCGCCGACTGGCTGGCGAGAGGCCGGGTCGAGGTCCAGGAATTTGTGCCGGGAGCGCCGGCGAACCGGGCCGTGGTGTGCCGCGAGGGCAAGGTCATCGCGGGGCTGAGCGTGGAAGCGTTGCACACCGCGTACCCGGGCGGTCCCGCCTCTGTCGTCCGCGTCATCGAAAACGCGGAAATGAAGGAGACCGTCGAGGCCGTGGTCGGCAAGCTCGGGCTTTCAGGATTTTGCGGTTTCGATTTCCTCCTTTCTTCGTCCGGCCGCGCCTCTCTGCTCGAGTTGAATCCTCGAGCGACGCCGGTGGCGCACCTCCCGGTGGCGGACGGGACGCACTTGCCGAGCGCCTTCTATCGCGTCATGACCGGCGCCGACCCTATCACGCAGGTGCCTGCCATCCCGGGCGACCTGATCGCCCTCTTTCCGACCGAGTGGAGGCGCGACAGCGACAGTCCATTCCTGGCCACCGCATATCATGACGTGCCGTATGGGGAGCCCGCGCTCGTGAGTGCGGGCCTGAAGGGGCGGCGCGACGGCGCCAACACGCTCGGACCTTCAGCACACGTGCCGGCGATCGGTCAGCCCGCACAGATCCTCGAGACGCAGGTTGAGACCTGTTGCACCTCAAGGCGCGTCGGCGACGGCGCCTGATGGCTGCTGCCGCCGGGTCACTTCGCCGGATGCAAGGCTCAGCGAAATGGCAGCGGCGGTTTCCTTGAGCCGCGGCAGATGAACCTTTGCGAAGTCAGCCGGCGAGAGCAGGCCCCTCGGCCATAACATGGCCAGGGCGCCCACGGCGACTTCGCCCTGGAAGATCGCGCAGGCAATGGCACTCAGCGTGTTGGCCATCGCCGTCCCTCCCAGATAGCGTCTGGGACGGCTGGCGAAGCCCGTGGCCCGCACCTGCTGCAGAAAATTGACGATCTGGGACCGCGTCAGCCCGACGCGACGCAGGCCCCACACTGGGTCGTCCCCGATCTCGTCGATGAGGGCCTGAACCGCCGTATCAGTCCAGGTCGACAGCACTACCAGGCCGGCGGCCGATCCCAACGACGTTACCTGCAGGCCGATCGGACGACTGTACTGGAAGAAAGGGCTGAGTGGCCGGGTCGACTCAATGATGCGGCTGTGCGTCCGCTCGAAAATGTGCAGATCGCACGCCCAGCCGACCGCCCGCGTCAGCTCGATCATATGCGGCACGGCGCAGTCGACCAGACGACCTTCGCCGCGGCTGGACGCGGGGGCACCCGGCATCGGCAGCGCGATATTCGCGCGATAGAGCCGGTCGGCGAGGCTGCGGCGCACGACCTTGCGGCGTATCAGCGTGCCGAGGAGGCGCCGGATCGTGGATTTCGGCAGGTCGGTGTGAACGTGAAGATCGCGAAGGCTGCTGGCCCCGTGCAGCGACAGGCTTTCCAGGATCGTCAATCCGCGGTCGAGCGAGCGATTTTCGGGGGCGCGCCTCATGGCGTCATCGTGCCGCAGAGCGGCACGCCGTGCAATTGTATTTGCCGAGCCTGCGCTGTTGTTCGACCCTGCCGCGGGTCGCCGGGGAGGAGAGCTACGCGCTCGCGCAGCACGCATGGGGTCCGTCCGCAACGTCCTGTTCGTCATGTGCGACCAGCTACGCTGGGACTATCTGTCCTGCTACGGCCATCCCAAGCTGCACACTCCCAACATCGACGCGCTGGCCGCGAAAGGCGTCCGGTTCACGCGGGCCTACGTGCAGTCGCCGGTCTGCGGCGCCTCGCGCATGAGCTTTTATACCGGGCGCTATGTGCAATCGCATGGCGCCGCCTGGAACGGCTACCCGCTGAAGGTCGGGGAAATGACGCTGGGGGATTACCTGCGGCCCCTCGGCGTGAAAGCGGTTCTCGTCGGCAAGACACACATGCGCGCCGATACCGAGGGCATGCAGCGCCTCGGCATCGACCCGAACTCGATCATCGGCGTGCGAGTGTCGGAGTGCGGGTTCGACCCCTACGACCGCGACGACGGCCTGCACGCGCTGGGCCCGGATGGCCGCTACGATCCGCAACTGCCGCGCTATAACCGCTATCTCAACGAGAAGGGCTACGGCGGGGACAACCCGTGGCACGACTGGGCGAATGCCGCCCAGGGCGAGGGCAACGCGCTCGCGTCCGGCTGGGCGATGCGCAATGCCCGCAAGCCGGCCCGGGTCCGCGAGGAGGATTCCGAAACGCCCTACATGACGCGCCGCGCCATGGATTTCATGGAGGAAGCCGGCGAACAGCCCTGGTGCTTGCACCTCTCCTATATCAAGCCGCACTGGCCCTACATCGCGCCCGCGCCCTACAACGACATGTATGGACCCGCTGACGTGATGCCGGCGGTGCGCTCCGAGGAGGAACGGCGCGACCCGCATCCGGTCTATCGCGCATTCATGGACCAGCGCGTGGCGAAGACCTTCGCGCGCGACGAGGTCCGGCAATCGGTAATCCCGATCTACATGGGGCTCATCAAGCAGATCGACGACCAGCTCGGCCTGCTGTTCGACTACATGAAGCGCCGCGGCCTGTTCGACACTACCCTGATCGTCTTCACCTCCGATCACGGCGACTACCTGGGCGACCACTGGATGGGCGAGAAGGACCTGTTCCATGAGCCCTCGGTGAAAGTCCCGCTGATCATTTGCGATCCTTCGGCCGAGGCAGACCCGGCGCGCGGATCGGTGTGCGACGAGCTGGTGGAGACCATCGACCTGATCCCGACGTTTCTGGAGGCCCTGGGCGCCGACCCGGCCGAGCAATCGCACCGGCTCGAGGGGCGTTCGCTCCTGGCCTTCCTGCGCGGGCGCCAGCCGCCGTCGTGGCGCAGCTTTGCGATCAGTGAATACGACTACGCGCTCCCGGTCGGCGCCAAGCTCGAGGTTGCCCCGCGCGACTCGCGCCTGTTCATGGTTGCCGACAAACGCTGGAAGTACGTCCATGCCATCGGTTTCCGGCCGATGCTTTATGACCTGGAGTCCGATCCCAGCGAGTTCAATGATCTGGGCGCCGACCCCCGCCACGAGGCCGAGAGGCAACGCTTCGCCGCCGTGCTCGCCCAGTGGGGTTTGCGGCTTTCACAGCGCACGACGCTGTCGGAGAGCCAGGTGCGCGCCATGCGCGGCAAGGCCGTGCGGCGGGGCATCCTGATCGGCGTGTGGGACGAAAGTGAACTATCGCCCGAGTTGTGGAGCGGATACCTGGGCGGGGAAGGCTGACGGACGCGCCGAGGCGCGTGGTTCGCGGTCTGCCGCGGACAAGCATGAAAGAAGACTGCTCGATCAAAGGGAGGCAACCGATGAAAACAACACTGTCCTATCTGCGATATGCCGCCGTTGCCGGCCTGGCCGGCGCGATGGTGCCGAGTGAAGCGGGCGCGGCGGAGAACATTCTGTTCAACTGCTTCTTCCCCCCGCAGCACTATGTGTGCCGCCAGATGGTGCCGGAACTCGGCAAGCGGATCACCAAGGCGACGAATGGCCGTGTCACGGTCACCATTCCTCCCAAGAGCGTGGCCCCGCCGCCGGATCTCTACGACGCGGTCGTCAACGGCGTTGCCGACGGCACCCTGCAATTCAATCAGTTCCTTTCCAACAAGGTGGCGGGCGTGCAGGTGGCGCAGCTTCCGTTCGTCGGCGTGGAGAGCTCCGAGCAGGCCAGCGTTGCGCTCTGGCGGACCTACCAGAAGTTTTTTGCCGACAAGCACGAATACAAGGACGTGGTGCTGCTGTCCGTCTGGGCCAGCAACGGCGCGGAGTTCTATTCCACGACCGACGCGCCGATCCGGACCATCGACGACATCAAGGACCGCAAGATGTGGGCGCTGCCCGGCACCGTTGCCAACATCATCAAGGCAACCGGTTCCCCCGTGGTCGCGGGACCCGCGGTGCAGATGCTCGAGATCATTTCCAAGGGTGTGGTCGACGGCTACACGGGCATCTCGATCGGGTCGGCACAGCAGTTCAAGCTGCGCACGTATACGAAGTCGGTGACGATCTTCAAAAACAAGATCTTCCAGCCGAGCTTCTCGTTCTTCGTCAGCGAGAAGAAATGGGCGAAGCTCAGCCCCGCCGACCAGAAGGCGGTGCGCGACGCGCTGGGCGAGGATTTCGCCCGCTGGGCCGGCAAGCTGCAGGACACCAACCAGGAGAGCGACAAGGCGAAGTTCCTGGCCGGAGACATCAAGCGGCTCGCGGGCTCCGACGAGACGCTGGCCGCGCTGAAGGCGCTGGGCAAGCCCGTGACGGAAGCCTGGGTCAAGCGTGTCGGCGCCATGGGCGTCGATGGCAACGCCGCTATCGCCTACTATGAGCAGGCCCTGCACCAGACTCAGGCCAGCGCAAGATAACCCAGCGGAAAAGGTCGAGCATGCTCGATCGGATCTTTGTCCTTACGGCGCGGGTGCTGGCGGCCGTCGCCGGCACCGCGCTGCTGGTGATGATGAGCCTGACGTTCGTTGACGTCGTCGGGCGCTATGGCTTCCACAAATCGATCTTCGGCACGGCCGAGATCGTGGAATACCTGATGATCCTGACGATCTTCGCAGGCATCGCGTTCGTGACCGCCAGCAACGATCACATCACCATCACGATGTTCGACAGCTGGATCGAGCGCTTTGTGCCGAACGTGCGCCGCTGGGCGGTCGTTCTGTTTTCCATCGGCTGCTATGCGCTCATCACGTGGCACCTGCTGGCGCACGGCATCGATTTGTGGAGCAACGGCATGCGTTCGCCGGTCCTTGACCTGCCGCTGTGGGTCATGCCGGCAGCCGGCGGCGTGCTGTCGGCGATCGGCGTCCTCCTCATGCTCACGGCCACCGGCAAGACGCGCGGCTACCTGGAACGGGTCCGCCCGGAGTTGTCGCCAGACGAGGCGGCGCCTAACGAGACCAGCAACCGCGATTTTGCTCCATGACGCTTGCGATCATCGGCTTTGCCGTTCTGCTTGTGCTGTCGTTCATCGGCTTCCCTCTGGGTTTCGCTACCCTGGCGGTCGGCCTCGTCGGCTTCGCGTATACGAGGGGATGGGACTGGCACGCCGCATTCACGATGATGTCCCAGCAGGTCGTGGAGACGGGCAGCAGCTACGGCCTTTCCGTGATCCCGCTGTTCGTGCTGATGGGCGTCTTCATTTATCGTTCGCACATTTCGGAAGACCTGTACCGCGCGTCTTATGCGATGGTCGGCCGGTTTCGCGGCGGCCTCGCCCAATCCACCGTGCTCGCCTGCGCCGGCTTTGCGGCGGTCTCCGGCTCTTCCCTGGCGACGGCCGCGACCATGGCCAAGGTGGCCATGCCGCACATGCGCAGCTACCGCTATGACGATTCCCTGTCCTCCGGCGTCATCTCGGCAGGCGGAACGCTCGGCATCATGATTCCGCCGTCCGTTCCGATGGTGATCTATTCGCTGGTGGCGCAGGTCGATGTCGGCCAGATGTTCATCGCCGGCGTCGTGCCGGGCATCCTGCTCACGCTGCTGTTCATGGGCGCGGTCTACGCCAGCGTTCTGCGCAATCCCGGAAGCGGCCCGGCCGGCAAACCCATGTCCCGCCCCGAACGCTGGCAGGCCTATCTGCGCGTGTGGCCCGTGCTGGCGCTGTTCGTATTCGTGCTCGGCGGGATCTACGCCGGCGCGTTCACCCCCACCGAGGCGTCCGGCATGGGCGCCATGGGCGCGGCGCTGTTCGCAATCTGGCGCGGGCACCTGCGCTCGTTGCGGGACCTTTATGCGTCGCTGATCGAAGCCTGCAAGACCACGGCGACGCTGTTCACCGTCATCTTCGGCGCTCAGGTGTTCGCCAACTTCATCAACCTGTCGGGCCTGCCCGGCGATCTGGTTAACATCGTTGACGACATGCACCTCTCCGCCATCGGCGTCGTGGTGGCGGTGTGCATCATCAACATCATCCTCGGCATGATCTTCGAGAGCGTCGGTCTGCTGCTACTGGTGGTGCCGGTGTTCCTCCCGACGCTGATCCAGCTGGATGTCGACCTGATCTGGTTCGGCATCATCATGATCCTGGTCGTGGAGATGGGACTGATCACGCCGCCCATCGGCATGAACGTATTCGTGGTGAAGACCGTGATCCCCGACCTGGCGCTGGGGCGGATCTTCAGGGGCGTGATGCCGTTCGTGGTGGCGGATATCATCGCCCTGGCTCTGATCCTCATCATTCCCGCGATCGCCGTGGGCGTGCTGGTGTTGCGCTAGGTGCCGCGCACAGCCGCAGCGCACTGATACATCTCGTTACAATCGGGTACGCGGGCGGGAAAAGCGCGCGACATGAGCATGGTGCAACGGGGCAACCGAAAATTAACGGAGGTCCCCGATGCAGGTTCAGTCTCAGGCCATCAGCCACCGTGCCGCCGGCTATAATTCGGTTCCCCGCTCCTCGAGCACTTTCGAGCAAAACCTGGCCAGGGCCGCCCTATCGCGGGTCGAGGCGAAGGAACTCCTGTTTGCGGAAGGCGACCCGCGGTCTCACGTCTACCGAATCGAGACCGGAGCCATCGCCATCTACAAAGTGCTGGCGGACGGCCGCCGGCAGGTGGTCGGGTTCGCCTACCCCGGCGATATCGTCGGGCTTGGCGTTGGCAAAGAGCATGGAATGAACGCCCAGGCGGTGAAGCCCACGCGGGTGCGCGCCCTGCCGGTCGCCAACTTGCGTCAGGCGGCCGACGCCGATCCGAGCCTGGGTTTCAAGCTTTATGAGGCGATGGCGCGCGAGCTCGCCGCAACGCAGGACCTGATGCTGACCACCGGGCAGCGCAGCGCCATGGAGCGGGTGGCGAGCTTTCTGCTGGCTCTTTCGCGGCGCAATCAACGCAACGGTCAGGACCCGAGTGCCTTCGAACTGCCGATGACCCGCACTGATATCGGCGATTTTCTGGGGCTT
The DNA here is from genome assembly GCA_035550075.1 of Hyphomicrobiaceae bacterium. Classification (GTDB taxonomy): domain Bacteria; phylum Pseudomonadota; class Alphaproteobacteria; order Rhizobiales; family Hyphomicrobiaceae; genus AWTP1-13. Next base: position 9,720 of record DASZQG010000016.1, on the reverse strand, counting down.
ACCATCGAAACCGTCAGCCGCACGTTCACCAAGCTCAAGCTGATGAAGCTTATCGAACTGCCACATGCCAATGAAGTGAAGCTGCTCGACCTCGCCCAGCTCGATTGCCTGGCCGAAGGCAGCCGCTGAGACGTTGGGCGGACGGGCAGCCCAACTCCGTTGCCTTCAGCGCGGGCTGCTCGCGGCTTTCTCGGTGCGCAGCCCCAGAACGGCGATGGTACCCATGAGGCCGCCGGCGGCCATCACGAGAAAGGCGGTGAGCCAGCCCCGCGACGTATCCATTCCACCCCCGGCATCGAGAGCAACGCCAATGACCCAGGAGCCGGCGGCGGATAGCCCGAAGCCGACGGTGGTGTGCACGGCCATCGTCACCCCGCGGTGCTCCAGGTCGGCGCTCAGGGTCATGCCGGAGGTGAGCGCGCCGGAGTCGGCCGGAATGGCAATCGCGTAGACGAACAGCAACGGCAGCAGGAGCGCTGGCTGCGCGCTCGTCGAGGTGCCGATCAGGATCGCGACGATCCCCGCGACGCACATGAACAGCACGATGGCGCGGTGCCGGCCAAAGCGAATGGCGGTCTCGTTGCCGATGATGCTGGACGGCATGGCCAGGAGCGCCGCGATGACGCTGACGGTGATCGGCTCGAGCAGCGCGGAGCCGCCGTTGCGCGCCGCCACAAACGTCCAGAACGCCACGATCCAGGTTCTGAGCGCGTAGAGTTCGAAGCAATGCGCGCCGTACCCCAGGATGAAGCTCATCGCCCGGCGATTGCGGAACACGGGCTTGAAGTCGAACAGACGCCGCGACGACGGAGCCGGGGTGACCGGCGCCAGGCTCAGGCACACGATGATCATGGCGAGCGGCCCAAGCCCGGTGATGAAGAACGCCCACCGCCAGCCGAACGCATCTGCCGCGATCTGCGCGATCAGAAACGACAGGCCGACGCCGATGGAAAACGTCGAGGTGTACATGGTGACGCTGCGCGAGGTATCGCCCGGCGGCAGGCGATCAACCAGCGCCTTCAGCCCGGGCATGTAGGCGCCCGAGAACCCGATCCCCGCAAGGGCCCAGATCGCCGTCGCCGACCATAGCCCCTGCGCGAACAGGCCGAAGGCGAGGGTGGCCAGTCCGCTGACCGCCGACCCGGCCATCAGGATGGACCGGGCGTCGATCCGGTCGGTCAGCGCGGTGAGAAACGGCACCGCCACCATGTAGCCGAGCGCGAACGAGCTCGCCATCAGGCCTGCTTCGCTGGCGCTGAGCTGCCAGGCCGGTATGAGATGCTGAGCCATGATGGCCGGCACGACAACGTGCGGGAGCAGGTTGCCCGCCTGGCCAACACACATCGCAGCCGTCAGTCCTCGCCCCCGCAACCCCATCGGACAGTTCCTCCAGCCCCTGTGTCACGCCGGATATTGACGTGGCTTTCTCATTTCAATAATACTTGAAATATGGAAAAGACAGACGCCATTGCCGCCCTGACGGCCCTTGCCCAGGACAACCGGCTCGATGTCTATCGCCTTCTCGTCCAGGCCGGCCCAGATGGCATGGCCGCCGGGGAGGTGGCAACAGCCCTCGGCATTGCTCCCAACACGCTGTCCTTCCATCTCGACCGCCTGCGGCATGCCGGCTTGGTCAGCGTGGCGCGCCAGGGGCGGTCTTTGATCTACGCCGCGCGCTACGAGACCATGAACAATCTGCTCGGATTCCTGACCGACAACTGCTGTGGCGGCAACCCTTCGGCGTGCCAGCCTCCCGTCTGTGTCCCCGACAAGCCCGTTCGCAAACGCACCAAGGAAACCGTGAGATGAAGCGAATCCATATCCACGTCGCCGTCGATGACTTGACCAGGGCCGTTGGTTTCTACTCGACGCTGTTTGCAGCCGAGCCGAGCGTGGTGAAGCCCGACTACGCCAAATGGATGCTGGAGGACCCGCGCGTCAACTTCGCGATCTCCCAGCGCGGCGCCAGAACCGGGTTGAACCATCTCGGCATCCAGGTTGAGGACGAAAGGGAACTGGCGGATGTGTACGGCCGGCTGAACAAGGCGGGCGCGCCCGTCCTGGAGGAAGGCAAGACCACCTGCTGCTACGCGAAGTCCGAGAAATCATGGATCGATGATCCGGCCGGCATCTCCTGGGAGACGTTCCTCACCACGGGCGAGTCCACCGACTACGGCAATTCGCGGCCTCAGGACGTGCGACTGGCGCAAGCCGCGTGTTGCGAAGGCGCCCGCGCATGAACACGTTCAACGTCCTGTTCCTGTGCACGGGCAATTCGGCCCGCTCGATCATGGCGGAATCCATTCTGCGCAAGGACGGCGTGCCGCGCTTTCGCGCCTACTCTGCGGGCAGCACGCCGAAAGGCGCGGTCAATCCGTTCGCCCTCAAGGTCCTTGAGACCTACGGCTATCCTGTCGATGGGCTGGCCTCCAAGAGCTGGGAGGTGTTTGCCGGTCCGGACGCGCCGCGGATGGATTTCGTCCTCACGGTTTGCGACAACGCAGCCGGCGAGGCCTGTCCGCTGTGGCCCGGCCAGCCGATCACCGCGCATTGGGGCATAGAAGACCCGGCCGCTGTCGATGGAAGCGACCTTGAAAAGGAGCGGGCCTTTGTCACGGCGTTCCGCTACCTCAGGAACCGCGTCTCCCTGCTCCTGAACCTGCCGGTCGAATCGCTGAACCGGCTGGCGCTGGCGCAGCGCCTGCAGGACATCGGCCGTAGCGAGGGCAGCACCTCGCCCAACCCGAAGGTCGCATGAAGGCGCAAAGGATTGCTGCAGAGGCCGTCGGCACAGGCCTGTTGCTGGCGACCGTGGTCGGCTCCGGCATCATGGCCGAGCGTCTGGCCGGCGGAAACGTCGCTCTGGCTTTGCTCGGCAATACCATCGCGACCGGTGCCATTCTGGCGGTGCTGATCACGATGTTCGGCCCGATCTCGGGCGCGCATTTCAATCCGGCCGTGAGCGCCGTGTTCGCGCTGAGAGGGGAATTGGGTCTGGGCGAGCTGGTCGCCTACATGGCGGCGCAGGTCGGTGGCGGCATCGCCGGCGTGCTGGTTGCGCACGGCATGTTCGATGAGCCCCTCCTCCAGCTCGCGACCAAGGTGCGCGCGGGGCCTGCACAGTGGCTGTCGGAGGGCGTGGCCGCCTTCGGGCTCGTGCTGACGATCCTGCTGACGCTGCGCGTCAATCCTGCGGCCGTCGCGGCCTCGGTCGGGTTGTACATAACGGCGGCTTACTGGTTCACCGCGTCGACGTCCTTCGCCAATCCCGCCGTGACCATCGCCAGGGCACTTTCGGACACCTTCGCTGGGATTCGGCCGCAGGACGTGCTGCCCTTCATCATCGCCCAGTTCGCAGGGGCGATGGTCGCCATGATGCTTGCCCGATGGTGGGCGCCGGCGCCGCGTGGCGCGTAGGTTACGCGCCTCAAGAAACTTTTGCTCGGCGACAGGCGCTTGCGTGTCGGCCGTCACCGCTGCCGCCGCACCTGCGCTCCACCGTGGCGGCGGGAATCGGGTAAATACCGGTTCCGTCCAACCTCGGCTGACCCTACATTGGTGCCATGTGCGGCCGCATCACTCAAAAGAGTGACCTTAGCAAGCTCGGCCTTGGGCTGACGACGGTTTCCCTTGTCGAGCCGTTGCAGGCACCGCCGCGCTACAACGGCGCGCCCGGACAGGACCATTGGGTCATCCGTCAGAATCCAAAGACCGGCGAGCGCACGCTGGACCAGCTCCGGTGGGGCCTCATTCCGCACTGGGTGCAGGAGGCAAACGGCGGGCGCAAGCCCATCAATGCGAAGTGCGAGACGGTTGGCTCGCTGCCGAGTTTCCGCGACGGCTACGCGCGGCGGCGCTGCCTGCTTCCCATCGACAATTTCTTCGAGTGGAAAGCCATCGTCGGCGAGAAGGCGAAGCAGCCGTTTGCCGTCGGCTTGAAATCAGGCAAGCCATTCGCCCTGGCGGCGATATGGGAGAATTGGCATGTGCCCCGCACCGATGACTGGCTGCGCACGTTCTGCGTGATCACGTGCCCTGCAAACGATCTGATGGCCCAGATCCACGACCGCATGCCGGTGATCGTGCCGCCGGATGCCTATGAGCGCTGGCTTGCCAACATCGAGCCCGACCCGCGCGATCTGCTGGTGCCGTTCCCCTCCGAGCTGATGGCGATGTGGCCGATCTCACCGCGCGTGAACAAGCCGGAAAACGATGACGCGGCGATCCTTGAGCCGCTGAACGCATAGCGTGCTCGACGCGGCGCTGCATTGACCGATACGTCGGTGTTTGGCCTGATGCCACACGCGGTCGGTGTGCGGGCGGCGCCTCTCACCGCGCCACCGCGAGCAGGCGGCTTTGCGTCCTGGCCCACAACGGAGCCGGTCCTGCCGGTTGCGCGCTTCGCGGTATTCTAGCCGCGCAAGAAGATCGTCATTCCCACGAGGCTCAAGTTCCCAATAAGGACGCCTGGGCGATGCCCTCGGAGTCGTCGTCGGTCAGCGACTTCACGAAGACGGGGCAATTGGCCGTGAGATCGAAGCCACCTGCAAGCGCATCTGTCGTCTGCTCGTTTTGAGCGGCTACGCGCCTCGACATCCGCGCGTCTTCCAGAAATGCGCCGGTCTAACGCTCACACATCCGCCGCGGTCCGCCGTCGAACGGTTGATAGGTACAGTCGCTGGCCTGGAACGAGTTGTACGTCCTTGCGCAAATATCGACATTGCACCTTGCCGGCGCGGATGCAGCCGCCGCCTGACGCAGCGCATCTTCTGACATTTTGCAGCGCTTTCGCGAACGTCCGTCATAGGGCTGATAGGTGCAGTCAGCGGGATCGAAGGACTGATATTTTGCACCGCAGGCTCGATAATCGCATTGGGCTTGTTCGCTCCCGTCGTTTCTGTCGGCGGCGTTGGGGCTAGGTGGCTCGGGCCGCGGAGTTTCTTTCTGCTCTTGCGGTTGCCTCAACTCGGCCGGCACTTGGTTTTTCGCAGCCAGGATCGGCGCCGCCTGCGTCATGAAGGTTTTCCAAATGGACGCGGGAATGGATCCTCCCGTCACGCGGTCCATTGGTGTGCGGTCGTCGTTACCGACCCAAACACCGACGACGAGGCTGTCAGTGAAACCAATGAACCACGCATCGCGGTAGTTCTGCGCCGTTCCCGTCTTTCCCCCGGCAGGCTGGTCGAGCGCAGCATTGCGCGCAGTCCCGCGTTCGATGGGAAGCTTGAGGAACGCGATCATCTTGTCCTGGGCAGCCCCTAGCGGGCGCTGCGGTCCGAGCGGCGGGCCAATCGACATGAGGCGCGGCCGTTCGCCAGAGGCAAACGAAGTTATGCCCCACGGCCGCACCGGGGCGTGGCCGGCGATGATGGCTGCATAGGCGGCCGTCATTTCCATCAAGCTCACATCGGCGGTGCCCAAGGCCAGGCTCGGGACGTCGGGCAGTGGAGACTCGATGCCGAGGTCTCGCGCCGCCTTGATCACCTGCTCCATGCCGACTTTGCGCGAAAGCCGCACCGCCGCGGTGTTGATGGATTGCGCAAACGCATCGGCCAACGTGACCGTGCCGTATTGTCGCGCTCCATAGTTGTCGGGACTCCAATTGCCCACCTCGATCGGGGCTGCGCTGATCGTGTCATCGGGACCCAGGCCTTGGCGCACCGCCGCCAGATAGACGAAGAGCTTGAAAGCGGAGCCCGGCTGCCGCTGCGCCTGCACCGCCCGGTTGAACTGGCTCTCGCGATAGTCGCGCCCCCCGACCATCGCCACCACCGCCCCATCAGGCCGCATGGCGACCAAGGCACCTTGGGATACGTGCAGCCTTGCGTTCTGGGCCAGGGCGTCGTTGACCGCCTTTTGCGCGACCGTTTGAAGCTCAGGCACCAGAGTGGTCGCTACGTGTACCGTGCCCGTCAGCGAGCCCGTGACCTCCTGCGCCTCCTGCGATACCCAGTCGGAAAACCACGTGGTGCCCTCCGATTCCAAGGCGGGATGCGCAAGCACCGCCGGATGGGTCTTGGCTTCTTGCGCGGTGCGCCGGTCGATGGCGCCGTTGTCCACCATTGCATCCAGGACCACCTCGGCCCGTTCGCGCGCGGCCGATAGATTCCGCAGGGGATTGTATCGGGAGGGCGCCTTGATGAGCCCTGCGAGCAGGGCTGCTTCAGGCAGCGTCAGGTCCTGCAGGCGTTTATCGAAGTACAATTTTGCCGCCGCGGGAACGCCCTGCGCGCCGGCTCCCATGTACACGCTGTTGAGATAGTCAGTCAGGATTTCATCCTTGGTCAGGTGCATTTCCAGTGAAATTGCGGCAAGCGCTTCGCGGACCTTTCTGCTGAAGGTGCGCTCCCCGCCGAGCAGTTTCAGTTTCACCAGCTGCTGGGTGATCGTGCTTCCACCCTCCATGATCGTGCCCGCGCTATAGTTCCGTCGCGCCGCCCTGAGAATCCCGACGAGGTCCACGCCCCAGTGATGATAAAACCGCCGGTCCTCGATGCTGAGCACCGCGTCCACCACGCGCTTGGGAAACTCTGCGCGCGATGCGCTGGAAATTTTCAACGGGCCGACACGCCCAAGTGGGCTTCCGTCCGCGGCCTGAAGAAGGATCTCACGCTCAGGGTGCCCGGCAATGGACGTGTCGAGCGGCAAATCGCGGAGTGACGAAAGGAGCACCGCGCCAATCGCCAGTGTCGCCAGTATCGCTGCGACGAACGCACTCTTTGCAAGCGACACCAGGGCACGGCGTGTGCGCCCCGGCCGCGATGGGTGCCTTTGGCCGGAGAAAAGTCGCCGCCTTGCCCGTCCTGGCAGCTCGGCTAAATCGCTGCGTATAGCGTGCAGCAGGGCGCGACCGGCCGCACCCGTTCCGATCCGGTGGCCGTTTTTGTTGGCCTCCCCATCCTCAGGACGGTCGCGGTCTGGCGTTTCGGGCATCTGCTTGCAGAACACGTCACAACGGATCGAACCCAGCTCTTCTTACAACGGCGAGGTGCCGCGACGGTTGCTTGCCGGTGCTCTTTTGGAACCCAGTACAGGCGTGGCTTTGCGCGGCTGGAGTTTGCCGTGGCGTATCGAACCATCCGAGTACCCATTGGCAATCGACCGCCGGGCATGCCATTGGACCAAGATTTCTGAAGAACCCGGGGCACTCTCGGGGCCGCATGCTCTCCGCGACGCGTGAAGGCACGCAATCCGCCCCCTACGTCTGCGGCAGGGCGTAGGCCAGGACATAGTCGCCCGGCTTGGTTCCCATGAAGTGATGGCCGCCGGCCATGAAGCCGATGAACTCGCGCCCCTTCGCCTCGAACGCCATGGGCGTTGCCTGACCGCCGGCCGGCAGCGTGTCCTGCCGACAATGCGGTGCGTCTTGCCGCCGAGGCAAATCTCACGCTGGTCGCACGCGTCTCCGGTGGATGCGGCGAAATCCTTTCGGCTCCGCACCGCATTGAAGCGCAAGCGCTCGGCGAGACGTGGCAGGTCAGTCAGGCAAGGCCGGAACCGGGATGACCTCGGGACAGTTAGACCGTCAGACCCAGGAGCAAGCCCCATGTCCGAGCACCGGCCCCAGCCACCTTTCCCAACGCAGAAGCAACCGATGCCCGGCCTCACGGCCAAGATGAAGCCCGTGCCCGACCACGGCGAGGACAGCTACAAGGGCTCCGGCCGCCTGAAGGGCAAGCGGGCTATCATCACCGGCAGCGACAGCGGCATCGGCCGCGCGGTTGCCATCGCCTACGCGCGCGAGGGCGCAGATGTACTTGTTGCCTATCTCGAAGAGGACGAGGACGCGCAGGAGACCAGGCGGTGGGTGGAAAAAGCGGGGCGCAAGGCCGTGCTGGTTCCGGGCGACATCCAGAGTGCGGCTCATTGCCGAAGCATTATCGACAAGGCGGTGAGTGAGCTCGGCGGCATCGATATTCTCGTCAACAATGCCGCGCACCAGGCGAGCTTCAAGGATATCGGCGATATTACCGACGAGGAGTGGGAGCTGACGTTCCGCGTCAACATCCATGCGATGTTCTACCTGACCAAGGCGGCGGTTCCGCACATGAAACCAGGCAGCGCCATCATCAACACCGCCAGCATCAATTCTGATGCGCCCAATCCAATCTTGCTCGCGTACGCGACCACCAAAGGCGCGATCCAGAACTTCACCGCCGGACTGGCGCAGCTCCTGGGCGAGAAAGGTATCCGGGTCAATGCGGTTGCGCCCGGCCCGATCTGGACGCCGCTGATCCCATCCACGCTGCCTGAGGATTTTGTGAAGAATTTCGGAGGCAGCGCGCCGATGAAGCGCCCGGGCCAGCCTGCGGAGCTAGCGACAGCCTACGTGATGCTGGCCGATCCACTATCGAGCTATGTTTCAGGGGCGACCATTGCCGTAACCGGCGGCGAGCCGATCCTCTAGCTGCATCAGATGGCGGCCGGCGCCACGCTGCGGCGACGGCTGCCCGGCTCGGCAGTGCGCCGCCTCTATGTGCGCACATCGACCCCATGAGCGAGATCGCGAGCGGCCGCTGGACGATGGCAACGGGAAAATCCTCAAACAAGGTCATTTACGCGGCGCTGGCGGGCAATCTTCTCGTGGCGGCCACCAAATTCTGGGCCGCCGGCTGGACCGGAAGCTCGGCCATGCTCAGCGAGGGCGTTCACTCGCTGGTGGACACCTCCAATCAGGGTCTCCTGCTTTACGGCATTCATCGGGCAGCACGGCCGCCCGATGCGAAACATCCGCTTGGCCATGGGCGCGAGCTGTATTTCTGGAGCTTCATTGTCGCGCTCCTCATCTTCTCCCTCGGCGCGGGCATTTCCTTCTACGAGGGCATTGCTCATATCCAGCATCCGGCCCAGATCACGGATCCGCACGTGAACTACATCGTCCTCGCCCTGTCGGCGGTGTTCGAGGGCGGGTCGTGGCTGGTGGCGTTCCGCGAATTTGAAAGCGAGCGCGGCGACTTCGGTTACGTCGAGGCGGCAACCCGCAGCCGCGATCCGGCCACCTTCATCGTCCTATTCGAGGATACCGCCGCTCTGATCGGCATCGCCATCGCGTTCGCGGGCACCTTCCTGGCGGCGCAGTTCGCCGCGCCTGTGCTCGATGGCGCGGCGTCGATCGGAATCGGGCTGGCGCTCGCAGCGACCGCGATCTTTCTCGCCCGCGAGGCGAAGGGGTTGCTTATCGGCGAGCCGGCGCGCGAAAGCGTGCGCAGATCGCTGCAGAGGATTGCTCAGGAGCAACTGGGTGTGGAGAAGGCGTTCAATCTCGTAACCGTGCATATGGCGCCGGACCAGATCGTCGTCGCCCTCGATCTGGATTTCTCGGATGAGCTTTCGGCCGGAAAAATCGAGCAGGTCGTGCGCGCCCTGGAACAGCGCATCAAGGAGCGCCATCCCGAGGTTATCGCCGTGTTCGTCAAGCCGAAGGCGGCCGCCAATACGGGCCATGACGTTTAATGGCGAAGGGGCGCCGAGCCGATCGCCGTCTCGGGGAAGTAGACATTCTTGATCCGCCTGTTCGAGACCCGCAGCCGCTGACGGAGGTTCGGCCCCGTGCGTCGCGTCCTGTCGCCTGAAAATCCACACGTCTGTCCAGGCCGGCGGCACGGCCAGCGCCTTGATGCGCTTCAGCGTCGGCGTCCGTGATCTTGACGCGCTGTTCGTGTCGGAAGCCTTGCCAGCTCGCAGGCCTGCGCACTCGGTGGCGTCCTTGACATCTACGAT
>DASZQG010000015.1:0-13552 GCA_035550075.1 Hyphomicrobiaceae bacterium | reverse complement strand
CCGACCGTCAGAAGGAATATCAGGAATATGCGCGAGCGCAGCAGGCCGAGCGCGTCGCCGATCTCCAGGCGCGGCACGCTGGTGGCGGCTTTCAGCCGCCCGAGCCCCACCGGGCGGGCCAGGGCATGCGTGGCCGCCATGGTCAGCACGCCACCCCCAACCACCAGCCACACCGCCGACCAGGCTCCCAGCCGGTCCACCACCCAGCCGCCCAGGTAGCTCGACAGGATGAACGTCAGCGAGCCCCACAGGCGCATGCGGCCGTAATCCAGGCCGGCAGCCTTCACCCCGCTCACCGCCACCGTCTCGGTGAGCGGCATGATGGTCGTCCACGCCAGCGAGAACACCAGCGTGCACGCCAGGATCTGCGCGAAGCCCGCCGACTGCGACAGCGCCACCAGTGCCAGCAGGCCGCCCCACGCCAGCACGATCAGGAACCGGCGATGATCGCCGGCCCGGTCCGCGGCAAAGGCAATGACCGGCGTGACGACCACGCGCACCAGCAGCGGCGCCGCCATGATGATGGCGATCTGGCCCGACCCCAGTCCCTTGAAGTCCAGCCACAGCGGCAGGTAGGGAAGATTGGTGCCGGCGACGACGAAGATCGCCGCGAACAGCAGCGACACGCGGAGCGCAAAACCGCGCTGGCTCGGCCCGGCCGCAGCAGAATGCATGCTTCAGTGTTTGTCCTGGATGATCTCGGCGAACAGGGCGGGATCGACGTTGCCGCCCGAGAGCACTGCAGCGACCGTGCGGCCCTCCATCGGGATCTTGCGCGCCAGGATGGCGGCCAGCGACACCGCCCCGCCCGGCTCGACCACCAGCTTCAGTTCGCGGAAGGCAAACCGCACGGCCGCCCTCGCCTCTTCGTCGCTCACCGTGAGCCCGCCCGCGACGTCGCGCATGGCGATCTCGAAGGTCAACTCGCCCGGCATCGCTGCCAGCAGCGAGTCGCAAATCGATCCGGTGGCCGCCGCGTTGCGCTCGCGCCTGCCGCCTTTCAGCGAGCGGGCGAAATCGTCAAAGCCGGCCGGCTCCACGCTGTAGACTTCGGCGCGCGGATTCTTGTGCTTGACGGCGATGGCGATGCCGGAGAGCAGGCCGCCGCCAGAGGCGCCGGCCAGCACGACGTCGGGCGTGGCGCCCATCGCCTCCGCCTGCTCCATCATTTCCAGGCCGACGGTGCCCTGCCCAGCGATCACATCCGGATCGTCGAAGGGATGCACATAGGCCGCCCCGCGTGCCTCGCACAGCGCGCGCGCGATGGCCTCTCGGTCCTCCTTGGCGCGGTCGTAGGGCACCACCTCGCTGCCAAAGGCCTTCGTGCGCTCGATCTTCAGGCGCGGCGCGTCGGTAGGCATCACCACCGCCGACCGGAGGCCGCGCAGCGTCGCCGCCGCCGCGACACCCTGCGCATGATTGCCCGAGGAGCAGGCGACCACGCCGCCAGGGTAAGTGTTGCGGTCGAGCTGCGCGATCTTGTTGTAGGCGCCGCGGAACTTGAAGGCCCCGATCCGCTGCAGGTTTTCCGCCTTGAGCAGCACGCGGCCGCCGGCGATGGCATTGAGCGCCGCGTTCTCGATGAGGGGCGTCAGGGATACGAGGTCGCCAAGGCGCTGCCGCGCCGCGAGCACGTCGGCGATGGTCGGCAAGTCCCGCATCATCGGCATCTTTCTCCTGGGCCGCCCTCCAGCCGCCGCCCAGAAGCCTCGCGCGGGGCTCCGTGTCAAGCAGACGGCGCACCCAGGCAAAAAAACCGGCCCGGACGAACCGGACCGGTTTCACTTTCGGCTGAACCTGACGCCCCTGGATGGCACAGGCTCAGCTCTCCCCCCGGGACCGCGCATCCGGCGCTCCGATCACCGTCCGGCTCTCCAGCGCACAAGGGCAAGCGGCGGTCCCACCCCTCGCCCGAGGCTTGTCCCAAATTCCGGTGCGAGCGGCAACACGGGTGCGGGCGATCCGAAGCACGTTGTGTCCGCCTCGCCACACGGCACTGCAGCATGGGTGGCAGTCGGTGGCGGCTAGCACTTGGCGAGGCCGAGCGAGATGCTGTTCACCTCGAGGCCCTGCGGGGAGATGCTGATGGACTGCTTGCAGTTGGAAATGTTGACGTTCATCGCCGCCGTGAAATTGCCGCCCTCGATCGAGAGCTGGAAGGCGTTGCCCGTGTAGCGGCCCGACACCTGGCCGGTGGCCGAATAGGTCTTCTCCTCCCAGCTTCCCGAGACCTGGGCGCCCTTCAGGGTCAGCTCCGCCAGGGCGTTGATGCTGTAGTCCTGGCTGGCGCAGCGCAGGGTCTGGCGAATCTGCGTGGAATTGTCCGTCACCTTGTAGACAACGGAGCACTTGACGCGCTCCTTGTTGCCGTTGGAGAGCGTGACCGAGCCTGTTCCGGTCCAATAGCCGCCGAGATCCGTCAGGGGATCGGCCGGCGCGGTGGACGCGAACGCGGCCACGCCCAGCGCAAAAGCGCAAACCACTGCAATCTTGTTCATTTTTGTTTCCCGCCTCATCACGCGGCTTCGGGTCGCCGTGCGCGGTGCACTATATGGCTACCCGGTTTTGCCATCGCAGTCATCCGCGCCCGCGAAGCTTCTTAAAAGACTCCTGTGGTTGCAGAATGGCCACGGCCGGGCGCGTTTGCGTCCGGCGGCTTCCCTCTCAAGCCGGCGGCTTGGCGCGCACGCCAAACAAATGGTCAATCGGCCCGGTGCCGTGCCCGATTCCGAGCGTGCGGCCGTGCCTCAGACCCTCCCAGACATAGGCTTTCGCGCGGTCCACGGCCTCCGTGAGTGCCACCCCTTGCGCCAGCAGCGCCGCGATGGCTGCCGACAGGCTGCAGCCGGTGCCGTGCGTGTGGGGCGTGTCGATGCGGGGACGTTCGAAGCGATGGGATTGCTCGCCGTCATAGAGGATGTCGATCGCGGTCTCCCCGGCGCCGTGTCCGCCCTTGACGAGCACCGCCCCGCAGCCGAGCGCGCGCAGGGCGCGCGCCTGCTCCTCCGCCTCGGCCATCGTGCGCGCGGCGCTGGCGCCGAGCAGGCGGGCGGCTTCCGCGAGGTTGGGTGTGATCAGGGTGGCCGCCGGGATGAGGTCGCCGATCACCGCGGCCACGGCGTCCGGCGCCAGCAGCACGTCGCCGCTGGTCGCCACCATGACGGGATCGACCACAACAGGGCACTTGCGCACCGCGCGTAGGCCTTGGGCGACGGTGCGCACCACCTCGGCGTCGGCCAGCATGCCGGTCTTCACCGCGCTCACATCGAGATCGGAAAAAACCGAGGTCATCTGCGCGGCAACGAAGGCGGCGGGCACGGGATGGATGCCCTGCACGCCGCGCGTGTTCTGCGCGGTCAGCGCCGTGATCACCGACGCGCCATAGACGCCGAAAACGGAAAACGTCTTGAGGTCCGCCTGGATGCCGGCCCCACCCGAGCTGTCCGAGCCTGCGATCGTCAGGGCAATGGGCGTGCGTATAGAGGCGCCGGCCGTCACTTGCGCGCGCCTTCCTTCATGATCTCGGTCTGAAGCTGCTTGGGTGTCACGGCCTCCTCGATCTGGGCAAAGCCGGGGAAGGTGTCGAGCAGCCACTGCCCGAACCAGTTGAGGGAGCCGGTCAGCATGAGAATGCCCGTCGCAACCAGCACCACGCCCATGAACTTCTCGACCCGCCCCAGGTGGCGGCGGAAGCGCTTGAGAAAGCCCATGAACGGGCCGATGGCCACGGCGGCGAGAATGAAGGGAACGCCGAGGCCCATCGAGTAGACGAACAGCAGGCGCACCCCGGCGTGCAGGCTGCCCTCGTTCGCCGCCAGCGCCAGCACGGTCGCCAGCACCGGGCCGATGCACGGCGTCCAGCCGAAGGCGAACGCCAGCCCCATCAGGTAGGCCCCGAGAAAGGTCGCGCCGTTCATCTCGGCGCGGAAGCGCGTGTCGCGGTAGAAGAAATGAATGCGCAGCAGCCCCAGGAAGTGCAGGCCGAACAGGATGATGACCACGCCGGCCGCCAGCGACAGCGCGCCCTTGTGATCCTGGATCCACTGGCCGAGCACCGAAGCGCCCGCGCCGAGCCCGACGAACACCGTGGTGAAACCCAGCACGAAGAACAGCGCGGCCAGCACCACGCGCCGGCGCACCGTGCCGTCGACCCCGCCATCCGCGCCGATCTGCTCGATGGTGGTGCCGCCGAGGTAGCCGAGGTAGGGCGGCACCAGCGGCAGCACGCACGGCGACAGGAAGCTCACCAGCCCGGCCAGCGCCACGCCCGCATGGATATAAACCTGTGTCAGCATAAGGCCCGGCCCATGATCATTGGCCGACCAAGTACGGCGAAACCATCGCTCCAGCAAGAAAACCCGATCAATTCGCCGCTCGCGAGAACTTCACGTTTTCCGGCGCGCGCGCGGTGATGACCTTGCGGTCTTTCAGATACGCGGCCAGCAGGTCCCACACCGGCGGCCCCTCGGTGTTTTCGTTGATGGAGCCCCAGCCCGCGACGACATAGTCCTTGCCCGGCTCGAGTGCGGCCCCGGACTTCGACAGATGCAGGCCGGAGATGCGCCGCCCCGCCGGCGCATCGACATCGATGGCAAAACCCAGCCCGCCCGTGCGCACCATGTCGCCGCCCTGCTGATAGTATGGATCGGGATTGAAGAGATTGTCCGCGACGTCCTCGAGCACCGTCTTGATCATGGCGCCGGACATGGTGACCCGGTATGCGGCGGGGTAGGTGATGGCGGTCGCGTTGTAGACGTCCTCCCAGGTGACCGGATGCCCGGCGGGCAGGCTCGTTCCCCACCGGAAGCCCGGCGAGAAAGCGATCTCCGCCTCGCGTCCCGTCAGCAGCGCATCGCAGATCACGTCGTCGAACGTGCCCGAAAAGGTGTCGCGCCGGTAAAGCAGGCCCTCGGTCCGCGCCAACTCCGTCTTCAGCATGCCGGCATGCGGCGCGCGGACGTCGGCGATCAGCTTCGCCATGTCCGCATCCGGCGTGATGGCGTCCGACAGCACGGGCACCAGACGATAGGCAAACCCCGTCACGGCGCGGTTCTTCACTTCCAGATCGAGGCGCGACAGGAATTTGCCCTGCGATCCCGAGGCGATCAGCAGGGTGCGTCCCACCCGCACCGGAGCCGGCACCGCATCGTGGGTATGCGCGGTGAGGATCACGTCGATACCCTCGACGCGCTCGGCCAGCTTGCGATCGACGTCGAAGCCGTTGTGCGACAGCAGCAGCACGATGTCGGCACCCTCGCGGCGCATCGCCGCCACCGACTTGCGCACATCGCTTTCGCGGATGCCGAACGACCAGCGCGGGATCATCCAGCGCGGGTTGGCGATCGGCGTGTAGGGAAAGGCCTGGCCGACCACCCCGACCCGCAGGCCGCCGCGCTCGAACATGTGGGTGGCGTGGAACACCGGCTCGGCGAAGTCCGTGTCGCGCACGTTGCCTGCGAGGAACGGGATGCCGGAGGACCCCGGCCGCTCGATGTTGCCGAACAGTTCCTCGATGCGCTTTTCGCCGAGCGTGAATTCCCAGTGGCCGGTGGTCGCCGCGACGCCGAGCGCCTGGGCCACGGCGATCATGTCCGCGCCCTTGGTCTTCAGCGAGGTGTAGGAGCCCTGCAGCAAGTCGCCGCCGTCGAGCAGCAGCACGCGGTCGGCGCCGCGCTCGGCGCGGATCGCCTTCACCAGCGTGGCGATCCGGTCCATGCCGCCGACGCGGCCGTAGGTGCGCGCCAGCGCCTGGTAGTCGGCCGAGGTCAGCATGTAGGCCTCGGGCGAGTGCGGCGCGATCCCGAACGCCTTGAGGAAGGCCTCGCCGGTCAGGTGCGGCGCCCGACCCCTGGCGGCGCCGACGCCGAGGTTGTGGGACGGCTCGCGACAGTAGATGGGCTCGAGCTGCGCGTGGCAGTCGGACATGTGCAGGATGGTGAGCTGGCCCGCCGGCGTGAACCGCAGCAGGTCGTCCTGCGAGATGGCACCCGCCGCCGCGGCACGGCCGAGCCGAGCGCCCAGGCCGGTGACGGCGGCGGTCGCGGCGGCGATCTCGATGAAGCCTCGTCGGGTGATCATCTCTGGTCCGTTCTTGCGCGCACAGCGGCAGGGATCCGGACCATGCGCGGTCCGGACCCACTCTGCCCTTGCCTGCCAGCTTATTTGTTAACCGGGCTTTCTGGCGACATCACATAGGCGGTGAGGTCGCGGATCTGGTCAATAGAAAGAAAGCCGCTGGCGCCCATGCGGGGCATGTTGGCGCATGGCAGCACGGCGTGCGGGTTGTAAATCCGCTCGTACACGGCTTTCACGTCAGCCTCGGCGAATTTGCGGATCTTGCCGTATTCGTGCAGGCTCGGCCCCAGCGTGCCGAAGCTCAGCTCCTTGCTGTCGAGCTGATGGCAGGCGTAGCAGTTGCCGCCGTTGACCCGGCGCGGCGGATAATCGGTGAAGCGCCAGCCGTAGCCGCTCTCGGCCAGCTTCTGCCCGTTCTTCCAGTCCCCCATCAGTTTGCCGTCGGCGGGATACTTGATGGTGGCCTTCTCCCGCTCCACGATCTTCTCGCCGATCGCAGCCGGCGGATCGTTGCGGTACTGGGTGCAGAGCTTCTGCGTCTCGTCCTGGACGAAGCGCGCCTTCCACTCGGGCGCGGCCTTCGCCCAGCTCGACGCGATCACCTTGTCGACCTGCGCCTCGCTCGCACCCTGGCTCTTCTCTGCAAACGCAACCCCACCTGCCAGGCAGGCAATGATGGCGCCGACGGTAAGCACTCTGATCATGGGTTTGATGCCTCAGCGCTTGATGGCCGGCGCGGTGATGTCGCCGCCGTTGGCCCGGTTCACGAGGTAGGACGTCAGCGCGATCATCGCATCGGACCCGTAATCGATCAGCGGCAGCCGCATCTGCCAGTAGCAATCGACCAGGCGGTGCTCCATGGTCATGACGCTGCCCTGCGACACGCGGTAGGCCGGCCAGTTGCCGACAATCTTGCGCGCCTCTTCGGGCTTGCTGAGATAGGGCAGCGGCTGCAGGCGAATGCGCTTGCCGCTGTCGCCGTGGCAGGTGGCGCAGGCGAAATCCATCGGCCCCTGGCGGCGGAAAAACAGCGCTTCGCCGACCGCCAGGATCTCCTTCTCCTTGGGATGCGTCGTCGGCGCGGCGAACTTCATGCCGTTGGACTTGTTGGCGACGTACGTGGCGAGCGCCTCCAGATCGGTGCCGGCCTGGTTGGACTTGGAGTAGGGCTTCTTGACGAGGTCGGCATGGGCAAAGCCCTGCAGCTTCTCCATGCACCACAGCAGGCGCGTTTCCAGGTCCATCACCCGGTCGGCGTCCTTGAAGTAGCGCGGCAGCTCGGCGAACGCCCCCTCCACCTTGCCGGGACCCTTGCCAAGATCGCACGCCTCCAGCGACGCGTTCTTCGGCCCGCGCTTTTCCTTCCACAGCGCCTCACCGCGGTCGGCCTCGAGCAGCCCCGGGTTGGACCAGGGGTCGGCTTTCAGCATGTCGCGGTATTTTTCGAGCTGGCGCTCCGTGTCGTCCTGGGCCAGCGCCGGAGGCCCTGCCAGCACCACAAGTGCCAGAGCTGCGATCAACAGGCTGACGCGCATTCGCTGTCCCCCTCGGCTGCGACTAGCCCGAATAAGTGAAAGCATGTTCCACGGGAGTCAACTGCGCCGGGGGGAGCAGGCAAATAAATTCCGCGAAATTGCCGACAATGGAAAGCGCTTCGACCCTACGCGGCGCGAACCAGGGCAACTATGCCCGGCAGATCGCGGCCCTCCAGCCATTCGAGGAAGGCGCCGCCGGCGGTGGAGACGTAGGTGAACTGCTCGGTGACGCCGGCCGCGTTGAGGGCGGCCACCGTGTCGCCGCCACCTGCGACCGATACGAGCTTGCCGGCGCGGGTGAGCTGCGCGGCCTCGCGCGCCAGGGCGAACGTGCCCTCGCCGAACGGCGCCACCTCGAATGCGCCAACCGGGCCGTTCCACAGCAGCGTCCGGCAACCGGAGATGATGCCGGCGTAGTGCGCCACCGTCTCGGGGCCGATGTCGAGGATGAGCTGGTCTTTCGGCACCTCGAGCGTGCGCACCGTGCGGCTGGGCGCGCCATCCTCCAGCTTCGGCGCCACCACCACATCGTGCGGCAGCACGATCTCGCAGCTCCGGGCTTTGGCGGCGTGCATGATTTCCAGGGCCTGCTGCGTAAGCTCGGGTTCCGCCAGCGACTTGCCGATCTCCACGCCCTCCGCCAGCAGGAACGTGTTGGCCATGCCGCCGCCGATGATCAGCTTGTCCACCTTGGCCGCGAGATTGGTCAGCACCGGGATCTTGGTGGAAACCTTGGCGCCGCCGATCACCGCGGCGGTGGGACGCTGCGGCTTCTCCAGCACGCTGACGAGGGCGTTGATCTCCTCCATCATCAGCGGACCCGCGTACGACGGCAGCAGGCGCGTGATGGCGTCGGTGGAGGCGTGCGCACGATGCGCGGTGGAGAAGGCGTCGCCGACGAAAATGTCGCCGAGCTTCGCCAGCCGCTCGGCAAAGGCCGGGTCATTCTTCTCCTCGCCCTTGTGGAAGCGCAAATTCTCCAGCACGGCAACCTGTCCGGGCAGCAGCGCCGCCACGGTCCGCTCTGCCGGCTCACCCACGCAGTCCTCGGCAAACGCCACGGGATGCCCCAGCAGCTCGGCGAGCTTGTCGGCCACCGGCCGCAGGCTGTACTTCGCTTCCGCCGCGCCCTTGGGCCGGCCGAAATGCGAGATGACGATCACGCGCGCACCGCGCGCCGCCAGGTCGCGCAGGCCTGGCACCAGCCGCTCGAGCCGGGTGGCATCCGACACCGCACCATCCTGCACGGGCACGTTCAGGTCTGCCCGCACGAGCACGCGCTTGGCCTTGACGTCGATCCCTTCGGTGGTCCTGAGCTTGCTGAAATCCATCAGCGTCCAACGAGCTTGCGTGCCACTTGCGCCACGTGCGCCGGCGTGATGCCGAAGTGCTCGAACAGCCTGGCTGCCGGCGCCGAGGCGCCAAATCCGTCCATGCCGACGAACGCGCCCTCGCTCCCGAGCCACCGATCCCAGCCGAACGAGACGGCGGCCTCGACCGCGACCCGCGGCGCGGTGCCGAGCACCGCATCGCGATAGGCAACGGGCTGGGCCGCGAACAGTTCCCAGCACGGCATGGACACGACGGCGGCCGCCACGCCGGCGTCGGCCAGCAGCTTGCGGGCATCCATCGCCAGCGCGACCTCCGAGCCCGTCGCCAGCAGCGTGACGTCCCGCGTGCCGTCCGCCTCGGCCAGCACGTAGGCGCCCTTCGCCGACAGGTTTTCCACCCCGCTGCCGGTGCGCAGCAGGGGCACGGCCTGGCGCGTCAGCGCCAGGATCGAGGGCGTCTTGGCATGCTCCAGAGCGAGCTGCCAGCACTCGGCCACCTCCACCGGATCGGCAGGC
This sequence comes from Hyphomicrobiaceae bacterium, assembly GCA_035550075.1. GTDB lineage: Bacteria > Pseudomonadota > Alphaproteobacteria > Rhizobiales > Hyphomicrobiaceae > AWTP1-13. The sequence goes on along the minus strand of DASZQG010000015.1, from coordinate 4,095 downwards.
CGGAAGACGTTGAGGTTCGGCATGGCGCGCAGGCTCGCCAGATGCTCGACCGGCTGGTGGGTCGGGCCATCCTCGCCGAGGCCGATGGAGTCGTGCGTCATCACATAAATGACGCGCTGCTGCATCAGAGCGGACAGGCGAATGGAGGCGCGGCAGTAGTCGGTGAAGGTGAGGAAGGTGCCGCCGTAGGGCACCAGGCCCCCATGCAATGCCATGCCGTTCATCGCGGCGGCCATGCCGTGCTCGCGGACGCCGTAGTGGATGTAGTTGCCGCCGAAGCTGCCGGCCGCAACCGGCGTGTGGTGCTTGGTGCGCGTGCCGTTGGAGCCGGTGAGATCGGCCGAGCCGCCGATCAGGCTCGGCAGCGCCGGCACCAGCTTCTCCAGCACCTTCTGCGAGGCAACCCGTGTGGCAATCTTCGGCGGCGCGGCCACGAATTCGTTCCTGGCGGCGGCAATCGCCTCCGCCATCACCTTCCGTGCCTCGGCATCCAGCGGATCGGAGAGCTGGCTGCGCTGGGCGGCCGCAAGGCCCTGCGTGCGCCGCTCCCAGTCCTTGCGCTTGTCCGCGCCCCGCGCGCCGATGGCGCGCCACGCCGCCAGAACGTCGGCCGGGATCTCGAACGGCGGATAGGGCCACTCCAGCAGGTCGCGCGCGCCCTTGATCTCCTCCGCCCCGAGCGGCTCGCCGTGCGTGGAGGCCTTGCCCTGCTTGGTGGGGGCGCCATAGCCGATCGTGGTGCGGCAGGCGATCAGCGAGGGCTTGTCGGCCCGGCGCGCCCACTCGATGGCGCCGGAGATGGCGACCGGATCGTGCCCGTCGATGCGCTGCGCCGCCCAGCCCGAAGCTTCGAAGCGCGCAAGCTGGTCGTCTGAGACCGCCAGCGACGTCGGCCCGTCGATGGAAATCTGGTTGTCGTCGAACAGCACGATCAGCTTGTTGAGCTTGAGGTGCCCGGCGAGCGAGATGGCTTCGTGGCTGATGCCTTCCATCAGGTCACCGTCGCCGGCGATGACATAGGTGAAGTGATCGACGACGCCGTCGCCCAGGCGCGCGTTGAGCAGCCGCTCGGCCAGCGCCATGCCGACAGCGTTGCCGAGGCCCTGCCCCAGCGGACCGGTCGTCGTTTCAATGCCCGGCGCGTGGCCGGCTTCCGGGTGTCCGGCGGTCTTCGAGCCGAGCTGGCGGAAGTTGCGCAGCTCATCCAGGCTCATGCCGGGATAGCCGGTGAGATAGAGCAGCGAATAGAGCAGCATCGAGCCGTGGCCTGCCGACAGCACGAAGCGGTCGCGGTCAGGCCAGTCCGGGGCGGCGGCGTCGAACTTCAGGAACTCGGAGAACAGCACGGTCGCCACGTTGGCCATGCCCATCGGCATGCCGGGATGGCCCGACTTGGCCTTCTCCACGGCATCCATGCTCAGCGCGCGGATGGCGTTGGCCATGGTGCGGTGCTGTTCCAGGCTGTCCTTTTTCACGGCTGGCTTCCCCATGCCTGTCCCTCCGGGCCGGTGCGCGGGACCATTAGCCGCCCCGGCCGGTGACGTCCAGCCGCAGCAGTCCGCAAAAGTGGGGAACAGGGAGCATCGCGGCCGCGCGGGCTGCGACAGAATTGACGCGAGGGCGGCGTTTTGCGCTATGGGATGGCGCCAACCGCGCGGAGGACCCCATGCGAGCCCTGGCCGTCATCGTCAACCTGTTCTTTCCCGGCATCGGCACGATCATCGCCGGCAAGATCATCGTGGGTGTCATCCAGTTCCTGCTGTATGGGCTCGCCGTGACCCTGACGGCGACCGGCTTGCTCGCCATCGTCGGCATTCCGCTCGGCATCGTGGTGTGGATCTGGGGCATCGTCAGTGCCGCAACGGCCCCCGACAAGCCGCTGGTGATCATCACGCGCGACCGCGACGACAGCCGGCGGCCCTAGTGTGATGATCGGGAAGTCCGCACCATCGCATCCAGCTAGGTTTCGAAGCGGACTTCTCGATCTGAGCTCACACCAGCAAGATGATTCTTGCCAGTGTCCTTCGGATCGCGAAATTCGTTCCCGGCTCTCCGCACACGGCGACGAATTTCGCGATCAGGACACTAGCGGTTCTTCTCGATCGGCGTGTAGGTGGTCCAGTCGAAGGTGCCCTGGTCGCGCTCCTCCACCGCCTGCTTCCAGCCCTTCTCCTCAGCGCGGCGCTTGAAGTTGTAGCCTTCGCGGGTGTGGCGCGTGATGCCGTCGAACACCGTGGCGATCATCTGCGTGGTATGCAGCCCCATGTTGCTCAGTGCCTGATTGACCATCAGCTTCTGCATGGTGAGCTGGTTCTGCGGCACACTGGCGATGCGGTAGGCAAGCGCATCCACCTCGTCATCCAGCTGCGCAGCCGGCACTGCCCTGAGCACCAGCCCGAGCTTCTCAGCCTCGTGCCCGTCGATCTTGTCGCCGGTGAACAGCATGCGCTTGGCCTTTTCCGGGCCGAGGCGATAGAGCCACATTGCCGTCGTCGGGCAGCCCCATACGCGCACCGGCATGTAGCCGATGCGCGCATCCTCCGCCATCAGGATGATGTCAGAGCATAGCGCTATGTCTGAGCCGCCGGCGACGGCAAAGCCATGCACCTTGCAGATCACCGGGCAGCGCGAGCGGAACAGGCTCATGAACTGCTCCGTATTGCGCATCATGAAGGCGTAATCCTTCATCGGGTCCCACGGCATCTCCTGGGTGTAGCGATTGGCACCATCGGCCTGCGCGTAGTGCATCAGGTCGTAGCCGGCGCAGAACGCGCGGCCGGCGCCCGCCAGCACGATGACATGCACCTGCCGGTCCCGGTCCGCCTGCTCGACGGCGGCGGCGAGCTCGCCAGGCACATCGTCGTCGATGGCGTTCAGAACCTCGGGCCGATTGAGGGTGATGCGGGCGATGCGCCCGTCGCGCTCGTAGAGAACTTTCGGCATGGCATCCGCTCCGGGCTTTGCTGTTCGGTCGCGACCAGCTTAGCTCCGGTGCGGGCGGGGGCAATCAATCGAATTCGACTAGGAAACGGCGGCTCGTCGACGAAGCGCGCGCCGCCGCCCCGGGACTCGCCCGGGGCGCTCCGGCGGCAAAGGAAACCGCGGACCGGCTAATGCGTGGGCCGGCTCTCGGCCGCCATATCCTCCACGCGCTTTTGCATCGCGTGCAGGGTGTCGTCCGCCAGCGACTTGCCGAGCTTGGTCATCTGCTCGAACTCGGACTGATAGTCGGCGTACGCCGTCTGCAGGAAATCGGCGCACACGCCATACATTTCCTGCACGGTCTTGCAGGCGGCGAGCTGCTGCGGCACGGCCAGCTCTTCCTTCAGGCGCCGGTTGAGAAAACTGACCCACTGCTTGTTCATGGCGGCGATGCCGTCGTAGACCCTGTCGTTTACCTGGGCCATCGCATTGAGCGTCGGCCGATGGAATTCCATCAGCGCATCCAGCCCGAACGGCATCATCATCGGCGGGAGTTTGGACTCGGCTCGCCCATTGGTCGATTTGTCAGGCATACACTCATGTCCTCCGCTGCTAGCCCCCTTGGACGGCGATTCTAGCGGGGCGGAGCGCGCGCGCACGCCTTTTCAAATCACAATTGGCTGACCGGTCCGGTGAACGACTCTCATTTTGTGGATAACTTTTGCCGACGCTACGAACGCGCGGCGCGCTGGACCTTCGGCGCGGGTGCATCGGCGATGAACGCCTCGAGCTCGGCGCGCGTCGGCAGTCCGGCTCGCGCGCCGAGATGCCGGCACTTGAGCGCGGCAACCGCCGAGGCGAGGCGCGCACTCTCCGCCGCCGTGCAGCCTTCCGTGACCATCAGCGCGAACGCGCCGTGAAAGGCATCGCCCGCGCCCGTGGTATCGGTGACGCTTACGCTGAACGCGGGTGCTTCCCCGCTCGCGTCCCTTTCCCGCCAAAGATAGCCGTGTTCGCCGCGGGTCACCCCGGCGTGCCGTGGCCCCAGGGAGAGCACGTGGGCGAGGCGCTCCTCGTCGCTCGCGCCGCCCCCCAGTTCGCGCAGGGCGGGCGCGGAGAAGATGGCGTAGTCGGTCAGCTTGAGAATGCCGGCCAGAGCCTCGCGCGCGCCCA
>DASZQG010000014.1:0-8197 GCA_035550075.1 Hyphomicrobiaceae bacterium | reverse complement strand
CGGGATATATTTTCCAGTCATGGCAGTCCCGAATCATCTGCAAGACAGCACAAGCCCGGCAGCCATCGGCAACCGGCTGGGCGCAATCAAGCGCGCATACGGATTAACTCAGCAGCAACTTGCCGACCGGATCGGAGACATGTAGGGTGCAATAAGTGGCTGGCTCACCAGGTACAGGCATCTTGGCCTGCAAAGCGCTCTCGTGATCTGCGACGAGTTTAACGTCACTCTCGATTATCTCTATCGAGGGGAGAGCGGAGGTCTCACCGTCTCCACTCTGAATATCCTGGAAACCGCCGACCCACACCAGTAAGCGAAAGCCCCGCCGAAGCGGGGCTTGCCTTTAGACAGATCAGGTCTTTTCTATCGCGGCCAATAACCCCCTGCGCTCTGTCTGCGCACCCTTGGGGAGGCACTCTGTCTCGTATGGTTTACTTTTGCGATATGGGTGACGTTCCGATTTTCACGGAGGACAGAGTTTTCGGGAGGATGCTTGAGTAGCTTCAGCAGAAGCCACATAGCACACCTCCTTTCTGTTGCGCCCGACAACATACCCGGGCGCACCTTATATGGTGATGCGGCCTACCACGATCAAGCTAGAAGAAACCCTGCCGAAGCGAGGGAGTTTCCGATCATTTGAGCTGAGTGTTGGTCGGAGCGGGGAGATTTGAACTCCCGACCCCCAGTCCCCCAGACTGGTGCGCTAACCAGGCTGCGCTACGCTCCGAGTTGGCCATGTTCTGCCCGCTTGCTGGCCCGTGGTCAACCGGAGAGCCGTTTCCGCGACACCTCAGGTCTTCACCGGCGGAGAAGGCGGTGCAGCGTGTCGCGTCCCGTGGGCAGCGGCCGGACGCGCGGCGGTGGCCCGGCGCAAGCGATGGCGCCGCAATAGCCACGCGGCAGGCTCAGATCATGCACGCGGACGCCGGCCTGGCGCGCGTTCTGACGGGCGATGCTTTCGATCTCTGCCGGGACTGGCTTTTGCCTTCCCCGGGTGCCGCGCACGCCCAGGGCTGCGAGGGTCCTGGCAAGGCCGTCGCCGCGCACCTTGGCAAAGGCTTCAAGACGCGACCAGGCCTGCACGAAGGCGGGGTCGCCGTCACCGGGGTTGCTGCCGGGAACCGGCTTGCGTGCGAGGCCCCGCGCTGCGGCCATGATTTTCTCCCGCGCGCTCTGCGGTGGCTTTGCCGCGCGCGGCGCTTCCAGGTCGACGCCGATGGGGTGGCGCCTGTCGAGGCCGATGAGAGCCAGGCCGCCGGAATGGGCGAGGCTGAAGTCCACCTGGGTTCTCTCCCATCGTGGCTTGCCGCTCGGCGTCCGCACGAAATCCCTGCCGCGGATGCCGGAGCCCAGCACACGATCGAGAACGATGCGCAGGGCGGTATACGCGGCGATACGGCGGCGGCGCTCGCGCGGATCATTCAGCCGCTGTGCGCGGGCAATGTCGGCCGGGCCCAGCAGTTTCAAATCGGACTCGAGCTCGCGCAACACCGGCGCGGCGAGATCGAGATCGACCAGCCATAGCTCACTGCCGCCTGTCCGCATGAAGCCCCGAGACGTCCCTTTGTTCGGTTAGGCGAATGGCGCGTGCCTCGCGGCCGCGTTCATGAACGCCTCGGAGCCGGCGCGCAGGATGCCATGAGGCAGGTTACCCGCGGGCGAGCGCGCGCTTCTGCCGGTGCCCGGACGATTTGGCACGCGGCTGTGGACCGACGACTGCCAGCAATGCCTCGAGCTCACCCGCGACGGTCTGCAAAGCGCCGATCTCCTCGGCGCTAAGTACCACCGAGCGGCCGCGTTTCGTTCCTGGATGCTTTTTTTTTGCGCTCGCACGCCCCGGGGCGGCGGTGGTCGCTGCCTTCTTCACGTAATCAATGCCCTGCTCACGCAACAGCTTCTGCACGCCTTCGATCTTATATCCGGCGTTCTGCAGAAGATGATGAATTCCTTTCAGAAGCTGCACGTCGGATGGGCGATAAAGCCGCCTGCCGCCGCCACGCTTCATCGGTTTCAGCTGGGGGAACTTCTGTTCCCAGAAGCGCAAGACGTGCTTCTTGACGCCAAGCTCCAGCGATACCTCTCCAATGTTACGAAACGCATCCACTTCCTTCGGCAAGGCCAGCCCCCGCTGATGCTTGCGCTACCACTCTCTCGACGACGTGTTCGAGCAGCCCCTTGGCTACTCCGCAGCGCGCCGTCGCACAAGGCCTGCGTTGATGCGATCCTTCATGATGTTGCTGGGACGGAAGATGAGAACCCGGCGCGGCGTAATCGGGACTTCCTGGCCGGTCTTGGGATTGCGCCCGATGCGCTGGCCCTTTTGCCGGATGCCGAATGAGCCAAACGAGGAAAGCTTGACGGGATCGCCGGCTGCGAGACTGGCGGAAATCTCGCCAAGGATCAGCTCAACCAGCTCCTGAGATTCGTTCCGGGGCAGGCCGACTTTCTGCACGACCGCTTCCGCAAGATCCGCACGCGTCAATGTCTTGCCACCCATGGCTCACGCCCCTCCCTAACTCCCCAGGCCGGCGATGCTAGCTGTCGTTAATTTTCGGGTCAACAACAACCGGCTGAAATTGCACACGTAAATCCAATTCGCCCGCCTACCATCGCACCAGGGCCGCACCCCAGGTGAAACCACCGCCCATGGCCTCCATCAACACCAGGCTACCCTCCTGCAGCCGATGATCCTCGAACGCCTGATTGAGCGCCAGCGGGATCGAGGCCGCGGACGTGTTGCCGTGCCTGGCCAGGGTCATGACGACTTTTTCCGAGGGGATCCCGAGCTTCTTGGCGATGCCGTCGAGAATGCGCCGGTTGGCCTGATGCGGCACGTACAGGTCCACCTCGTCCGACGTGTAGCCGGTGACGAGCAGAATTTCCTCGATGACCCCTGATATTTTCTGTACGGCGTGCCGGAACACCTCCCTGCCATTCATGCGCAGGTGCCCCGTGGTCTTGGTGGAGCCCGGTCCGCCATCGACATAGAGCAGGTCTTCGTAGCGGCCATCGGAGCGAAGGCGGGTGGCCAGAATGCCACGGTCGTCGCGGGAACCCGGCTGCGCTTGCGCTTCCAGCACAACGGCGCCCGCGCCGTCGCCGAACAGCACGCAGGTGGCACGATCCTCCCAGTCCAGGATGCGGGAGAACGTTTCCGCGCCGACCACCAGCGCGCGCTTGAATTGCCCTGACTTCAAGAACGAATCCGCGCTGGCGAGTGCAAAGACGAAGCCCGAGCAGACCGCCTGCACGTCGAAAGCGGCACCTTTGGTGACGCCGAGCCCGGTCTGGATCTTGACGGCGGTGGCGGGAAACGTGCGATCCGGCGTTGCGGTGGCGCAAATGATGAGGTCGATATCGACCGGGTTGATACCGGAGCGGACCAGCGCCTGCCGTGCTGCGGCTATGCCGAGGTCTGAGGTGAACTCCCCGTCCCCGGCAATATGGCGCTGCTCAATGCCGGTGCGTTCTCTGATCCAGGCATCGCTGGTGTCGACGCGTTTTGCCAAATCGTCATTGGTCAGGATGGTTTTCGGCAGGTAGGCGCCAACGCCACGGACCACGGATCGGATGACTGCCACGCTCGCCTCACACGCCGACGAGCGGCGATCTTTCGCGCTCAAGCCTGCGCGACTTGTCCAATTTTGCCATGGAACGCCTCCAAATCCGCGGCCAGCCGGGCCAGAAGGTTGCTTTCGGCCATCTGGTAGCCAACCTCAATAGCACTTGCGAAGCCAAAAGCGTCCGTTCCCCCATGACTTTTTATCGCAATGCCGTTGAGGCCCAGGAAGGGGCCGCCGTTGAAACGGCGCGTGTCCATGCGGTGCCGCAGGGCCCGGAATCCGCTCCGTGCCAGGACGGCGCCAAGCCTGGACGCCAGCGAACTCGAAAGCGCCTCCCGGATGTAGGCCGCCATCTGCTTGGCGGTGCCCTCCGCGGTCTTGAGCGCGATGTTGCCGGCATACCCTTCGACGACCACGACGTCGACGACACCCTGGCCGATCTGGTCGCCCTCGAGAAAACCGACGTAATCGATCGCGAGGTCTGACTGCTTGAGCCAGGCGTGGGCCTGCTTCACCTCTTCGATGCCCTTGATCTCCTCCACGCCGATATTGAGGAGGCCGACGCGCGGGCGCTCGATATGAAAGACGGCGCGGGCCATGGCGGCGCCCATCAAAGCGTAGTCAGCAAGCTGGCGGGCGGACGCACCGATGTTGGCGCCGAGGTCGAGCACGATGCACGGTTCGCCCACGGTGGGCCACAGCCCGGCAATGGCCGGCCGTTCGATGCCGGCCATGGTCTTGAGGACCAGCTTGGCCATTGCCATCAGGGCGCCGGTGTTGCCGGCGGAGACGACGAAATCGGCCTCGGCCTTCTGCACCGCCTCGATCGACAGCCACATGCTGGACCCCCGGCCCCGGCGCACCGCCTGGCTCGGCTTGTCCTGCATTTCGACCGCGGTCTCGGTGTGAACAATGCTCGCGCAGCGGGCTAGGGCGGGCTGCGCGTCGAGGTGCGGCATGATGCGCGCCCGGTCGCCGAACAGGAGAAAATGCACGTCGGGATGCTGCTGCAGGGCGAGCGCGGCTCCGGGGATGACGACCGCCGGACCCAGGTCTCCGCCCATCGCGTCGAGCGAAATAGTCCGCGCCACGGCCATGGCCCTCGTTGCGTCTTTGTGCTGTGGAGCCTAGGCGGCGTATCGGCGCGCCGCCCGTAGTTGAACCGCAAGACCATACTCGCCTGACGCCCGCAGACAACCAGATTCTCCCACCGCTTCAAGCCCAGCGTGGTGGCGTCTGGCACGCGTCGCGATTTTCAAGTTGTTGTCAGGTTTCTCGTTTTAATTGGGCGAGAACCGCGAAGGGATTGTCGCTGTCTGCGTCAGCACCTTTTGCGTGTGTCGCGGAGTCCTGCTCGAACACGGCATCGGGCTTGCGCGGGAACAGGTCTATCGCGCTTGCCAGATATTCGAAGACGATCGCACCGAGGGGAATGCTGCCGGCCGCGAGTGGCTCGATCTCCGGCCCGTCATCGATATCCAGCTCGCCGCCGCGCGGCGCCGGGATACGATCTTGCGGCCAGAATTCGACGTCGAATGTCTCCTCGATGGTGCCAGGGACCGGGTCTAGCGTCACCACGCAGCTCTGCGTCACCTCCGCAGTGATCTGCCCGGTGACGCGATAGCGATCATCCGGCTTCGGCACAATTTTGCAGTCGACTCGAACGAGTTTGCAGTCGATGAGGTCGAGCGCGCGGGCGATGGCGGCGCGCTCCTCGGCGGATGCAACCAACTCCAGCGTCTGGCCCTGATCGGGCACGCTGTCGGTATCGACCACCCAGTCGAGCGGCACCTTGTCGGAGGGTTCAGACATGGGAACGTCCGCGAAAAATCCTAGGGCGTGGAAAGCGGCGGCCAAGCGATACGGCCGGCCAGAACCTCGGCGCCCGCCTGCGCATCCAGCGCCCGGGCCGCACCCCCTATGTAAGCACTGATGGCGGCCGCATCCATATGCTCGGTCCCCCGGAAGGGGGAAAGATGGCGCTGCAGAACCGCCTGGAGGTCGGCGCCCGTGGCAAGGGCCGCGGTGTAGTCGCCCTGGCGGTCGTACAGGGCGGTGACGGCGCGCTTGACGTAGCGCGGCACCGCCAGGTCGCCGACAGTCATCTCGCGCATCGAATCGTCCATGTCGGTCACGAAGGTTTCCGCCAATGTCCTGCCGAGCTGCTGCCCGGCGGCGCCCTCCCGCGCCAATCGCCGTAGCACCAGCGCCAGATGCAGCACCAGCATCTCGAAGCGCCCTTCGCGGGTGTCGGGCACGCGCCACCGCGCATAGAGGTGCGGCGCGCGCGCCTGTGTCACAATCGAGCCATAAAGCTCGCGTGCTGTTTGCTCACGCTTCCGCTTTTCCTGCAACCAAGTGCGCATACGAGCGATCATGTTTGCTAATTTGCTTGGAAAGAGGCGGCTTTCACCGGGAATGAGGGGCCTGTCCGCGTTGCAAATCGCCAGATGCTGGGCTAGCGGAACCCAATGAGCTGGCACGACCGATTCTCCGAGGGAACCCGCCTGCTGCCCTCAGTTCGCACCGCCGCGAGGCCGGCATCGCTGCGCCGGTCACTGTTGCGCAACGCTTCGCTTGTGGCGCTGCTGGCTGTCGCGCTCACTGCCTGCGGCGAGACGATAACAAAACACGGCCACCAGTTCCACGAGAACGAGATCAGCCAGATCGGCCCCGGCATGAGCCAGGAGCAGGTGCGCACCACGCTGGGCACACCCACGACGACGGCGACCGTCGGCTCCGGCTCGGCCTACTACTACATCAGCAGCACGGAGAGCGAGACGTCCTTCTTCAAGCCGGTTGAGAAGGACCGCAAGGTGCTGGCGGTCTATTTTTCACCGCTGGGATCGGTACAAAAGGTCGCGCAGTACGGGCTGAAGGACGGCAAGGTGTTCGACTACGTGAAGAAAGAAACGCCGAGCCACGCCCGCGACGAGGGCATCCTCAAGGCCCTGTTCCGCAACCTGGGAACCAAGCAGCTCGGCCTCGAAAACTGACCGGCCGGCAGCGAACTATCCTGACGATCAGGCACGCGAGAGGGCGCGGCAGCGCCGCGCCGACTCTCTGTTCTAGTGCGCCAGCACCGCGAGCAGCAGCAGCGCCACGATGTTGGTGATCTTGATCATCGGGTTGACGGCGGGTCCGGCGGTGTCCTTGTAGGGATCGCCGACGGTGTCGCCGGTGACGGCGGCCTTGTGCGCTTCCGAGCCCTTGCCGCCGTAGTGGCCATCCTCGATGTACTTCTTCGCGTTGTCCCAGGCGCCGCCGCCGGCGGTCATCGAGATGGCGACGAACAGGCCCGTGACGATCACACCGAGCAGCATCGCGCCGAGCGCGGCGAACGCATTGCCGGTGCCGCCGATCCAGCGCACGACTACGAAGCATACGATAGGGGAAAGCACCGGCAGCAGCGACGGGATGATCATTTCCTTGATCGCCGCGCGTGTCAGCATGTCGACGGCACGTGCATAGTCGGGCTTCTCGGTGCCCTGCATGATGCCGGGCTTCTCCTTGAACTGGCGCCGGACCTCCTCGACCACGGCGCCGCCGGCGCGGCCGACGGCGGTCATGGCGATGCCGCCGAAGAGGTAGGGCAGCAGGCCGCCGAAGAACAGGCCGATCACCACGTAAGGATTGCTCAGCGAGAACAGGCCATCGACGTTGAGACCGTGGAAGAATGTGCCGGGCTTCGCCTGGCTGACGAAGAACCGCAGGTCCTCGTTGTAGGCCGCAAACAGCACCAGCGCGCCGAGGCCCGCCGAGCCGATGGCATAGCCCTTGGTGACGGCCTTGGTGGTGTTTCCGACCGCGTCGAGCGCGTCGGTGGTCTTGCGGATGTCCTTGGGTAGACCGGACATCTCGGCGATGCCGCCGGCGTTGTCAGTCACCGGGCCGAAGGCGTCCAGCGCGACCACGACGCCGGCCAGCGAGAGCATGGCGGTGACGGCGGTGGCAATGCCGAACAGGCCGGCGAGGTTATAGGAGACGATAATGCCAGCGATGATGATGAGGGCCGGCAGGGCAGTCGCTTCCAGCGAGATGGCGAGGCCCTGGATCACGTTGGTGCCGTGACCGGTCTGCGAGGCCCGCGAGATCGACTGCACCGGGCGGTAGTTGGTGCCGGTGTAATACTCGGTCACGACGATGATAAGCCCTGTCACCGCCAGGCCCGTCAGCGCGCACCAGTAGAGGTCCATGCCGGTAAAGTTGAGGCCGCGTGTGGAGAAGGTAGTGGTGAGGCCCAGCAGGCGGTCGGTCACCGGCCACAGCACGATCAGCGAGATCACGCCGGTGGCGATGAAGCCCTTGTACAGCGCGCCCATGATCGACTGATTGGCGCCGAGGCGGACGAAGAAGGTGCCAATGATCGACGCCACCACGCCCACCGCGCACACTGCGAGCGGGAACAGCATGAGGCCGTACACGACCGGCTGGCCGTTGAAGTAAATGGCGGCGAGCACCATGGTGGCCACCACCGTGACCGCATAGGTCTCGAACAGGTCGGCGGCCATGCCGGCGCAGTCGCCGACGTTGTCACCGACGTTGTCGGCGATCGTCGCGGGGTTGCGGGGGTCGTCCTCGGGAATGCCAGCCTCAACCTTGCCGACGAGATCGCCGCCGACGTCAGCACCCTT
>DASZQG010000013.1:0-1786 GCA_035550075.1 Hyphomicrobiaceae bacterium | reverse complement strand
CAGCTCGGTGTCCGTGACGTTGGCGCCGGGGTAGCCACCCTCGATGTAATCGATGCCAAGTTCGTCCAGCGTGCGGATGATCAGTCGCTTGTCCTCGAGCGAGAAGTCCACGCCCGTGGTCTGCGCGCCGTCGCGCAAGGTTGTATCGAACAGGTAGAGCCGTTCCTTAGCCATGCGCCCCGTTCCTCACTCCCGCGCGACGGCGCTGCGCCCCGTGCGCCCGGCGCGTCCCGTCACTCTCACCATCCGCCGATGAAGCGCAGCGCCAGCCAAAGCGCGACCGCCGCCACGATGAACTTCAGCGGGAAGTAAAGATCGCGATAGCGCTCCGCGAGCAGCCGCACGCGCGACCCGTCCGGCGAGGCGGCTTCCGGCATTCTGTGATCCCTCTCGGTCATTGCTCAAAACGCTCCCAGCAATCGCAGAGCCACCCACAGCGCGAAGGCCACCACCGCAATCTTCAGCGCCAGGTAGACATACCGGTGCTGCCAGAAGGGTGGCCGCACGCGCGGATCGCTCATCTCTTTGGGGTCATTGGTCATGGCCGTTGGCCGCTCTCCTTTTGCGCCTCATGGCAGCGTGTCTCGATGTTGCGCCCGAGGCTGACATCTGCGGGCTGGGCGACATCTCAAACGACGGAGGGCTCACTGCTTCACCTCCGTCGTGCCGGAGGCGCGCACCTCCCATGTCGTGACAATTTCGCCCGTCTTTGGGTCCTTCGCGTCCTTGAGCTGGATGCCCATCGCCGACAATTCCTCGCGAATGCGGTCGGCCTCCTTGAAGTTCTTCGCTTTCCGCGCCGCATTGCGGGCCGCGATCCTCGCCTCAACCTGCTGATCCTCGATCGCCAGCGTCGCGGGCCGCCACGCTTTCCAGTCCCGTGCCGTTCCCTGCAGCAGGCCCATGAGCCGCGCCGACGCCTTCAGGCACGCCGCCGCAGGCTTCGCCCCCTTGGCCGCTTCCGCTCGCAGCGCGTGCAACGCCGTAATCGCCTGCGGCGTATTGAGATCATCCTCCAGCGCTTCGAGCACGTCGGCGCACAGCGGCGCGCCGTCGCCAGCGTCCGCCGTCAGCTCATACCAGTGGTCGAGCGTGCGCCGCGCCTCAGCCAAGCCCTTCTCGCTGAAATTCATCGGCTGCCGGTAGTGGCTCGACAGCAGCACCAGCTTGATCGCCTCGCCCGGCCACTCCTGCAATAGCTCGTTGATCGTCACGAAATTTCCCAGGCTCTTGGACATTTTCTGCCCCTCGACCTGCAGGAAGCCGTTGTGCATCCACACCTTCGCCATCGCCGGCGTGCCGTGCGCGCAGCGGCTTTGCGCGATCTCGTTCTCATGATGCGGAAACACCAGGTCGATGCCGCCGCCGTGGATGTCGAACACGTGCGGGTGCGCCAGCCCCGCCGCCGACAGCGTTCCCTCCGCCGCCTGCCACAGCCACCTGTCCGCCATCGCCGAGCACTCGATGTGCCAGCCCGGCCGGCCTTTCGCCGCGATACCCGCCGGCGAATCCCACGCCGGCTCGCCGGGATTCGACGGCTTCCACAGCACGAAGTCCATTGGCACTTTCTTGTAGGGGGCCACGTCCACCCGCGCGCCCGCCTCCATCTCCACCAGCGAGCGGTTGGCAAGGCGGCCGTAGTCCGGCATCGACGACACGTCGAACAGCACGTGGTCCGCCGCTACGTAGGCGTTGCCGTTGCCGATCAGCCGCTCGATCCTCGCCCGCATCTCGCCGATGTGCTCGGTGGCGCGCGGCTCATGCGTCGGTGTCAGGACGCCCAGCG
>DASZQG010000012.1:0-38822 GCA_035550075.1 Hyphomicrobiaceae bacterium | reverse complement strand
CCTGCGAGATGCGCTGGGCGATCACGGTGTCGGCCGCGTCATACATCTGGCTCGGCGCGATGCTCTTGGAGGTCAGCGCCAGGATCAGGATCGGCGCCGCCGCCGGGTTCGCCTTGCGGAAAGTTGGCGTCGAGGGCATGTCCGCCGGCAGATCGATCAGCGCCGCGTTGATGGCCGCCTGTACGTCCTGTGCGGCACCCTCGATGCTGCGGCTGAGATCGAACTGCACGGCGATGCGCGTATTGCCGAGAGAGTTCACCGACGTCATTTCGGCGACACCGGCAATCTCGCCCAGGCGCCGCTCCAGCGGCGAGGCCACCCGGGCCGCCATCGTCTCGGGGTCGGCGCCGGGCAGGTTGGCGTTGACGCGAACGGTCGGGAATTCGATGGCAGGCAGGCTGGCGACCGGCAGGAAGCTGTAGGCCACCAGTCCCAGCAGCAGCAGCCCGACCGCCAGCAGCGAGGTGCCGATCGGCCTGTCAATGAATGGCTTGGAGAAGTTCATGCCGCCTTACTCCGCGGGCTCGCCGGCGTGCAGCGGCGGCAACGGCGAGGCAGGCTGAGACGTCTGCGCGTCAGGAGAGAAGCGCGCCCGCACCCGCTCCATGGCGAGGTAGATGACCGGCGTCGTATACAGCGTCAGAAGCTGGCTCAGCAGCAGGCCACCGATGATGGCGATGCCGAGCGGGTTGCGCAGCTCCGAGCCCGTGCCGCTTTCCAGCGCCAGCGGCAGGGCGCCGAACAGCGCCGCCAGCGTGGTCATCATGATTGGCCGGAAGCGCAGCAAGGCGGCCTGGATGATCGACTCGCGCGGCGACAGTCCGCCCGTGCGCTCCGCCTCGAGAGCGAAGTCGATCATCATGATCGCGTTCTTCTTCACGATTCCCATCAGCAGCACGATGCCTATCAGCGCCACCAGCGACAAATCGAGCCCGGAGTACATCAAGGCCAGAAGCGCGCCGATGCCGGCCGACGGCAGCGTGGTGAGGATGGTGAAGGGGTGCACGAAGCTCTCGTAGAGTACCCCGAGCACGATGTAGATCGTGACGACCGCGGCGAGAATGAGCCAGGGCTGGCTGGCGAGCGACCTGGTGAATTCGTCGGCATCGCCGGAATAGCTGCCGGACACCGAGGTCGGCATGTCGATCTCGCGTTTGGCGGTGTCGATGGCGGCGACCGCATCGCTCAGCGAGGCGCGGTGCGCGAGGTTGAAGCTGATGGTGACCGACGAAAACTGCTCCTGGTGCTGGATCACCAGCGGCGCGATCCTGCGCTCGATGGTGGCGACGGCGCTCAGCGGCACCTGCGCGCCGGCGGTGCTGGGCACGAAAATGCTCGTCAGTGCACTCGCGTCGCCCTGGAATTGGGGCATCGCCTCCAGCACGACGCGGTACTGGTTCGCCTGCGCGTAAATGGTGGATATCTGTCTCTGGCCGAAGGCGTCGTTGAGGGCATCGTTGATCGCCTGCATCGACACGCCGAGCCGGCTCGCGGTCTCGCGATCGACCCGTACCAGCGCGCGCAGCCCGCCGTCCTGGGCCTCCGAACTCACATCGCGCAGCGCGGGCGCGTTGCGCAGCCGCTCGGCCAGGCGCGCTGACCAGGTCGCGACTTCCGATCCGTCAGCGCCGACCAGGGTGTATTGATATTGCCCGCGGCTGACGCGGGTGCTGATCTGCACGTCCTGCACCGGCTGGAAGTAGACGATGGCGCCGGACACGGTGGCGACCGCCTCCTTAAGGCGCCGAATGGTCTCGCTGACGTCGGCCTGGCGTTCATCGCGCGGCTTCAGCGTGATCTTCAAATGTCCGGCATTCGGCGTCGGGTTGAGGGCGCTCACGCCAATCACCGACACCACGGCCTCGACATCTTTGTCCGCGCGGATCTTATCGCTGACCAGCTTCTGCAGACGCTCCATCTCGGCAAAGGACACTTCGGGCGCCGCCTCCATCACCGCCGTGATGAGGCCAGTGTCCTGCAGTGGCAGGAAGCCCTTGGGCACTATGATGTAGAGCCCGATCGTGACGACCAGCGTCGCCGCCGTAGTGATCAGGGTGGCGCGCTCATGGCGCAGCACCCATTCGAGCGTCCAATGGTAGCCGGCCACCACCCTGTCGACCGCGCGGTTGAAAAACCTCGCCAGCCGGCCCCCTTCCGACGGCGCATGACGCAGCATGCGCGAGCACATCATCGGCGTCAGCGTCAGGGAAACGACCGCGGAAATCACGACCGCGATGGTCAGCGTCAACGCAAATTCCCTGAACATCCGGCCGACCAGCCCGGTCATGAACAACAGTGGGATGAACACCGCAATCAGCGACAGCGTCAGCGATATCACGGTGAAGCCGATCTCGCGGGCACCCTTCAGCGCCGCCTCCATCGGCGAATCGCCCTCTTCGATATGCCGCACGATGTTTTCGATCATCACGATGGCATCATCGATCACGAAGCCGGTTCCGATGGTGAGCGCCATCAAAGACAGGTTGTCGAGGCTGAAGCCGCAGAACCACATCACCCCGAAGGTGGCAATCAGCGACACCGGCAACGCCACTCCGGCAATGACGGTGGCGCGGATCGTGCGCAGGAACAGCAGCACGACCAGCACCACCAGGCCGACGCTGAGCACCAGGGTGAACTGCACATCGTGCACCGAGGCGCGGATGGTGCCCGTGCGGTCGTGCACCATGGAAAGCTTGACGTTGTTGGGCATGGCGCGCTGCAGCCGCGGCAGCTCGGCCCTCACCCGCTGCACCGTTTCGATCACGTTGGCGCCGGGCTGGCGGTTGACGTCGATGATGACCGCGGGCGTACCCTGGTACCATCCGCCGACCTTGGTGTTCTCCAGTCCGTCGACAACCTGCGCGACGTCCTTGAGCAGCACGGGTGCATCGTTGCGATAGGCGACGATGACGGACTCGTAGGCTTCGGCTCTCGTGATCTGGTCGTTCGCGGCGATGGTGTAGGACTGGTAGGGACCATCCAGCGATCCCTTGGGGCCCGAGACGTTGGCGGCCGCAATGGCGGCGCGCAGGTTGGCCATGCTGAGCCCATAGGAGGCGAGGCGCGTCAGGTCAGCCTGGATGCGCACGGCGGGGCGGATGCCGCCTTCCACCGTCACGTGGCCAACGCCGGA
Organism: Hyphomicrobiaceae bacterium; assembly: GCA_035550075.1. GTDB lineage: Bacteria > Pseudomonadota > Alphaproteobacteria > Rhizobiales > Hyphomicrobiaceae > AWTP1-13. Next base: position 35,689 of record DASZQG010000012.1, on the reverse strand, counting down.
CACCGAGCTCAGACGCTGCGCAATGAGCGTGTCGGCGAGATCGCTGAGTTCACGCAGCGACACGGTGGCGGAGGTCAGCGCCAGCGTCACGATCGGCGCGTCGGCCGGGTTCACCTTCGCGTATGTCGGCGGATAGGGCAGCGTCTTCGGCAGGGTCGAGCCGGCGGCGTTGATAGCCGCCTGCACGTCCTGAGAGGCGGCATCGATATCGCGATCGAGGTTGAACTGCAGCGTGATCTGGCTGATGCCGTAGGATGACGACGAAGTCATGCTGGACAGCGCCGGGATCTGTCCCAGCTGGCGCTCCAGCGGCGCGGTTACCAGGTTCGCGGTCGTGTCCGGGCTGGCACCGGGAAGCTGTGTCGTGACCTGAATGGTGGGAAAGTCCACCTGCGGCAGCGACGCCACCGGTAGCCACCAGTAGCCCAGCACGCCACCCAGCGTAACGGCAATTCCGAGCAGTGTGGTTGCAATGGGCCGCCGGATGAATGGCGTCGAAACGCTCATTGCGTCGAGCTTCCCTCCGGCTTGCCCGCGTCCGCCTCTCTCGGCTTGCTGGTCGAGGCGTCTTCATGCCGGCGACGGCGCCCCTTGCCCTTGGGCTGCGGCTCTTCGGTGATGGTGGCCGCCATGGCGCCCTCTTTCGGCGTCCCGACGTCCGAAGTGACCGGATTTCGTGGGCCGCCGTTGCCAATGCGGAGACGGCTTCCGTCCTTGAGACGCGCAAAGCCGGTTGTCACGACCTGATCGCCGGCCTTGAGGCCTTGCGAGACCACCGCTTGGGTCTCGTCCTGATAGGCGATGGTAATGGTGCGCAACCCCGCGCTGTTGTCCGGCTGCACGAGGTAGGCAAAGGTACCGTTGGGCCCGCGCTGCACCGCCGGGGTCGGAATGACCACGACCTGCTTCAACGTCTCGATCAGGACGCGCACATTGACGAACTGGCCCGGCCACAGCTGCATGTCGGCGTTGGGGAATTCCGCCTTCATGCGCACCGTGCCGGTCGTTTGATCGACTTGGTTGTCGATGACCTGCAGCACGCCGCGATCGAGCACCTTCCTGCCATCGCCATCCAGGGCATCGACAGGAATCCTGTCCGCCGCAAAAGCCTTATTGACCTGTGTGAGCTGCTGCTGGGGCAGCGTGAACTGCACGCTGATGGGGCGGATTTCGGTGATCATGACGATGCCCGTGGCGTCGGCTGCGCGGACCAGGTTGCCCTCGTCCACCATGCGGATGCCGGTGCGGCCGTTGATCGGCGACAGGATCGTTGTGTAGTCCAGAACCGCCTTGGCGTTGGCGATCGCCGCCTCGTCCTGCTTGATCTGCGCGGCGAGCTGCTGGACAAGCGCGCGCTGGGTATCGATCGTCTTCTGCGCGACCACATTGCCGCCCACCGTCTCGTAGCGCTCCAGGTCGCGCTTCGCGTTGGCCAGCTGCACGTCATCGAGCGCCTTCTTGGCGACGGCCTGGTCAAGCTGCGCTTTGTAGGTGGTCGGGTCGATCCGCGCCAGCACGTCGCCGCGCTTGACCTCCTGGCCCTCCTTGAAATCGATGCTGAGGATTTTTCCGTCGACCTGCGGGCGCACCGTCACTGTGTTGCGCGCCTTGGCCGTGCCGACACCAGTGAGATATATCGGCACGTCGTCGGTACGCGCCGTCGCCGTCGCGACCGGCACCGGGATGCTGCCGGATGGCCGCGCGTACCTGCCGCGAACCTGCTTCTCGACGGCCGGCATCAACGCCACGTAAATGATGACGCCTGCCACAGCGCACAGCAGGAGGGCCGCAAGCAGTCGTTTCAGCAGCCTGATCACCTTCGGTCCTTTCAGGGCTGGTCACGCCCCTTCCCGTTGCGGCCACCCCGGTCAATTGCGGCAGACTTGAGCTTGTCCGGCCGCAGGAGCGTACGAGACCAGAACGTGGCTGAGCAATGCAAACCGTCGGCCCGCGCTGAGTCATCGGCAAACCCGTGAGTTGCATGGCACGCGCCTCAAGGGCCGCTAATCCCCCTGAATGCCGAAAAGGCAGCACCCGAAGCTGCCGTGCATGCTCGACAGGGCGTGCCCTGCCGATCGAGAAAGGCGGAAAAGGGCAGCCGTCCGTTTGGGTCCGGAACGGAAAAAGGGGCCGCCTTGTAGCAGCCCCCTTGCGCCGTCTTTGTCAGTGGGCTGTCGAAGCTCAGATCACTGCAGACCCTCGACGCATACGTTGGCCAGACCTTTGAAATTGGGAATGGTACGGTACACCATGTCGACGCGATGGATCGCGCGTTCCCAACCTCGCAAGTCCAGGGGGCGCGTGCGCTGACCCTGCCGGATGACCGCCCGCACCGGGATGTCGTCGGGGGAGCCGTTGGCGTAGATCACCTTCAGATCGAGCATCTCGACGTCGGCGCCGCGGACATAAAGACGGATTGCCTTGAAACGCCCTTCGCGGCGCCCGACCAGGACTGAGTCGCGATCTTTGCCAAACAGCGAAACGCCCTTGCACCCAAGCTCGACCCACGCTCCCGGGCCGGGCCCCGGTGGCGGGCCGGGCGGTCCGGCCACGCGGCCTGCGAGCCCTTCAGCACACACGGTCGCCTGCCGCCCGCGGAACGACGGCAGCGAGCGGTAGACGATTTCGATGCGATTGATAGAGCGCTCCCAGCCTCGCAGGTCGAGCGGCCGCGTGCTGGTGCCCTGGCGGATGACAGCGCGCACCGGGATGTCGTCGGGCGCGCCGTTGGCGTAGACCACTCTCAGATCGAGCATCTCGACATCGGCCCCGCGTGCAATCAGCCGTATGGCGCGAAACCGGCCCTCGCGGCGTCCGACCACGATCGTGTCGCGATCCGTGCGAAACGACACATTCCGGCAGCCAAGATCGACCCACTCCCCCACGGGCTGCGCCGACGCCCCGGTCGTCATCGCTGCGACGACGAACAACGCACCGGCCAGCGTTGCGCCTTGCTTGAAACGCATTCCAACCTCCCATGAACCTCGCAATAAGGCGCATACTGACACTCGAGCATTCGGCCGTCATCACGACACAAAAGTGGCCGGCGCTGGGTGAATTGCCAAACGGCGCATGAATGCATCGAGCGCTGCCGCCACATGCAATTCGGACAGTCCGTTGATTTATCCCGGATATGTGCTGCGCGCCGATCAGAGGGCGACGCACACGCGCGCATCGGACGCTAGACGACGGCGCGGGTCTGCGCACGCGCGCCTCCGGCCGCCGCCGAGGAAAAGCTGCTTTGCCGCGAACCGGACATCCGGCGCAAAGGCTTGCAAAGCACAGACGTTTCCAGCGTGGCAGACCATCGGCGAGGGGCCCGCCGAAAGGGCCACAAAGGCTGGACATCCGAGCGCCTGCATGCGCTACTACCGCCGCCGGCTGGCGGCTAAACTGCCAATAAAATCAGAACGGGAGGACGTCTATGGGCTCTCCATTCCATCGTTTCATGCTTGCAGGCGCGCTGGTCGCCGCCTTCCCGTTGGCGGGCGCGACCACCGGCCTTGCGCAAGACTACCCTTCGCGCCCCATCGAGCTCATCGTCCCGTGGGGACCGGGCGGCGGTGCCGACCAGGTAGCCCGCAAGCTCTCCAAGCTGATGGAACCCAAGCTCAAGGTCTCCATCCCGGTCGTGAACGTTCCCGGTGCCACTGGGCAGACCGGATTGACCAAAATGCTGACCGCTCCCCCCGACGGTTATTCGATGTCGATCTTCATCGGCGACACGTTTGCCATCCAGGCCGGCAACCCGCCGCCGAAATGGAGCATGAACGACATCGTACCGCTCGGGATCGTCATCAAGCAGCCGTCAGCCTTCCTGGTGGCAACCAACGGCAAGTTCAAAAGCTGGGCGGATGTCGAGAAAACGGCGAAAACCGAGACCGTGCGCGTTGCCATGCTCGGCTTTGGCTCGGCCGATGACCTCACTATCAACTACTACGTGAAGAAAAAGGGGCTCAAATTCGTCGCCGTTCCCTTCGCAAAGCCCGGCGAGCGCTACTCCGCGGTGCTCGGTGGCCACGCTGACATTCTCTACGAGCAGATCGGCGACGTCCGCAGCTTCGTCGATAGCAAGCAGATGACCCCGGTGCTGGTATTCGCAGACAAGCGCGACGCCAATTTCAAGGACGTGCCGACGTCCGTCGAGCTTGGGGACAAGGTCACGCTGCCGCAGTTCCGCTCGGTCGTGGTGCGCGCCGGCACTGATCCGAAGGTGATCAAGACCCTTTCGGACGCGCTCGAAACGGCCGCCAAGGATCCGGAGTACGCCACTTACCTGAAAGACCAGTACGCGGACCCGGCGAGCTTCGTGCCCGCACAGGGAGCTGCCGCGTTTCTCAATGGCGAATTAAAGTCGATGAAGGCGCTGGCCGCCGAGGTCGGCATAACAGCCAAGAAGTGACTGCAGTCGGCCGGCCGCGGAGACTCCACCTGCGGCCGCCGGCTCATCTGCCTATCGCCTGCCGGAGCGGAACGCCGTGCACTTGCGCAAGGCTATACCTTTCGTCGTGCTGATCGCCTGTTCCGCTTTCCTCTTTTGGCGGACCCTCGGCTTCGAGTATCAGCACGTGCCGGGACGCCTCGGCCCGGATATCTGGCCGAAGATCATTCTCGTTTTGCTCGTCATCACCTGCCTGTTCGGCATGGCACTCAGCTTCCTGCCTGCTGAAGAGCATACCTCGCCGAATAGCTTTGCTGCCGACGACGCTCCCCAGAGCCCTCCACGTCACGGTCTGGTGGCGCTCGGCTTTGCGCTGTTCCTCATGTACCCGATCGCGCTGGTATACCTCGGGTTTCCGGTCGCGACCTTCGTGCTGATGGTGCTCTTCATGATCGTCGGACAGTGGCGCCATCCGGTCGGCGTCCTGGTGTCGAGCATTCTTGGGACACTCGTGCTCTTCTACGTGTTCCACGGCATCGTCTACATCTCGCTGCCGCTGGGTACGGGGCCATTCGAGGACTTCACGCTCTGGCTGTCCCAACTTATGCGAATCCGCTGAGAGCGAGACCACAAACATGCTCGATGTCCTCGTCTTATTGGCGCATGGTTTCCTCATTGTCTTTCAGCCGATCAATCTCTTTGTCCTGTTCGTAGGCCTCGTGCTCGGGCTTCTGGTCGCCGTGCTGCCGGGCTTGACGCTGGTAATGGGCGTCGTCCTGGCGCTGCCGTTCACCTACAAGATGGGAATCACGCCGGCCCTCATCCTGCTTACCGCGATGTACGTCACCGGCACCTATGGCGGCGCCTTCACCTCGATCCTGTTCCGCATCCCAGGCGAGCCGATCGACGTTCCGCTGCTGTGGGACGGCTATCCGATGGCCAAGAATGGCGAGCCCGCCAAGGCGCTGGGCTGGACGCTGTTCGCCGCCCTGTGCGGAGGCCTGGTCGCCGCCACGATGATGGTCGTGGCCTCGGAGCCGGTTGCACGCATCGCACTGACGTTCTCCGCCCCCGAATACTTCGCGCTGGTGCTGTTCGGGCTGGCGAGCGTCGTCTGTCTCGGTGGCGGATCGCTGGTCAATGCGTTCGTGTCACTGTTTATCGGGCTGCTGATCGCCTCTGTGGGCGTTGACGGCACCTTCGGTGTCGAGCGGTTTTCCTTCGGGATCGATACCCTGCGCGACGGCATCGAGTACCTGAACGTCATGGTGGGCGCTTACGGCCTAGGCGAGGTGTTGACCCGTTTAGAGCAGGGCTTCACGTCGCCGACGATCGAGAAGATCGGCAAGATCGAAACAAAGCTCCCCTCGTTCAAAGAAATCTCGGCGGTGAAGGGCACCTTCGCCCGCTCTTCGATCCTCGGCATCATCGTGGGCGTGGTGCCCGGCGCGGGCGCCACCATCGCCTCATTCCTGTCCTACGGCCTGGAGGCCCAGCACGGGCGCCGGCGGCGGGAAATGGGCACCGGCATTCCCGAAGGCATTGTCGCGCCGCAGGCGGCTGCGACGGCGTCGGTGGGCGGAGCGATGATTCCGCTGCTGACGATGGGTATCCCCGGATCTGGCGCGACCGCCATCATCCTCGCCGCCTTCATGCTGCAGGGCATCCAGCCGGGACCGCAGGTGTTCGTCAGCCAGCCGCTGCTGATCTACTCGATTTTCGCCTCGATATTCGTTTCTCTGGTCGCCATGAGCCTGCTCGGCTACTTCGCGATCAAGGCGCTGGTGAAGGTGCTCGAGCTCAAGGAAGCCGCGGTCTCGGCATTCGTCGTAATGTTCTGCTTCATCGGCGCGCTCGCGGCCCGCAATAACGTCAACGATCTGTGGACCATCGTCGCCTTCGGCGGGCTCGGCTATCTGTTCGAGAAATTCCAGTTTCCGATCGCGCCGATGGTGCTCGGCACGATCCTCGGGCCGCTGGCGGAGAACTATTTCCTCACCGCCATGATCAGCGCCCAGAACGACTGGACGGTTTTCTTCACCCGGCCGGTGTCGCTGGTGCTGGTGCTGCTGTCTGCCGGGACGATTGTCTACCAGATCTACCGCAGCTGGCGCGAAAGCGGCCTCCGCCACAGAACCTGACGGGTCGCTTCACGCCGGCGCAAGGAAGCAGACTGTGCTAGGCGGCCTTGCGCTGCTGCACGCAGAGCGCCTGCGCGATCCGGTCAACCGCGACGCTCCAGTCTGCCAGGCCATCGCCGGCCGCTAGATTGAACGCCCGCACAGCGTCGGCCGGCGTGCAACCATCGCGGAAGAACCGCGCACAGATCTGCCGCGCATAGCCCAGCGCCTGGTGCCATTGCACGGAATTCACATAACGGGGGGCCATCTGGTTTTCGCCTCTTCTCGATTTTCTCAACGACCAGGCGACGCACAGGGAGGCAGGCACATCCAGAAATACGGCTCCACGACGCAAAACCGTGTTACGTGAAGCCTCCAGTGACATGCGTGTCGCACTCTAGATGCGCCTGCCATGGGTGAAGGAGGAGCCGGGTGGCTCGACCCTATCCTGTCTAGTGGTTCGGGCGAGTCGCCCCGGCGGGGGGAACTCGCTGCGGGGGCGATCCCAGGGAACGCAGAACCGACCCAACCACCTCACTCAACGCACGCCACGACGCCTGCTCGGACTCGACCAACATTGCTACGCCTGCCTGATGACACGGGCTCAAGAGAGGCAAGCCGCCGGGCGATACGCAGACATTTGCTCGCCCGGGCCGCTCGCCTGGCTTCACGCAACGCCAACGCAACCGTACGCCTGAGGGAAGAACGAGACTCTGACGCGGATACAGGGGACGCAGATACGGGAACTGAGAACGCAGAACGGGACGGAACGCACTGGCGGAAAGGGGAACGCGGAACGGCGCCAGCGGACGCAAACGCAACTGTGGACAACGCCGACGAGACTTGCGGAACTCGTCCTTGGAACAACGCCAGGCGCGGAACGCCTGGACCGAACTCACGCAACGCCACGACCACCCTCTTAACTCTTTATTAACCGGACGTTCGTGTTGCGTTCCGGTTGCTCGTGAATAAACTGCTTCTTTGTGTCGCCCGCAAGGCACATCCGCAAAGGAAAATGGCAATCCGGGTGTTTTTGGTTGACTTAGCTGGGGCGGAATCATCCGCCCGAAAAGCGGAGGACCGTCCATTTTCGCGATTACTGAGCCCGACCAGCCGGTTGCCCGATTTGTTTGCGCACACGGCGCCGGCGCGGGCATGGAGACACCGTTCCTCAAAACCATTTCCGGCCTGCTGGCCGACCGGAAGATCGCCACTTATCGCTTTGAATTTTCCTACATGGCAGCACGCCGGGAGACGGGGTTGCGAAAGCCCCCGCCACGGGCCGAGCGGCTGGTGCACGAATACCAGGCGGCGGTCGACCGGATGCCCGCCAGCGTACCGATACTGATCGGCGGCAAGTCGATGGGCGGGCGCGTGGCAAGCCTGGTAGCGGACGCGCTTTTTCAGAAGCAGCGCATCGTCGGCCTTGTCTGCCTCGGCTACCCTTTCCATCCGCCCAAGAAACCAGAGGCGCTGCGAACGGCGCACCTGGAGCATCTCCAGTGTCCAGCGCTGATCGTGCAGGGTGAACGCGATCCGTTCGGCTCGCGCGAAGAGGTCGAACGCCTGCCGCTCTCGTCCGCCATCCGCTTCCACTGGGCCGGCGACGGCGACCATGACCTTGGGCCTCGCGGGGGCTCCGGTTTCACCCGCAAGGGCAACCTCGCAGCAGTCGCCGATGCGGTTGCGGCCTTTGCTGCCGAACTCGCAAGACCACGCGGATAGTCGTTACGTCTGCTCGGGAAGCACCACCACAAGGCGGCCGGCCGCAAGGTCGACCTGCGGAACACTGGCATCGGTGAACGGGACGAGTTCGGTGGTCGTGCGCCGCGCCATCCTGACTTCGAGAATCGGGCCGGCGCCGTAGTCGTGCACGTTCACCACCTCGCCGAGGATGGCGCCCGATTCGTCGACCGCGGCCAGGCCAATGAGGTCGGCGTGGTAGTATTCATCGTGCGCGGGTGGAGGAAGCCGGCTGCGTTCGACGTAGAGATCGGTGCCCTTGAGCGCCTCGGCCTCGGTGCGACTATCCACCCCTGTGATGCGCGCCACCACCCCTTTCGTCGATCTGCGTAGGACCGCAATTTCGAAGCTGCGAGTGCCGCTGGCATCCTGCAGCGGACCATAGGCACCAATCTGTTCCGGCGCAGCGGCATAGCTCTTGATGAGCACCTCGCCGCGCACACCATGCGCGCCCGCGATGCGGCCGAGAAGGATGCGTTGCGTCCCGGCCGTCGCCATGGTGCTACGACGCCGGGCTGGCCTCGCCTTCCGCCGGCTTGTTGGCCGCTTCCGCCGCCGCAGCCTCGCGCTCCTGCCGCTTCTTGCGCGGCTTGGCCCTCTGCGGATTGTTGCGCGCCTCGCGCTTGGCGAGGCCGGCCGCGTCGAGCATGCGCATCACTCGATCGGAGGGCTGCGCGCCAACAGATAGCCAGTGCTTCGCGCGCTCTATGTTGAGTTTGACGCGATCGGCATTGTCTTTGGCGAGCAGAGGATTGTGCGTGCCGATCTGCTCGATGTAGCGGCCGTCGCGCGGCGAAGCGGAGTCCGCCACGACGATATAGTAGTAGGGGCGCTTCTTCGTGCCTCCACGCGAGAGGCGGATCTTCACAGCCATTTTCGGTTCCTTTCTTGTGGTGTCCCGCGGGAGTGCACCAACGCGCTCCCGAAAATTCCTAGTCCTCTATTTTTTCCTGCCCGGCAGACCTGGCAGCGGAAATTTCGGCAGTCCTCCGCCGAGGCCGGGCAAGCGCGGCAAAGCCGGCGTCCCCGGCCCGAGCCCCGGCAGGCCTCCCTTGGAGAGCTGTTCCTTGACCTCGGCGGGCAGGCTCTGCAGCGCCTTGGGATCGAGCTTGCCAAGCTCCGCCTGCATGCGCTGCAAATCGGCCTCGCTCGGAGCTGCACCGCCGCCGCCAAGTCCCATCATGCGTTGCATCATGCCGCGGTTCTTGCCCATGGTCTTCATCATGTCGGCCATCTGCCGATGCATCTTGAGCAGCTTGTTGATGTCCTCGACCTTGGTGCCGGAGCCCGCCGCCACGCGACGCTTGCGCTTGGCATCAAGCACCTTCGGGTTGCGGCGCTCCTTCGGCGTCATCGAGGAGATGATGGCGCGCTGGCGCCTTACGATGCGGTCATCGATACCGGCAGAATCGATCTGCTTCTTCAGCTTGCCGATGCCGGGAAGCATCCCCAGCATGCTCGACATACCGCCCAGGCGTTCCATCTGCTTCAGCTGATCGGACAGGTCCTCCAGGTCGAACACGCCCTTGCGCATCTTCTCGGCGATGGCCTGGGCCTTCTGCATGTCGATGGTCTGCGCAGCCTTCTCGACCAGGCTCACCACGTCGCCCATGCCCAGGATGCGACCGGCGATACGCTGCGGGTGGAAATCCTCCAGCGCATCCCATTTCTCGCCCGTGCCGATCAACTTGATGGGCTTGCCGGTAACCGCGCGCATGGACAGCGCGGCGCCGCCGCGGCCGTCGCCGTCGACACGGGTCAGCACGATGCCGCTGATTCCCACGCGCTCATTGAAACTCTTGGCGAGTTTCACCGCGTCCTGGCCGGTGAGGCTGTCGGCAACCAACAGCGTCTCGTGCGGCCGGGCAATGTCGCGTACCTCGGCCGATTCCTGCATCAGCGCTTCGTCGATGTGGATGCGGCCGGCCGTATCGAGCAGCACGACGTCGTAGCCGCCAAGCCGCGCCGCATCGAGCGCGCGGCGCGCGATCTGCTGAGGGGTCTGCCCTGCAACGATCGGCAGGGTGTCCACGTGGGTCTGCTCGCCAAGCACCCTGAGCTGTTCCTGGGCTGCCGGACGGCGCACGTCGAGCGAGGCCATCAGCACCTTCTTCCGGTCCTGGTTGGCCAGGCGGTAGCCGATCTTGGCGGTGGTGGTGGTTTTGCCGGAGCCCTGCAGGCCAACCATCATGATTGCGACGGGCGGCTGGGCGGCGAGATCGATCGGCTTGGCGTCCGATCCCAGCATCGCCACGAGCTCGTCGTGCACGATCTTCACGACCATCTGGCCGGGCGTGACCGACTTGACGACGTCCTGGCCAACCGCCTTCGCCTTCACCTTTTCCGTGAAGTCGCGCACGACCTCGAGGGCGACATCGGCCTCCAGCAGCGCACGCCGCACCTCGCGCATGGCTTCCGCCACGTCACTTTCGGTCAGCGCGCCGCGGCGCGTCAGCTTGTCGAGGACGCCGGAAAGGCGATCGGACAGGCTTTCAAACATGAACTGGCTCACCTCTCTCCGACGGTCCGTAAATGCAAAACGCGCCCGTGAGCGCAACGCGCCGACGGACGTTCACCCCCCGGCCTCCCGCGACCGGCTCAATGGCCAGCCCATGTGCCGGGCGGCGGCTCGCTTGCACGGGCCGTCTGAATGGCCGGCACAATCACGAAAGAGGACCCTTATGTCAACTCGCGAGCCGAAGACGCCACAAATCGCGCGGTCATCGCCCGGCCGGCACGATCCGCAGCACCCGTCCGTTCTGGTTGTCGGTCAGCAGCCACAGCGCCCCGTCGGGTCCCGCCCGCACATCCCGGATGCGCTCGTGCAGGTCGGCGAGCAGGGTCTCCTCACCGGCCACCCGCGCGCCATCGAGCACGAGCCGGTGCAACGCCTGGCCCGCCAACGCGCCGACGAACAGGTTGCCTTTCCACTCCGGGAATAAGTCGCCGGTGTAGAAGGCCGCGCCCGAGGGGGCGATCGAGGGATCCCAGTAATAGCGCGGCTGTTCCATCCCCTCCTTCTGGGTGCCGATGCCGATCTTGCTGCCGTCGTAGTTGCGCCCGTAGCTGATCACGGGCCAACCATAGTTCTTGCCGGCGTCGGGAATGTTAATCTCGTCGCCGCCGCGCGCCCCATGCTCGATGGTCCAAAGCTTGCCGGTAGTGGGGTTGAGCACCGCGCCCTGCACGTTGCGGTGCCCGATCGACCAGATCTCCGGCCGCCAGCCCTCGCGCTTGGGGTTTCCGGCATAGGGCGTGCCGTCGGGCATCAGCCGCACCAGCTTGCCGAGATCGGAGGCCGGATTCTGCGCCTCGTCCCGCGCGTAGAAGCGCTCGCCAAGCGTCACGAACATCGAGCCGTCTCCGGCGAACACGATGCGCGATCCGAAATGGTTGGGCGAGTTATAGGACGGCTGCTGGCGGAATATGATCTGTAGATTTTCGAGCCGTCCGCCGCCATCTGTGTCGAGCGCCAGCTTAGCGCGGGCGACCGTTGTGCCATTCTTCCAGAGTTCACGCGGCTCGGCGTAGGAGAAGTAGATCAGGCCGGTGGAGGCGAAATCCGGCCCGAGCACAACATCGAGCAGGCCACCCTGGCCGTGGGCGTAGACGGCAGGAACCCCTTTGACCGGCGCCGACAGGTGGCCGCTCTTGTCGACAATGCGAAGGCGTCCGGGCCGCTCCGTCACCAGCAGCCGCCCGTCCGGCAGGAAGGCGAGCGCCCATGGGTGCGCGAGCCCGCGCGCCACGGTTTCAACCCTGAACGCCTGCGCCGTTTTGACCCCCGGCGCCTTCGTGCTTTGAGCCGTCGCTGGCAGGGGGCCTAGCCCAAGCCAAACCGCCAGTCCGACGCCACCCGCAGTCCAGCCAGCTCGCATGGTGACCAACCTCGCCGATCGCGCGGCCAGCGAGATTGTGCTGCGCCGCCTCTCCCCATATAAGGTGCACATGTCGACGCCGCTGCCATTCCGCAAGATGAACGGTCTCGGTAACGAGATCGTCATCGTCGATCTGCGCGGCCGCTCGGACGTGTTGCGGCCCGATGCCGTGCGGGAGGCGGCCGAGAACCCGGACTCCCATTTCGACCAGATGATGGTCCTGCGTGACCCGAAGACCCGCACCACCGAGGCCTACGTCGAGATCTTCAACAGCGACGGCTCGGAGGCGGAAGCCTGCGGCAACGGCATGCGTTGCGTCGGCTGGACGATAGCGGAGCAGTCCGGAAGGAAATCCTTGGCGTTCGAGACCAAGGCTGGCCTGCTCGAAGTCAAGGTCGCCGACATGCAGCGCATCACGGTCAGCATGGGAACGCCGAAGTTCGGCTGGCGCGACATCCCGCTCGCCGAGCCCTTTCACGACACGCGGCGGATCGAGCTACAGATAGGTCCGATCGATGCACCGATCCTGCACTCACCCTCTGTCGTCAACATTGGCAATCCGCATGCGGTGTTCTGGGTGGATAACGTCAACGGCTACGACCTCGCCCGCATCGGGCCAATGCTGGAGCATCATCCCATTTTCCCGGAACGCGCCAACATCTCGCTGGCGCATGTGACGGCGCCGAACGCCATCACGGTGCGCACCTGGGAACGTGGCGCAGGACTGACCAAGGCGTGCGGCAGCGCGGCCTGCGCAGCAACCGTGTGCGCGGCACGCAAGGGCCTAACCGGTCGCAAAGTAGCTGTGACGCTGCCCGGCGGCGTGATTGACATTGAATGGCGCGAAGACGACCAAATCCTGATGACCGGACCCGTCGTGTTCGAGCATGACGGCGTCCTTTCCTCTCCGGCCCACGCCTGACGCCCGGTGACGCTCGACCCGACAGATACCGTCGCAGAGCCGGCCGATGGCCAGGCCGCGCCGGCATCAACGAAAATTGTCACCTTCGGCTGCCGCCTCAACGCTTTCGAATCAGAAGTGATGCGCCGGCACGCCGATCAGGCTGCGCTCGGCGGCGCTGTGATCGTCAACACCTGCGCGGTCACCGCAGAGGCGGTGCGCCAGGCTGTGCAGGCCGTGCGCCGGCTGAAGCGCGAAGACCCGGGCGCACGCATCATCGTCACCGGCTGCGCCGCACAGATCGAACCTGGGCGCTTCGCCGGCATGACCGAGGTCGACCGCGTGATCGGGAATGCGGAGAAGATGCGTGCCGAGACCTACCTTGATCTGCGCACGCAAACGGCGGCCACAGTGGTCGTCAACGACATCATGTCGGTGCGCGAAACCGCGCACGCCATGATCTCAGGCTTCGGCTCGCGCGCCCGTGCGTACGTGCAGGTGCAGAACGGCTGCGATCACCGCTGCACCTTCTGCGTCATTCCCTACGGCCGCGGCCCGTCCCGCTCGGTGCCCGCCGGCAGCGTTGTCGCCCAGATCCGCCGGCTGGTGGAGAGCGGCTATCCGGAGATCGTGCTGACCGGGGTCGATATCACAGCGTACGGCGCCGACCTGCCCGGAGACATGACGCTCGGCAAGCTGGTGCAGCAGGTGCTGCGCCACGTACCGGAGCTGCCCCGCTTGCGGCTGTCGTCGATCGACCAGGTGGAAGCGGACGAACACCTGCTGCGCGCCATTGCCGACCAGCCCCGCCTGATGCCGCACCTGCACCTTTCCCTGCAGTCCGGCGACGACCTGATCCTCAGGCGGATGAAGCGCCGGCATTCGCGTGCCGATGCCGTCCACTTCTGCGAAGCGGTGCGCCGCCTCAGGCCCGAGGTGGTTTTTGGTGCGGACCTGATCGCCGGCTTTCCCACCGAGACCGAGGATATGTTCGCCAACTCGCTGCGCCTGGTCGATGAGTGCGGCCTGACCTACCTGCATGTCTTTCCCTATTCGCGCCGCCCCCGCACGCCGGCGGCTCGCATGCCGCAGGTTGCGGGGCCCGCCATCAAAGAGCGCGCCGCCCGCCTGCGGGCAAGAGGCCGCGTGGCGTTGGCGGGCTATTTAGAGACGCAACTTCACGTGGAGACAGACGTTCTGGTCGAGCAGAACGGACGCGGCCGCACGCCGGCGTTCGCCGAGACTGCCATCGACATTTCCGTGCCGCAGGGCACGCTGGTGCGCTGCCGCGTCACCGCGTCCGACGGCGAGCGGTTGCATGCTGTCTCGATCGACCCCAGGTTTGCCCGGTGAACGACAGGTCCGAAAAAACCGGCGGCGTGTTCGGGTTCTTCCGCAAGCGGTCCGAAACACCGGCGCACCAAGAACCTTCCGCCTTCGCCCAGCAACCGGCTGCCACGCCCGAGCCTGCACCGGCGCAGCCTGCCGGCGAGCCGGCGCGCATGGGTTGGTTTCAGCGTCTCAAGACAGGCTTAACCAAGACGTCCTCCCGATTGTCGGAAGACATTGCCGGGATCTTCACGAAGCGGAAGCTCGACGCTGATACGATCCAGGACCTGGAGGATGTGCTGATCCAGGCTGATCTGGGCGTAGAAACCGCAATGCGTGTCACCGACGCCCTGGCAAGGGGGCGATACGACAAGGCGATCTCTCCTGAAGACGTGCGCGCGGTGCTAGCCGGCGAAGTCGAGCGCACGCTGGCGCCCGTGGCAAAACCTCTGGTCATCGGACCGGAGCACCGCCCGCATGTCATCCTGGTGGTTGGCGTCAACGGCACTGGCAAGACCACCACCATCGGCAAGCTGGCGCACCGACTGGCTGGCGAGGGCCGCCATGTCCTGCTGGTGGCCGGCGATACCTTCCGCGCTGCCGCCATCGACCAGTTGAAGGTGTGGGGCGAGCGCACGGGGGCAGAGGTCATGGCGCGCAACGTCGGCGCGGATTCAGCCGGCCTCGCCTACGACGCGCTGATGCACGCGCGCGAGACAGGCGCGGACGTGGTCCTTATGGACACCGCCGGCCGCCTGCAGAACAAGCAGGCGCTCATGGACGAACTGGAAAAGGTTATTCGCGTGCTGCGCAAGCTCGATCCTGCTGCACCGCACCAAGTCCTGCTCGTGCTGGATGCGACAACGGGGCAGAACGCTCTCAACCAGGTGGAAGTGTTCAAGGAAAAGACAGGCGTCACCGGGCTAGTGATGACAAAGCTCGACGGCACGGCCAGAGGGGGAATTCTGGTCGCAATTTCGGCCAAGTTCCGGCTTCCTGTCCACGCCATCGGCGTTGGCGAGAACGTCGAGGATCTGGCGGCTTTCGATGCTGGCGAGTTTGCGCGAGCTATAGCCCTGGGCTAAGGAAGGAGAGGGGAGAGGCTGGATCGAAAGAACCGCCTGATGACACGAATTGGCAGTTGAAAATATGAAATGGCCTCGGCGGCACTATCCGTTCAACGCCGAGCAGACCGTCAACATACTCGGCGAAATCGGGCCGCTAGCGGCGATGTTCCTGGTCAACGGCGTCTACGGGATTGCCGTGGGGACCTGGGCGCTGATCATCAGCACCATCCTGTCGCTCGCGGCAACGCTCTGGGTTCTAGGGCGTCCGCCGGTGCTCCCATTCATCGCCGGCGCCGTCAGCATTGTGTTCGGGACGCTGACGATCATCACCGGCGATGCCATGTGGGTACAGATCAAGGTCACCATCTTCAACTCGCTGGTGGCCTTGTTGCTTTGGATGGGGCTCCGATCGGGTCACAATTTTTTTCGCTTCGTGTTCGGCAAGACATTCCATTACACCGAGGAAGGCTGGTACAAGCTCACACGCAACGTGGCGCTGTTTTTCCTCTTCACGGCGCTGGTGAATGAAGCCGTGCGGCTCGGCTTCCACCACACCCACATCTTCGCGATGAACCGCGACTTCAACGGCGTGGATATCTGGATCCTGTTCAAGATCTTTATCGTCATGCCGGCGACGGGCCTGTTCTTCTGGTGGCAGGTGCGGTTGCTGCAGAAGCATCGCCTGCCCGAACCTGCCGCACACAGCGATCCGGTTAGCTGAACAATGACAGACGAGGCCAAGCCGGCTGGCACCACAGGCGCCGCCAAGCCGTTACTCAAGCTCACCATCGAGCTGGGACCTCTGCTCATTTTCTTTGCCGCCTACGCCCTTGCCGGCATCTACTGGGCGACCGGCGTGCTGATGGTGGCGGCCGTCATCGCCATCCCCGCCTCGTGGCGGCTGCTTGGTCATGTCTCCCCCGTCCCGGTGGCAACCGCCGTGCTGGTGGTGGTTTTTGGCGGGTTGACGCTGTGGCTCGACGATCCACGCTTCATCAAGATGAAGCCCACCATCATCAACCTGCTGTTCGCGGGCGTGCTGATGTTCGGGCTGTGGACGCGCCGCCCGCTGCTCAAGATGATGTTCGGCGAGGCCTTCAACCTGAGCGAAGAAGGCTGGCAGAAGCTGACCGTGCGCTGGACGGTTTTCTTCGTGCTGCTCGCCGCCGTGAACGAGCTTGTGTGGCGGAACTTCTCAGAAGCCGCCTGGGTCGATTTCAAGGTGTTCGGCATCCTTCCGCTGACGATGGTCTTCGCGATGGCACAGGTCGGCCTGATCAAGCGCTACGAGCTTAAGACGGACGCCTGACCCGGTTCCCTGACCGTGAGACATGGCGTCGCGGAAACGTGACACCAGCCATTCCTCGTGTACTGTATTTTTGCTGCGCAGCTCGTGGAACGCCGCGCCTGCCAGAGCACCCAAGAACAAGAAGAGACTCTCAAGCAGACTGATGAAGCGCAACAACAACTCCAATCGGCTTGACCGCTCTCCCATTCACCTCCTGCATAGGGCCGGACAATGCGCCGGAGAAATCTTCCACGCGGAACTGCGTGACGGCGATCTTACCCCGCGCCAGCTCGCTGTGCTGCTGACCGTGGCGCAAAACGAGGGCCTGAGCCAGACCGGGCTGGTCGACCGCACCGGCATCGACCGCTCCACCCTGGCCGACATCGTGCGACGCATGCAGAAAAAGGGCCTGCTCCAGCGCCGCCGCACCAAGGAGGATGCGCGGGCCTACGCCGTGAAGCTGACGGACGAAGGCAAGCGTGTCCTGCGCGCGGCCGAGCCACTCGCCAGGCGGGTCGATGACCGCATCCTCGACGCGCTGCCGAGCAAGCAGCGTGAGCTGTTCATCGACGAGCTGCAGTCGATCGTTGCCACCCTGCAGAAGATGTCCGCTGCAACCCAGTAGCAGCGGCGGCGAGGATTACGCCGCCTTTTTCAGCAGCTTGCGATTGATGAGCGCCTCGGCGATCTGCACGGCATTGAGGGCGGCGCCCTTGCGCAGGTTGTCAGAAACGATCCACAGCACGAGACCGTTCTCGGTGGTCGCGTCCTCACGGATGCGGCTGATGTAGACCGCATCCTCTCCCGCGGCCTCCATTGGCGTGATGTATCCGCCGGGCTCGCGCTTGTCGATCACCAGGCAGCCCGGCGCCTCGCGCAGTAGAGAGCGCGCCTCCTCAGCGCTGAGCGGTCGCTCGAACTCGATGTTCACCGCCTCTGCATGGCTGACGAACACCGGCACGCGCACGCAGGTCGCCGTCACCTTGATCTTCGGATCGAGGATCTTCTTGGTTTCGGCCACCATCTTCCATTCCTCGCGGGTGTAGCCATCCTCCATGAAGACGTCGACCTGGGGAATGCAGTTGAAGGCGATCTCCTTCGGGAACTTCTTCGGGTCGCTCTCGTCGCCGGGAACGTACTTGGCCTTGGTGCGCGACCACAGCTCATCCATGGCGTCTTTGCCGGCGCCCGAAACCGATTGGTAGGTCGACACCACGACGCGGTTGATCTTGGCGCGGTCGTGGAGCGGCTTGAGGGCCACGACGAGCTGCGCGGTGGAGCAGTTGGGATTGGCGATGATGTTCTTTCTGGCGTAACCGGCCACCGCGTCGGCGTTGACCTCCGGCACGACCAGCGGCACATCCTGGTCGTAGCGCCAGGCCGACGAGTTATCGATCACCACGCAGCCTTGCGCGGCGATCTTCGGCGACCATTCCTTCGAGACGGTCCCGCCGGCGGACATCAGGCAGATGTCCGTCTTGGAGAAATCGAACGTTTCCAGGTTCTCGCACTTGAGCTGATGGTCGCCGAAGGAAACCTCCACGCCGATGGAGCGGCGCGAGGCCAGTGCATGCACCCTGTCGGCGGGAAACTCCCGCTCCTTCAGGATCGAGAGCATTTCGCGGCCCACATTGCCTGTGGCGCCGACGACTGCGACGGTATAGCCCATGGTTCCTGGCGGCTCCTCGACCGGCCTGACAATCAGCTACGAACCCAGATAGCCGATTTGTGCTAACAATCAATACGGGTCTGCTCGCGGCACACCGCCTGGACCCAAAAGCCGCGGGCGAACCGCGAGCGGGCTGACGGCTCTTGGCAGATTTACCCGCTTGCCGGAATGGTCGCGCCGAGTTGAGCGGTTCGCAAAGGCGCAGGGGCTCGAATCCCCTTGCGCAGGGTGCCGGACCTGTCGTTATTCGGGGCAGGAATTGATAAACGGAAGCATACGTAGCGAGGAATGAGCCAATGTACACGTCTCTCGAGCATTACATCGACGGCAACTGGGTCAAGCCGACCGGCAGCAAGGCGCAGGACGTCATCAATCCGTCCACCAGCAAGGCGATCGGTGAGCTCGGGCACGCTTCCAAGGGCGACCTCGACAAGGCGCTGGCCGCCGCGGACAAAGGGTTCAAGACCTGGCGCAAGGTGTCCTCGTTCGAGCGGGGCAAGATTTTGCGCAAGGCCGCGGACCTGATCCGCGAGCGCGCCGACGATATCGCCAAGGTGCTGACCCAGGAGCAGGGCAAGGTGCTTATGGAGGCCAAGCTCGAGGTGTTGAGCGCGGCGGACATCACCGACTGGTACGCCGCCGAGGGCCAGAGAGCCTACGGCCGCATCATCCCGGCCCGCGCGGACGGCGTGAGGAACCTCGTTCTCCAGGAGCCGATCGGTCCGGTCGCCGCGTTCACGCCCTGGAACTTCCCCGTCACGCAGGCGGTGCGCAAGATCGCGGCGGCGCTGGCAGCGGGCTGCTCGATCATCATCAAGTGCCCCGAGGAAACCCCGGGCTCCCCGATCGGGCTGGTAAAGGCGTTCGCCGACGCGGGCCTTCCGCCCGGCGTGCTGAACCTCGTCTACGGCGTGCCGGCGGAGATTTCCGAGTATCTGATCCCGCACCCGGTCATCCGCAAGGTGTCGTTCACGGGGTCGGTGCCGGTCGGCAAGCACCTCAACGCGCTCGCCGCGAGCCACATGAAGCGGGCAACGATGGAGCTCGGCGGCCATTCGCCGGTGCTGGTGTTCGACGACGCCGACGTTGAGGGTGCAGCCAAGCTGATGGGTGGCTTCAAATACCGCAACGCCGGCCAGGTGTGCGTGTCGCCCACCCGCTTCTTCGTGCACGAGAAGGTCTACGACAACTTCGTCGGCAAGTTCATCGACATTGCCAAGAAGGTGAAGGTAGGCGATGGCCTCGATCCGACCAGCCGCATGGGCCCGCTCGCCAACGCTCGGCGCGTCAACGCCATTGAAGCGTTCGTGGCCGACGCACAGGACAAGGGCGCCAAGGTGGAAGCGGGCGGCAAGCGCATCGGCAACCAGGGCAACTTCTACGAGCCGACCGTGCTGACGGAGGTACCCGACAACGCCCGCATCATGAACGAGGAGCCCTTCGGGCCGGTGGCCGTGATGCTGCGCTTCAAGGACACCGATGACGTGCTCGAGCGGGCCAACAAGCTGCCCTACGGGCTCGCCAGCTACGCCTTCACCAAGAACGCCAAGACGGCCGGCAAGGTCGCCGACGCGCTCGAGTCGGGCATGGTGACGATCAACCACTTCGGCATTGCCCTGCCTGAGACGCCGTTCGGTGGCGTGAAGGACTCAGGGTTCGGCCACGAGGGCGGCAGCGAGGGCCTGCAGGTCTATATGCAGACCAAGTTCGTCAGCCACCTGGAATAGCAGTCTCAGGCTGCACGAGGTCGAAGGCCGGACCCCAGGGTCCGGCCTTTTTCGACCCATGAAGACGCTTTTCAATTTCGGGAGGGATAGCGGTGCGGAAATTCTTCTTGCTTGCGTCGCTGGCGGGGGCCACGTGTGCGCTCGCTGCCTGCGGCGAGAGCCCTAAAGCGGCCAACCACCAGATCACTGGCGCGGTGAAGACCATCGCCAGGGTCACGCCGGGCTGCACCATGCCCAAAATCCTCTATCTTTTCTTTGGCTGCGGCGATCCTTCGTACCGGATCGAACTTGCGACCTCGACGGGGATGGTGACGGCGCATGTCGCAACCACCAGGACCACCGAGGACGACATGCGCAGCATCCTCGACCAGAATGTCAC
This sequence comes from Hyphomicrobiaceae bacterium, assembly GCA_035550075.1. Lineage (GTDB taxonomy): Bacteria > Pseudomonadota > Alphaproteobacteria > Rhizobiales > Hyphomicrobiaceae > AWTP1-13. The sequence continues at coordinate 15,207 of DASZQG010000012.1, read as the reverse complement.
ACTAGGCTGCTATCGCGCCCCGGACGCAAAGGGGAACGGATGCAGCCATTTCGCCACCAGCGTCACCTGGAACGGGAAGGAGCTGCTGCGATAGGACCGCCGGCTGGGCGGCATCTCGGTGGTCGCGCGAGCGTCTACGCCGCCACCTCGCGCCCCAGATAGGCCACCGCAGCCTGCACGCCGCTGCCGTGCGGAATGCCGAGCGCCTTCAGGCCCATTTCGACGGCACCCAGCGTGCCCAGCAGCATCGGCGCGTTGATATGCCCCATGTGGGCAATGCGGAAAGCTTTGCCCGACAGATCGCCGAGGCCGATGCCAAGGACCACGCCGCACTTGTCGCGGCAATAGTCGAGCAGCGGTTGCGGCTCGCGGCCCTGAACGAGGATATTGGTGATGGAGTTGGCGCGCTCCGCGGGGTTGAGGATGTTGAAGGCGAGCACCTGGCCCTTGGCCCATTGTTCGACCGCCTGCCGCGTCGCCTCGGCCAGCAGCGCGTGACGCCGGATGGCCGCTTCCAGGCCCTCGGCCAGCAGCATGTCGAGCGCCTTGCGAAAGGCGAACAGGAGCTGCTCTGGCGGCGTCCCGCAGTATTTCTGGTAGTGGACCTCCCCTTCGCGGAAGGTCCAGTCCCAGTAGAGCGTCCGCAATCCTGCACGAGTATGGATCTCTCGCGCCTTCGGGCTGGCGGCGACGAAAGCGAGACCCGGCGGCGTCATCAGGCCCTTCTGTGACCCGGCCATCGCCACGTCCACGCCCCAGGCATCCATCGCGAAAGGCATGCAGGCGAGCGAGGCGACGCAATCCACCATCAGGAGGGCGGGGTGGCCGGCGGCGTCCAGCGCTTTGCGGATTGCGGGAATGTCATTCACCACGCCGGACGCAGTGTCGATCTGCACCACCAGCACGGCCTTGATGCGGTGCTGCCGGTCGCGCCGCAACGCATCCTCGACCGCGGCCGGGTCGACGGCGCGGCGCCAGTCGCCCTTGACCGTCTCCACTTCTATTCCAAGCATTGCGGCCATCTCGCCCCAGCCGGCGGCAAAGCGGCCGCTCTCCAGCACCAGCACCGAGTCACCGCGCGAGAGCACATTGGTCAGCGCAGCCTCCCAGCCGCCGTGGCCGTTGGCGGCGTAGATGTAGGTGCTGCCCTTGGTGCCAAAGATGGTCTTCAGGTCGGCCTGGCAGCGCTCGGTGATGCCGATCAGCTCGCCCGAATAGATGTCGATCGCCGGCCGGTGCATGGCGGCGAGCACCTCGTCGGGGATGTTTGTGGGCCCGGGGATGCTCAGGAATTCGCGGCCCTTGGCGACGCTCATGAGGCGGCCCTTTCCCGTGTTGCAGGTTTTGGCGGGCCGCAATCGAACCACTTGTCGGCCGAGTTGCACAGATTGCACACCACGCACACGTCACAGCGCGGCTTGCGCGCTTGGCAGACGTAGCGTCCATGCAGGATCAGCCAGTGGTGGGCGTGGTGCAGATAGCGTTGCGGGATCACTTTCAGCAGCTCCACCTCGACATCGTGGGGCGTCTTGCCCCGCGCCAAATCCAGCCGGTGCGCCACGCGGAACACATGCGTGTCGACGGCCAGCGTCGGCTCGCCAAAGGCAATGTTGAGCACAACGTTAGCGGTCTTGCGGCCAACGCCCGGCAGCGCCTCCAGGGCCGCGCGATCTTGCGGCACCTTGCCGCCATGTGCCGCCAGCAGCTTCTCGGAGAGAGCGATGACGTTCCTGGCCTTGTTGCGATAGAGGCCGATCGTCTTGATGGAGTCGCGCACGGCGTCCTCGCCGAGCGCCACCATCTTCTTCGGGCTGTCGGCAACCTTGAACAGGCCCCGCGTCGCCTTGTTGACGCCGGCGTCGGTCGCCTGCGCGGACAGCACCACCGCCACGAGCAGGGTGTAGGGGTTCACATATTCGAGCTCGCCCCTGGGTTCTGGATTGGCCGCTGCGAACCGGCGGAATATCTCCGCAACGCGCGCAGGCGAGGCGTTTGCTTTGCGCCTGGCGCCGCGCTTTATTGGGGCGGGGGTTCGCCCCGGCCGGATCGCTGTTGGCATGGCGTGCGTTGTCAGGTTCAGGAACAAGCGTCGAAAGCCCAGTCATGGACGAAAAGACGGCCCGAACGCAAGCCGAGCCGGATGTGTTTCGCGCGGTGCTGATGCCATATCGGTCGCTGGGGCCCAAGGGCTTCCTGCTGCTGATGACGGGGTTGGCCGTAGTGAGCTTCGCCTCGGGGGTGGCCTTCGTGCTGATGGGCGCCTGGCCCGTTGCGGGGTTTTTTGGCCTTGATGCGCTTCTGCTCTACGCGGCTTTCCGGCTCAACTACCGTGCGGGGCGCATGTATGAGACGGTGGAAGTGACCCCCGATGCGCTGACGGTGACGCGGGTGCGCCCGAGCGGCCGCAGCGAACGTTTCTCCTGCAATCCCTACTGGGCTCGGGTGAGCCTTCGGCAGCGGCCGAATGGGCGCACCGATCTGGACCTGATTTCGCGGGGGGGTCGGCTCGCCATCGGGCGTTTTCTCACCGACGACGAGCGGCGGGATTTCGCCGACGCTTTGAAGGCCGCCCTGACGAGCGCGCGCGGCGGCGCGCGAATTTAAGGACGACGCGCAGGAATCGGGTCGATACGGGGCGCGGGCAGCCCTAGATCATGGTGCATCGCCGCTAACAACCGCGAGAATCGACCATGTTGCAAACCACCACCATCGCATCCCCGACAGCTACGGGCCGGGCCAATCAGTCTCACGATTATCAGCTCATCCGCCGCGCCATCTCCTTCCTGTCAGAGACGTGGGCCGAGCAGCCCTCGCTCGACCGCCTCGCCCAGCACCTTGGACTGAGCCCCGCGCACTGCCAGAAGGTGTTCAAGCGCTGGTGCGGACTGAGCCCGAAGGAATTTGTGCAGGCCATCACCGTCAACCGCGCGCGCAACCTGCTTGCGGATTCGGCGAGCCTGCTGGAGACCGCCCATGAGGTGGGCCTTTCCGGGGCCAGCCGGCTGCACGATCTGTTCGTGTCGCACGAGGCGATGACGCCGGGCGATTACAAGCGCCGCGGCGAGGGCCTGGACATGGCCTACGGCTATCACGCCTCGCCATTCGGCGATGCGCTGCTGATGGTCACCGACCGCGGCCTGGCCGGCCTCGCCTTCGTCAACGACGACGCCGGTCAAACGCGGGAGGGCGCGCTGGCCGACATGATGGCGCGCTGGCCGAAAGCGCGGTTTGTGGAGGCTCCGGAGAAGACTACCGGCCACGCGAGGGTCATTTTCGATCCCTCGCAGTGGGCCCGGGAGCAGCCCGTGCGGCTGGTGATGATCGGCACGGATTTCGACGTGCGGGTCTGGGAGACGTTGCTGAAGATCCCTATGGGCCGGGCCGTCAGCTACACCGACATCGCCCGCCACATCGGTGCCCCGGCGGCGTCCCGCGCGGTGGGCTCGGCCGTTGGCCGCAACCCGATCTCCTTCGTTGTGCCCTGCCACCGTGTGTTACGAGGCGACGGCAACCTCGGCGGGTACCATTGGGGCCTGACCCGGAAGCGGGCTCTGATCGGCTGGGAGACAGGTCGCCTGCGGGCCCAGGCTTAGCCAGGAGGCCCTTCCGCGGGCTGGATGGTGATTTCCATCGCCAGAAAAGATCAGGGCGCCTCATGCGGGGTAAGGCGCCCTGGTTATTGACCCGCCGGTGCGGGGATGAGCGGGTCGCTGAGACAACGGCCCAGCAGCAAATATATTCTCCGGCGGACGCATACCTCCCTTGCCTGATGTGCAGGACTAAGCTGGCGCTGCGCATCGCTGCACACCATTTCCCGGTTGAACGCGGTTATGAGAACATTTATAGAACATACAACCAAGGCCGCCGTTCGGCGGGTGTCTGGAGAGTGAAGCTCGCGGAGCCTTCATGAGCGTCCCCGAATCCGCATTGCCGGCGATCTCCCGCCAGATCTGGGACATGAAGTATCGCCTGAAGGCGAACGACGGCAGTGTCATCGATTCCAGCCTGTCGGATACCTGGCAGCGCGTGGCCCGCGCGGTCGCAGCGGCCGAGCCCAAGAGGCTGCGCGCGCGCTGGACCGAGCGCTTCGTCGCGGCGATGGAAGATTTCGCCTTCCTTCCGGCCGGCCGCATCCTGGCCGGGGCGGGCAGCCGCCGCGCCGTGACGCTGTTCAACTGCTTCGTCATGGGGCGCATCGAAGACGACCTCGGGTCGATCTTCGACAACGTGAAGGAAGCGGCGCTGACGATGCAGCTCGGCGGCGGCATCGGGCACGACTTTTCCACGCTGCGGCCCAAGGGCGCCCTGGTGAAGAGCATCGGGGCGGATGCCTCGGGCCCGGTCAGCTTCATGGACGTGTGGGACGCCATGTGCCGCACCATCATGTCGGCCGGCGCGCGCCGCGGAGCGATGATGGCGACGCTCGACTGCGCCCATCCCGATATCGAGCTGTTCGTCGACGCCAAGGCCGATCCGGCGCGGCTCAGGAATTTCAACCTGTCGATCCTGGTGACGGACGCGTTCCTGCAGGCCGTGCGCGAGGATACGCCATGGGAGCTCACATTCGAGGGGAAGGTCTACCGCACGGTCCGCGCACGCGCGCTGTGGGACCGGATCATGCGCGCCACCTACGATTATGCCGAGCCGGGCGTCGTGTTCATCGATCGCATCAATGCGGAAAACAACCTCTCCTATTGCGAGGAGATCCGCGCCACAAATCCCTGCGGGGAACAGCCGCTGCCGCCGCATGGCGCCTGCCTCCTTGGCTCGATCAACCTGGCCCGGCTGGTTGAGAAGCCGTTCACCTCCGAGGCGCGGATCGACACCGCGCGGCTGGAGACGCTGACGGCGACGGCGGTGCGGTTTCTCGACGATGCCATCGACGTGTCCGCCTACCCGCTCCCGGCCCAGAAGAACGAAGCCAAGAGCAAGCGGCGCATCGGGCTCGGCGTCACGGGCCTCGCCGACGCACTGATCCTGTGCGGCATCCGCTATGGCAGCCCGCAGGCGGTCGCGCTGGCCGAGAGCTGGATGGCCTCCATTCAGACCGCTGCGTACCTCGCCAGCGTGGCACTGGCCCAGGAAAAGCGCGCATTTCCGCTCTATGACGCCGACCGCTTCCTGGCCGCGCCTGGCGTGCGCCGGCTGCCCGAACATGTGCGCGGCGAAATCGCCCGGCATGGGATCCGCAACGGCCTGCTGACCTCGATTGCGCCGACGGGCACCATTTCGCTGCTGGCGTGCAACGTCTCGAGCGGCGTCGAGCCGGTGTTCGATTTCCGCTACGAACGGCGCGTGCTCGAACGCGATGGCAGCTCGCGCGTCGAACCGGTGGAAGACTATGCGCACGCGCTCTATCGCGCGCAGCACGGGGCGGAGACGCCGCTGAGCGACGCGTTCGTGACGGCCGAGGCGCTGCCGCCGCGGGCACATCTGGAGATGCAGGCCGCCCTGCAGCGTCACGTCGACAGCTCGATTTCCAAGACCATCAACTGCCCCGTCGACATCAGCTTCGAGGCGTTCAAGGACATCTATCTCGACGCCTATGCCCTTGGCCTCAAGGGCTGCACCACCTACCGCCCGAACCCGATCACCGGCGCGGTGCTGAGCCGTTCACAAGCGACGCCTGCGGCGGCGGCGCAGGAATCGGAAGCGCACGTAGTTGGCTCCGTCGCCGAGCCGGAACCCCGTCCGCTGCTGGAGACGGCCGGGCGCTCGGGAGGCATCGTCTACATGGCCCAGCCCCTGCAGCGCGACCCGGTACTGCTCGGCGCCACCTACAAGCTGCGCTGGCCGGGCAGCGACCATTCGCTCTACATCACCATCAACGACATCGAGCGCGACGGCCGCCGCCGGCCATTCGAGGTATTCATCAATTCCAAGAACCTCGAGCACTACGCCTGGACGGTGGCGCTGACGCGCATGATCAGCGCCATCTTCCGCCGCGGCGGCGATATCTCATTCGTGGTCGAGGAACTGAAGGCGATCTTTGACCCGCAGGGCGGGCAATGGCTGGGCGGGCGCTACGTGCCGAGCCTGATTGCCGCCATCGGCCAGGTGATCGAGAACCACATGCGGCGGATCGGCTTCCTGACAAGCGCCGAGGGCGTGGCTCAGCCGGCCGCCGACCGCACGCTGACCGCCGCGGAGGGAGGTGTCGCCGCGGTCACCGGCGAACGGCCCGCGCGGGGCCGCACCTGCCCCCGGTGCAATTACCAGGCCCTCCGGCGCGAGGAAGGCTGCTGGGTTTGCGAGAACTGCGGCTATTCACGCTGCGACTGAAACCGACCGCCATTCGTCCGCGTTGACGTACAGGGACCGCTCTCCAGCGGTCGCTGGAAACAGGCTCGCGGGACCTCAACTGCATGTGATCTTCCGACGTCTGCGCTAAAGGTCACGCTGCCTTGAAATGACACATGTTCAGCCATAATTCCGCTAGAGACCACGAGTACTTGGCTGTCTCGCTTGATAGAGCGAGCGTATCGATTGGTGGCGCCAGATGACGGCCCGCATTCTCACCCTTCCCGTCCCGATGAGCCGGCAGCGCGAGTCTGCGCTGGGCGCGGGTGCACCCCAGGCACGCGCGGTTGCGCCAGAAGGCCGGCACACGTGGCGCGGCGCATCCGGCCGGCGCTACCGCCATGAGGTTTACAGTCTCGTGTGGTGTCCGCCGCTGAGCGAGGCGTGCTACGTGCTGGTGCGCCGCGACGCGCAGGGCCGTCGTACCCCGCTGCATGTCGGGCTCTGCGGGCGCGAAGCAGCGAGCTTGAATCTTGCGCGCATCCGCCAGCGCGGCGCAACGTTGGGCGCCAACGAAGTGCACGTTTACGACTGTGCCGACTGGGACAAGTGCCATCTCGCGGTGTGCGATCTGCGCGCAGGCGCATTCGGCGAACTTGGACCGGAACCGGCGCGCGTTACAGCCTGACGATCAGGACTGCCGCGACAGCAGCCGTCCGCCGGCCCACGCCTCCCCTCCCATCCGCAAGCGATAGAGAAAGCGCCGGCGCCGATCCGGCTTCACGCGGCGCATCGGCCCGGCTGGTTGCCGGCGCGCCGTCTCAAGCAACCCCGCCACATAAGGGCTGATCTGCCCCGCTCGCGGATGCCGTGCGGTGTGCGGGCCGATCAGCGCCAGCACGCGTTCCAATTGGCGCTCGCGGATGCCAAGCTCCGCCAGGTGGCGCAACGTGTTGATCAGATAGTCGAGGTTGGCCCCGGAGACACCCCGCGCGCCGCGGATCAGCCGCGCCTGCCGGGCGAGCGGCAGCGGCCCGGCGTAGATGGGATGGGCGCGGTCGACGACGTAGGCAAGCGCCAGCACTTCTTGCCGCGAGGCGGCGAGCTCCACCGGCAGCACCATCTCGCGATAGACCCCGCTGATCTGCTCGCGCACGCGCAGGTAATGGCGAACCTCCGCCGCCCGGTCTGCCGCGACGCGATAGGCAATGCCTTCGCACGTCCCGCCGCGGTCCAGCCCGAGCACAAGGCCGGGGCGTAGCGGCGAGCCGCGGTGATACATGGAATAGATGCAAAAGCAGCGACGGTAGCCCGTGAGGCGGGCGCGCTCGGCGGCTTCGAAGGCAAAGCCGGGCCGCCACATCAGCGAGCCGTAGGCGAAGATCCAGGTGTCGCCGCCGGGCGTGCTCATGTGCGTGATGGCTTGGCCCCGCCGTGGCGGCCGAAGTCGGGCGCGGCCGTATCCTGGCCGGCCTCGATGATGCCGCGTCGCACCGCGCGCGCCTCGGTGAACAGGCGGTGCAGGGCCTCGCCTTCGCCGTAGCGGATGGCGCGCTGCAGGGCGGTGAGGTCCTCGCTGAAGCGGCCGAGCATCTCCAGCACCGCCTCCCTGTTGTTGAGGAACACGTCGCGCCACATCACCGGGTCCGAAGCGGCGATGCGCGTGAAGTCGCGGAAACCGCCGGCCGAGAACTTGATCACCTCGGTATCGGTGACTCGCTCGAGATGGCGGGCGGTGTTGACGATATTGTAGGCGATCAGGTGCGGCACATGGCTGGTGATGGCCAGCACCATGTCGTGGTGGTCGGCGGCCATGATCTCGACGTGAGAGCCGCACGCACGCCAGAAGGCCGCCAGCCTGGCGACGGCGGCCTGGTCTGCGCCCTCCGGCGGGGTCAGCACGCACCAGCGCCCATCGAACAGTTCGGCGAAGCCTGACTCCGGACCCGAATGCTCGGTGCCGGCGATCGGATGGCCCGGAATGAAGTGGACGCCGGCGGGCACATGCGGGGCGACGTCGCGCACGACGGCGCCCTTCACCGAGCCGACATCGGTGAGGATGGCACCCGTCCGCAGCGCGGGGCCGATATCGGCCGCAATGGCGCCGCACACGCCGATCGGCGTGCACAGAATGACGAGGTCGGCGTCACGCACCGCTTCCGCCGGGGAGGCGTAGACGGAGGAAACAAGACCCAGGCGCAGCGCCGTTTCACGCGTCTTCTCGCTCTGCGCGGCCCCGACGATGGTGCGCGCAAGGCCGCCGCGGCGGATCGCGTGGCTCAGCGAGGAGCCGATCAGGCCGAGCCCGATCAGCGCAACGCGATCAAACATCGGTTCGCTCATGTGCGGCCCAGGAACTGCGCGAGGGCGGCGACCACGGCGCGGTTGTCGTCCTCGGTACCAATGGTCATGCGCAGCGCGTTAGGCAAACCGTAGGCCGCAACGCGGCGCAGAATGATGCCCCGCGCTTTCAGCGCCTCGTCGGCTGCAGCCGCGTCCCGCCCCTTTTCACTGGGAAAATGGATGAGCACGAAGTTGGCGATGCTGGGCGTCACCTTGAGGCCGAGTTTCTCGATTTCGCGCGTCACCCACGGCAGCCATTTTTCGTTGTGGGCGATCGCCACCTCGATGTGGGCGCCATCTTCCAGGGCCGCGACACCGGCGGCGATGGCCGGTGCATTGATGTTGAACGGCCCGCGCGTGCGGTTGAGCACGTCGGCGACGGCCGCCGGGCAGTACGCCCAGCCGAGGCGCAGGGCGGCGAGCCCGTAGATTTTCGAAAAGGTGCGCGTCATCACCGTGTTGTGCGTGGTGGCCACCAGTTCCAGCCCCGCCTCGTAGTCGTTGCGGCGCACGTATTCCGAGTAAGCGGCATCGAGCACGAGCAGGGTACTCGACGGCAGGCCCTTGTGCAGGCGGCGCACCTCATCGTGCGGCAGGTAGGTTCCGGTGGGATTGTTGGGATTGGCCAGGAATACAAGCTTCGTCTTCGGGCCGACGCGCGCGAGGATGGCGTCGACGTTGGCGCGCAGGTTGGTTTCGGGCACGGGCACCGGCGTGGCGCCGCTCGCCAGCGTGGCAAGCTTGTACATCAGGAAGCCGTGCTCGGTGTAGACCACCTCGTCGCCGGCGCCGGCATAGGCGCGTGCAAGCAGGCCGATCAGCTCGTCCGAGCCGTTACCGCAGACGATGCGCTCCGCGTCCAGGCCGAAACGCGCGGCGATGGCGCGCCTGAGCGCCGTGGCGGCGCCGTCGGGGTAGCGGTCGAGCTCGCCAGCAAGCGCCTTGTATGCGGCGACGGCGCGCGGGCTCGGCCCCAGCGGGGTCTCGTTGGAGGAAAGCTTGATGGGCTTGACGTTGCCGGCAATATGGCTCTCGCCCGGAACATAGGGGTCTATGTCCAGGATGCCGGGCTGCGGCACGGGCAGAGCTTGGGCCATCGCAATTCTCGCAAAATCGGGCATTCGCAGGCGGGCGACAAAATAGGCGCTGGACCGGCCGTTGGCCAGCGCCGCAAAAGCGCAGTGCGCCGATGGTTATTTCGCCAGCTCGCGCGAGCGCCGGGTTGCGGCTGCGACCGCCTCGCGCATCAGCGGGGCCAGCCCCTTGTCGCTCATCAGAACCTGCAGCGCGGCGTGCGTGGTGCCGCCCGCCGACGTGACGCGCTGGCGCAAGGTGGCCGCGTCCTCCCGGGCGCGGTGCAACAGCTCGCCGGCGCCGGCGACGGTGCACGAGGCCAGCTTCTGCGCCAGGGCGCCCGGCAGACCAGCCTTCACCCCCGCCTCGGCCAGGCACTCAGCAAGATAGAAGACGTATGCCGGGCCGGAGCCGGATACGGCGGTGACGGCGTCGAGCAGATTCTCATCATCGACCCAGGCGACCTCGCCAACCGCACCCATCAAGCCATCGCAGGCGGCGCGCTGGGCGGCGCTGACATGGGCGTTCGACACGCAGACGGTGATGCCGCGGCCAACGGAGACGGCCATGTTCGGCATGGCGCGCACGACGGGCGTCTTTGCCGGCAGATGGCGTTCGAACCCGCCAATGGCGCGGCCGGCGGCGATGGACAGAACCAGCGTCTGCGCGGGAACACGGGACGCGAGCTGCGGAAACACGTCGTCCATCACCTGCGGCTTGACGGCAACCACCAGCACCGCGGGCGGCGGCGTGTCAGCCGCAAGCTGCGCCTGGAGCGAAATGCCGTGACGGGCGGCGAGCGCTTTCGCCTCCGGCGAAGGGGACGGCTCCTGCACGGCGATCTGCCTCGGCGGCAGGCCCCCCGCCAGCCAACCCGAGAGCAGGGCCAGCCCCATGTTGCCGGCACCTACAAGCCACAGCGTTCCATCGATCCGAAGGGTCATCGCATCACCACGACTGCCGGCGGCGCATACGAGGTGCATGCGGCCGATTGCATCGGGCGCGACTCTAGGGTCACGGACACGCGAAGGGGAGATGAATCTTTGCAGGTGCCGGGGCGGTCAGGCCTGGCCTTCGGTCTGGAACATGGAGGAGGCCAGCGCCTCGCGGCTCTCGCGGCCCGCCCAGACCACGAACTGGAACGCCTGGTAGTAGCGCTCGCAGGCGTCCAGCGCCGCCCGCAGCAGCGCCTCGCATTGGCCGGTGGTGGCGATGGCGCCGTTGAGCACCAGGCCGTGGCGGTACATGACCAGGGACTCGTCCTTCCACACGTCGAAATGTCCGAGCCAGAGCTGCTCGTTGATCTGCGCCACCAGGCGATACACCTCGCCCATGCGGTTTTCCGGCACCTTGGCGTCGAACGCGCAGGCAATGTGCAGCGTCTCGAGATCGCCGCGCCAGTTGATGGAAAGGTGATAGTCGGTCCACTGACCGGCCACCGTCAGGGTCAGCTCGTCGTCACCGGTGCGCTCGGCTGCCCAGCCTTCCTTGTGAGCGATCTGCTCGACAAGGTCGACGGGGTTGTAGACACGAGCCTGATCGAGATCGGCTGTCGCCATGTTTGTTCTTTGTCCCTTGCGTGCGCAGTTGAATCTGCGCGTCCCCCATCCGGAAGATCGCCGCAGCAATCATCCGATTCGATTCGCGACGTAATCAAACCGAATGATGCGTGGCAAGCCGACCCGCCGAATGTCCACGGCCAAAGTGGCTGCGCCGCGGCGGCAAGAGGATTGCGCGCGAAAGATGGGGACAGTTGTGTATGACCTGTGGATGCAGTGGCGATTGTCGCTTGGCCTGCAAGCGCAGCCTCAGCCTGGCTTGCGCAGCGCGGCGACTTCCGCCTCGAGCGCGGCGACGCGCGCCGCCAGGCGCTCATTCTCCTCGCGCGCCTTGACGGCCATCTCCTTGACCGCCTCGAATTCCTCGCGCTGCACGACATCAAGGTCGCGCAGCATGCGCTCGCCTTGCGTCTTCATGAGGGTTTCGAACTCGCGCCGCAGACCCTGCGCGGCGCCGGCGGCGTCCGTCATCAGCTTCGCGAACTCGTCGATGAAACGATTGGAGGTCTGTGTCATGGGAGCGCACCTGCACCCGGTCACGATAAACACTATGGCTCGTTGGCTACTATGGAGAGCGGGACGCGCAGGTTCAAGCACGCCGCGGACCGCGATGGCAGCTTGACACCCGCCGCGGCCTAACCGTACCTCCCCCGAGGCGGCCAGCAGCGTCGAGGCGCAACTCGCACGATGGTTCTACTGACCATTCCCTACCCGGCGATCGACCCTGTTGCCATTCATCTGGGTCCGCTGTCGGTCAAATGGTACGGGCTGGCGTACATGGCCGGGCTGCTGCTCGGCTGGTTCTACATCAAGTATCTGCTGCGCCGGGACGCGCTGTGGCCCAATGCGCGCCCGCCCTTCCCGCCGCAACAAGTTGACGACCTGCTTCTCTACATGACGCTCGGGGTGCTGCTCGGCGGCCGGCTGGGCTACGTGTTGTTTTACGAGCCGCGCCACTTCCTCGAGCACCCACTCGAGATACCGGCGGTATGGCATGGCGGCATGTCGTTTCACGGGGCCCTGCTCGGCTCGATCCTCGCCATCGTCGCGTTTGCGCGCCGCGCGCGCGCCGATATGTGGAGCGTGATGGACCTGTGCGCGGCCGCCACCCCGATGGGCCTGTTTTTCGGCCGCCTCGCCAACTTCATCAACGGCGAGCTGGTCGGCCGCCCTACGACTGTGCCCTGGGCCATGGTGTTTCCCGGCGAGGGGCCGGTCGCACGCCATCCGAGCCAGCTCTACGAAGCCGCGCTCGAAGGACTGGTGCTGTTTCTCGTGCTGCTGTGGCTGACGCGGGCGAAGCTGTCCTTGCGCAAGCCGGGATTCACGGCGGGCGCCTTCCTGCTGGGCTATGGCCTGGCGCGGTCGTTCGGCGAATTGTTCCGCCAGCCCGACCCCGGGCATATCCTGACGATCGGCCCGCTGACACCCGGCATCGTCTATTCGGTGCCCATGATTCTCGGCGGCTATTTCCTGCTGCGCTGGGCCGGGAAGCGGGCCGCCGCCGACGCGGCCGCCAATGCCGAACGCTGACGCAACCGACGGCGACACGCCGCTGCTCGCCCGACTGCGCGCGCGCATCGCCCGCGAGGGACCGATCGCCGTCGACCAGTATATGCAGGCCTGCCTCGAAGCCTACTGGCAGCGCGGCGCCGCCATCGGGGCAGAGCGCGATTTCATCACAGCGCCGGAGATCAGCCAGGTGTTCGGCGAGCTGATCGGCCTGTGGGCCGCGATTGTGTGGCAGTCGCTCGGCCAGCCTGCCACGGTGCGGCTCGTCGAGCTCGGGCCCGGCCACGGCTCACTGATGCGCGATGCACTCCGAGCTGCGCGCCTTGTTCCGGATTTTCTTCGGGCAACTTCGCTTCATCTGGTGGAGGTGAGCGGCCCCCTGCGCCAGGCGCAGGCGCGGACACTCGCCTCGCTAGATCCGGCGGTGACGCCGCAGTGGCACGCATCCCTGGCCGAGGTACCGGCGGGGCCGGCGATCATGGTCGGCAACGAGTTTCTCGACGCGCTGCCGATCCGGCAGCTCATCCGCGACGAAACTGGCTGGCGCGAGCGCGTCGTTGCGCTGAGCGACGACGGCAGGCTGCGGTTCGAGGACGGCGCGGCGGTTGCCGACGCCGATCTACCGCCGGCCCCACCCGGCTCCATCCTTGAGCTGCGCGCTGGCGAGGAGGCGTTGATTGCGCAGCTCGCTGCCCGCGCAGAACCGCTGGTGGCGCTGCTGATCGATTACGGCCCCGCCGAAGCCGGCTTCGGCGACACGCTGCAGGCGGTGCGGCGCCACGCCTATACGGACGTGCTCAAAGACCCCGGCGCGGCCGACCTGACCGCGCACGTCCAGTTCGCCGGGCTGGCGCGCAAGGCGCGTGCGGCCGGCCTGGCGACGGATGGGCCAATTCCGCAGGCCGAGTTCCTCGGCCGGCTCGGCATCGCCGAGCGCGCGGCAAAGCTGATGGCGGCCAATCCGCCGCGCGCCGGCGAGATCGAAACCGGCGTGCAGCGGCTGATGGCCCCCGCCGGCATGGGTGGGCTGTTCAAGGTGCTGGCGCTGCGCACTCCGGCGCTCGCGCCGCCGCCACCTTTCGGCTAGAGGATGGGGATGCCCGAACCGCATCAGGCCGCAAATCTTGCCGCGCTCTCCGGCCTCGCGCACGGCTTCTTCACGCGACACGGCGGCGTATCGCGCGGCATCTACGAAAGTCTCAACTGCGGTCCGGGCTCCCGAGACGAGCCCGACGCCGTGCGCGAGAACCGGGCGCGCGTGGCCGCGCGGCTCGGTGCGCGCGGCATCGTCAGCGTTCATCAGGTACACGGAACCGACACCGTGGTGGCGAGCGAGATCTGGCCCGACACAGGCCGCCCCCGCGCCGACGCCATCATTACTGCCACGCCCGGCATTGCGGTTGGGGTTCTGACGGCGGACTGCGCGCCGATCCTGTTTGCCGACGCCGACGCCGGCGTGGCGGCAGCTGCCCACGCCGGGTGGCGCGGTGCCATTGCTGGGGTCGCCGAGGCCGCGGTTGAGGCGATGGAGCAGCTCGGGGCCCGGCGCGGACGCACCCACGCGGCCATCGGTCCGACCATTGGACCGGAGGCTTACGAGGTCGGATGGGACCTGGAACGGGATTTTCTCGAGCGCGACCCGGAGAGCGCCCTCTTCTTTTCGCGGCCCTCCGCCGAAGCCCGGCCGCACCTCGACCTGGCGGGTTACCTCGCCCATCGCCTCGCGCGCACCGGCCTCGCCAGCGTCACCGGTCTGGGGCTGTGTACGTTTGCTCAGAACAAGGATTTTTTCAGCTACCGGCGCAGTAAAGCGCGGAAAGAGCCGGATTATGGTCGCCAAATCTCTGCCATCGTCTTGACTTAGCCTTAGTTTTCCACAACTTTGAAAGTTCAGGACTTTACGGGCACAAGGGACTCGCGAAGTTATCCTCCAGGGACCTGGGCGCACTGCATTCGGCGACCAGGAGTGATTCGTTTGGGGGTACCGGCCGTAGATCTTCTCCCGCCGCAGGGTTTGTACGTCGGCAGCCGGATTCAGCGGGTCCTTTAGACAAAGGGGGACGTCACCGTGACGACCATGGTCGCTGCTGCGGCGCGGCGCCTGCACACCGGTGTGGTGCTTGTCGCACTTACTAGCTTGACCGGGCTCGGCCTCTCCGGCTGCGGCAGCTCCTTGTTCGACTCGAACACCTCCCCGGCCGCGGAGCTGGCGCAACCCAAGGAGACCAAGCAGCAGGCGCCGATTGCCAAGATCGCCGTCGCGCCGATCATCGGGGCGCCTGATGGCGTGGCGCGGCAGATGCAAGAGGAATTCACCAGCGCCGTCGGCAAGCAGCGCGTCGCCGTTTCCACCGTCAAGGGCGAGCACGTCGACTACACGCTGCGCGGCTACATCGTCGCCGCAAAGGACAAGGGCGGCACTAAGGTCTCCTACATCTGGGACGTGACGGATCCGACCGGCAAACGCGTCAACCGCATC
>DASZQG010000011.1:0-1919 GCA_035550075.1 Hyphomicrobiaceae bacterium | reverse complement strand
CTTCATGTTGCGCAGCGGCTTCGACGCCTTCGAGGTCGTCGCCGCCGATCCGCTCGCGGCTTACGCCCGCGCCGCGCGCAGCTTCAGCGTCGCCTACCAGCCCGCCGCCGACGCGTTCGCGCCGGCGCATCGCCTGCGTGCTTTGCGCGCTCTCGAAAAAGCGGCCGAGTGAGCGTCGTCGACCTCGCTTCCACGCCGCGCGCGCCGGACGAGCGCGCCGCGCATTATGCGCGGCTGCTCGACGGCAAGTCGGCGCGCGAGGTGCTGGACTTTGCGCTGGGTGAATTGTGGCCTGGCCGGCTCGCCGTGGTTTCCTCCTTCGGCGCCGAGTCCGCGGTGCTGCTGCATGTGGTCTCGACCATCGACAAGGCCGCCCCGGTCATCTTCCTCGAAACCGACCGCCACTTCGCCCAGACCCTTCAGTACCGCGAGGAACTGGTCGAGCGCCTGGGGCTGACCAATGTCCAGGATCGCAAGCCCGACCCCGCCGAGGCCGCCGCGGAGGATTCCAGGGGCGACCTCTGGCGCAAGGATCCCGACGCTTGCTGTACGCTGCGGAAGGTGCGCCCCCTGACCAAGGCGCTGGAGGGCTACGACGCCTGGGTGACCGGCAGGAAGCGGTTTCAGGGGGGGCTTAGGTCAGAGCTTGCCTTGATCGAGCACGACGGGTCGCACTACAAGGTCAACCCGCTGGCCAATTGGAAGGCCGAGGAGATCGCCGCCTACATGGCCGCCCATGATCTGCCCCAGCATCCGCTCGTCGCGCAGGGTTTTCCCTCCATCGGCTGCTGGCCCTGCACCAAGCCGGCCGCCGCCCAGGACCGCTCGGGCCGCTGGGCGGACAGCGAAAAAACCGAGTGCGGCATCCATCTGCCGGCCGCCAAGCGCCTGCACGCGCATTAAGCATCGCGAGACGGGGGATGGTTTTGCACACGAGACGGCGTGGCCCGGCTTTTGCGCCGAGGCGAAGGTGACGCGCTGACATGCCGGTGATCGAGCACCTCATCCACGCCATCCATTGGCTTTACGTGCTGTCCGGCTTCGCCGTCGGCTTCCTTGTGGGGCTGACCGGTGTCGGCGGCGGCTCGCTGATGACGCCTTTGCTGGTGCTGCTGTTTGGCGTCCATCCGGCGACAGCGGTGGGCACCGATCTGCTCTATGCGTGCGTCACCAAATCCGGCGGCTCTGCGGTCCACGCCTGGCACCGCACCATCGATTGGCGGATCGTCGGCCGTCTCGCCATGGGCAGCGTGCCGGCGGCGATTTTGACCATTTCCGGCCTGGCCTGGCTCAATGTGAACAGCGAGGCGGCCAAGAACGTCATCACCCTGGCGCTGGGGCCGGCCCTGATGCTGACCGCGCTGGCGCTGGTGTTCCGACAGCCCTTGATGCGTTTTTACCATAACCGCGTCGAAGAGGCGGACCCCAAGACCACGGCGCGCACCACGGTGGTGCTTGGCGCCGTTTTGGGATGCCTTGTGACACTGTCCTCGGTTGGCGCCGGCGCGCTGGGCGTCACCTTCCTCATTATTCTCTATCCCAAACTGCCGGTGGCCCGGATCGTCGGCTCCGATATCGCCCACGCCGTGCCGCTGACGCTGGTGTCGGGAATGGGACACTGGCTGATCGGCAGCGTCGATCTCGCCATGCTGGGCTCGCTGCTGCTGGGATCGCTGCCCGGCATCGTGATCGCCAGCTTTCTTGCGCCGCGCTGGCCGGAGCAGGTGCTCCGCTACCTGCTTGCCGCCGTTCTGGTGCTGGTCAGCGTCCGCCTGATGTGGCGTTAGCGGCGGGCTTCCCAGGGGCGGGGGCGCGCGCTATACGCCCCGCTCCACGAAACAACCGCCGCAGTAGCTCAGTGGTAGAGCGCACCCTTGGTAAGGGTGAGGTCGGGAGTTCAATCCTCCCCTGCGGCACCA
>DASZQG010000010.1:0-7113 GCA_035550075.1 Hyphomicrobiaceae bacterium | reverse complement strand
GATCTTGATGTCGCTGTCATGATTCAGGCCCGCTGCCTTGGTCAGTGCGCGCGCACTGATCACGCCAGCGGAGGCCATCGAGGTAACGCCGATCTTCTTCCCCTTGAGGTCGGTTATCGACTTGATGGGGCTGTCGACCGGCACGGCGATGCCGTAGATGTTGCCCTGGTAGGCGGTGTAGAAAAACTTGCCGCTCACGCCCTGTGTGCGGATTATCGCCAGGGGCTCGGCTGAGGGATTGGAGAACGGCAGCTCCTTGGTGGCGACGAGCTTCACGCAGTCCGTCGAGCCCGGCAGCGGGACCACCTCGACCTTGATCCCGCCTTCCGCAAACCAGCCCATCTTGGTGGCAATGGCGAACGGCGACGCCGCGGAGCTTATTGTCTTCGCGCACCAGCCCACCCGCACGGTTTCCAGCTCCGCGCTGGCGGCGGGTGTCGCTGCGGCGGCAAGCCCGACAACGATCGCTCCTGTCGCAAACAAACGCTGCATCACAATGCTTCTCCCTTTGCTGTACTCGCTCCACTGACATCGGTGTCGCGGGAAACGTCCCAGAACAGAACGCGGCGCCGGACCAGCGTCACCAAGCCGTTCAACGTCAATCCCAAAACCGAAAGTATGAATAGGATCGAGAACTGGCCGGCGACGTCCATCGTGAAATTCATGCTCTGAATCAGCATGCCGAGGCCGCTTTCGGCGCCGATCAGCTCCGCGACGATGGCGCCGATCAGCGCGAAGATCATCGCGATTTCGAGGCCCGCAAAGATGTAGGGCAGCGCGTTGGGAAGCTGAAGCATGCGGAAGATCTGCCAGCGCGTGGCGGACAGCGAGCGCATGAGATTGACGCGGTCCTCGTCGGCAGAGCGCAGGCCGACGATGGTGTTGACCATCAGCGGGAAGAACGCCACCAGGCCCGCGCTCACCACCTTGGAGGTGAGGCCGAGGCCGAACCAGACGATGATAAGGGGCACCAGCGCCACCTTGGGCATCGCCTGGAACATGATGATGATG
This sequence comes from Hyphomicrobiaceae bacterium, assembly GCA_035550075.1. GTDB lineage: Bacteria > Pseudomonadota > Alphaproteobacteria > Rhizobiales > Hyphomicrobiaceae > AWTP1-13. Next base: position 6,102 of record DASZQG010000010.1, on the reverse strand, counting down.
GGATAGAGGAAGTATTCCACGTTGCGCGAGAGCGCTACCACGGTGCCCAGCAGGAACGCGAGGGTGCACCCGGCGACAAATCCGAGAAAGGTCTCGCCCAGGGTAACGCCGATGTGCGCCAGATAGAGGTTGCTGGCCACGCCTCGATAGAAGGCCATGAAGATGCTGGAGGGCGAAGGCAGGATGTATGCCGGCATTTGGAATGCCGTGACGCCCCACTGCCAGAGGGCGAGCAGGACGGCAATCAGCACCAGGCGAAGGATTGAACGCATCAGTCTGCCACTCCTCCGGTTGCGTTGAGTGCGGAGCGGATGCGGCGCACGTAAGCGCCGAATGCCTCCGTGTTCATAACCTCGAGTGCGCGAGGGCGGGCCAGGTCGATCTTGAGTTCGTCCGCGATGCGGCCCGGGCGTGCGCTCAAAACGATTACGCGGTCGGCGAGATAGACGGCTTCCGAGGTCGAGTGGGTGATGAACAGCACGGTCTTGCGCCGTTCCATCCAGATGCGCTGCAGCTCGACGTTCATGCTTTCCCGCGTCATCGCGTCGAGCGCGCCAAACGGCTCGTCCATCAGGAGGATGGCCGGATCGTGAATCAGCGCGCGGACGATGCCCACACGCTGCTGCATGCCGCCGGAAAGCTCCCGGGGGTATCGGTTTTCGAAGCCCGAGAGGCCGACCAGCTCGATGAGATCCATCGCGCGCTTGCGCATTTCCCCCTTGTCCAGCCCCTGTACGTCGGCCGGAAGCATGACGTTCTCAAGCACGCTGCGCCAGGGAAAAAGGACCGGCGACTGAAACACGACACCGATGTCGCGGCGCGGGCCCGTGATCGGCGTGCCCTTGAGGTCGGCCGCGCCCTCGCTCTGGCGCAGCAGCCCGGCCAGAATCTTCAGCAACGTGGACTTGCCGCACCCCGAGGGGCCGACGACGGCGATGAACTCTCCGTCGGCTACGGAAAAACTGATATTGCTGAGGGCAAGGACAGCATCGGGGCCGCGACCGTATTTCAGGGACAGATTGCGGACGGATATCGTGTCCGCGTTGGATGCTCTTGTCGGGGCGTGGTCACCTACGCGTGCGTCCAAGGCCAGTCTCCAGCGATGTTCGCGGCCGCATCCGGCCTTGGCGGGCAAGTTTGGTATGGCTCTTCCCGGCTGTCCAGGCCGCATTTGCCGGTCCGGGCCGAAACCGCGCGCGAGCCGCGCGCGGTCAACTGCTCCCGGTACTGTAAACCTTGTAGCGCAACCTGGGCTGGCGGAAGGACGAGGAGGGATCGACCAGGATCCCGCGCACGATCGCCTGCCGGCCGAGGAGCATGCGATAGCTCATGCTGTCACGGTTGGTGAGCGTGATCTCGATGGGCCAGGCGCGGTCGCCGACGCGAAGCGGGGTTTCGATGACGTAGCGGTGCTCGCGCTCCCCGTTGGAGCTGCGAACCTCGCGCCTATCAACGACGCGTGCGGTGCACAGGATGTAGACATCGCTCCGGCGCGGGATGGGGTGAACGCCGAAACGCACCATGTGTTTGCGCCCGGAGGTGAACGGCTCCACGAAATAGGCGTGCAGTGCCGACGTGCGCGCGCCGGTATCGACCTTGGCTTTGATGGCGGGCAGCCCCAGCTCGGGCAGAGCGACCCACTCTTCCCAACCGAGCACAAGCGGCGTGCTTACGGGCGGCATTGCGCAAAATCCCTGATGTTGGCGCGCAGTTTTGATTCTGCCGGCGCGCGGGCGCCAACGCACCGCGCTCTCCGATCCAATATAGCCAAAAGGGGCGAGACTTCCTACGCCATGCCGTGCTGACGGAACCAGCCCTGGAGGCGCTGCCACCCGTCCTTTGCTGCGGCCTCCCTGTAGGATGGCCGGTAGTCGGCAAAGAACGCATGCGGAGCATCCGGGTAGACGTGAAAGGACGACGGCGTGTTCGGCCCCAGCGCCTTTTTCATGTCTTCGATGGTGGAGACAGGAATGCCCGTATCGGCCCCGCCGTAAAGGCCCAGCACCGGAACCTTGATGCGGTCAGCGAGATCTATCGGATGCGCCGGCTGGTTTGGCGTCTTATCGCCGGTCAGACGGCCGTACCAGGCAACGCCGGCCTTGAGATCGGGCTTGTGCGCGGCGTAGAGCCAGACGATGCGGCCGCCCCAGCAAAAGCCGGTGATGCCGACCTTGGCCGGGTCGGCGGCGCCGGAATCCAACGCCCACTTGACGGTCGCATCGAGGTCGCTCATCACCTGGGCGTCGGGCACTTTGGCCACGATCGGGCGGATCTCGTCGATGGATTGCAGCTTCGTCACGTCACCCTGCCGGTCATACAGGGACGGCGCCACGGCGCAGTAGCCGAGCGCTGCCAGACGGCGGCAGACATCCTTGATGTGCTCGTGCACACCGAAAATCTCCTGCACCACGAGGATCAGCGGGCGCTTGCCTGTCCCGGACTTGACCGCGCGGTAGGCGGCAATTGGTCCGGAGGAGGTCGCCACCTGGACCATCCCGGCATCCATGCCCGCCGCGCTGGTCACGATCGCGGTCTGTGCCATGACGGGTTGGACCGAGGCGGCAAAGCCGGCGATGAATCCCGTAGCGGCCCCGGCCGCGACCAGGTCGCGGCGCGTCATTTCGGCCTCCCTCCAGAGGTCGTCGAACGAGTCCATGGGTATTACTCCTGTGCTGGTGCAACCTGGGGTGAGCGGGCTTTCTGAATGCCGGCGCGGGCGAGGAATTGACCGCGGTGGTGCGTCACCTTATTTCACGGACATGGCGAAGCTTCCAATCATAACCCTGCCAGACCCGCTTCTGCGCAAGGCGAGCGTGCCCATTGAACGGATCGATGGGGCCGTGCGCAAGCTGGCCGAGGACATGCTGGAGACCATGTACGCGGCACCGGGCGTGGGTCTCGCGGCTGTTCAGGTCGGCGTGCCGCGGCGGCTGATCGTGCTCGACACCGCCAAGGACGAGGAGGCACCGCAACCGCTGGTGATGATCAACCCGCGGATTGTCGAACTCGGGAACGAAATGCGGGCGCACGAGGAGGGCTGCCTGTCGATTCCCGATGTTCGCATCGACATCGAGCGCCCGGCCACGGCCAAAGTCCGCTACACGGACCTTGACGGCGCGGAGCAGGAGCTCGTTGCCGACGGGCTGCTGGCTACGGCCATCCAGCACGAGATCGACCATCTCAATGGCAAGCTGATCATAGACTTTCTCTCGCGCCTGAAGCGCGACATCATCGTTCGCAAGTTCAAAAAGCAGAGCAAGGCTGAAAGTACGGCCTGAGCGGGGGCGCTGGGGCTTTCCGTCCGTAGCGATCCCGCTGCAGGGGAACGGTCCAGACACGCTCGCCGGGATCATTGCATGCTGCGCGTCGTCTTCATGGGTACGCCGGATTTCGCAGTGCCGACGCTGCGTGGCCTCGTTGCGGCAGGCCATGATATTGCTGCCGTCTATACGCAGCCGCCCCGGCCTGCAGGCCGGGGCATGGAGGCGCGCAAATCGCCGGTGCAGGTGGTCGCGGAAAGCGCTGGGCTGGCTGTGCAATCGCCTCACAGCCTGAAAGGCTTGGGGGAACAACAGGCCTTTGCCGCGCACCGGCCCGATGTGGCGGTGGTCGTCGCCTATGGTCTGATCCTGCCCAAGCCGGTGCTGGAAGCGCCGCGGCTGGGTTGCCTCAACCTGCATGCTTCGGCGCTGCCGCGCTGGCGCGGTGCCGCCCCCATCCAGCGCGCGCTGATGGCGGGCGATACGGCGACGGCCGCGACCGTCATGCGCATGGAGGAGGGGCTCGACACGGGACCCATCTGTCTGGAGGCGAAGGTCGCCATCGGGCCTGACGTGACGGCAGGAGACCTGCACGACGTGCTGGCGGAGAATGGCGCGGCGCTGATGGTGCGCGCGCTGGAGGCGCTCGAGGCGGGCAGCCTTGTCTGCAGCCCCCAGCCGGAGGAGGGCGTGACGTACGCGGCAAAGCTCACCAAGGCCGAGACGCGCATCGACTTCACGCAGCCCGCCTTGGCCGTGCACAACCACATCCGCGCCCTGTCGCCGTCCCCCGGGGCCTGGTTCGAGGTGGGCGACGGCAAGGCGCGCGAGCGCATTCGCGTGCTGCGGGCGAGGCCCGGTTCGGGCGGAGGGGCGCCGGGAACCGTACTGGACGACGCGCTGACCATCTCCTGCGGTGCGGGGGCGATTCAGATGTTGGTCCTGCAACGCGGCGGCCGGCGGCCCATGAGCGCGGCCGAGTTCCTGCGCGGTTTTCCGCTGCCTCCGGGAATGCGGCTTCACGAGCGTTAATCAATCCTTAAAGTAGCTCGACCTGCTCGCGGGCCGTGCGCTCTAGAGTAGTTGGCAATGCACTGTTTCAAGCGTGGGAGTAGCGTCATGCGAGTTTCGGTTCTGGCTGTGCTGGCGGGCATCGGCGTGTGCGTGGGCAGCGCGGCGGCGTCGGCGCAGTCGACGATCCGGATCGAGCCTCGGCCGTTCTACGGGGCGACGGTGACGCTGGAGGCAGGTGTGCGCGTGTTCCGGCCGCTGCCGCCGCACGAGCGCGTCATCATCAATCCCAACAAGACGCCGCTCTATCTGGGCTTTGAGGACCGGCGCATCGTGTCCTACAGCGAAAACCACAACTACGGTACGGGTGACGCGGCCGTCTACGGGGGAGCACCGGGGCTGTTTGTCGGCTCGCCCCGGTTCCACCGCTTTGTGCACCGGCGCGGTCATGGCCACGGCGGGCGCGCGGGGCACCGCTGATCCGAGCAGGGCGCATCCGGCGGACCACGTTTTCGTCGCAGACGCAGGGCGTGGCCGCGAGCTCGTGCGTGCTTGTTCCCTCCCCGATGACCGGCTAATCGAAGGTGCGGGTTCGCCTCGCGCGAACTGCCCGGAGGAGCATGCCGCGCTATCGCGTCACCATCGAGTATGACGGAACGCCATTCGTTGGCTGGCAGGTGCAGGCGTCGGGCCCTTCCGTGCAGGGAAGGCTCGCCGAGGCGATCCTCAAGCTGTCCGGCGAGAGCCCGACGGTATACGGAGCGGGGCGTACGGACGCCGGCGTGCATGCCCTGGGGCAGGTTGCACACTTCGATCTGGCCCGCGCATGGCCGGTCGACACGGTGCGTGCGGCCCTCAACTTCCATCTGAAGCCGGATCCGATCGCCATCCTCACCTGCGCGACCGTACCCGAGACGTTCGATGCGCGCTTCAGTGCTGTCGCCCGGCATTACCGCTACCGCATTCTCACGCGCGCAGCGCGGCCCGCGCTGGATCGCGATCGAGTCTGGTGGGTCCCGCAGCGGCTCAATGTGGCAGCCATGGCGAAAGCCGCCGATCGCTTGGTCGGCAGACATGACTTTACGACGTTCCGGGCCGCCGGCTGCCAGGCCAAGTCACCCGTGAAGACGCTGGACCGGCTCGATGTGCGCGAGGATGCCGAACAGGTTCTCATCGAGGCCTCGGCGCGGTCGTTCCTGCACAGCCAGGTCCGCTCGATGGTGGGCTCGCTCAAACTTGTCGGTGAAGGCAAGTGGACGGCCGATGATCTCAGCCGGGCCTTGGAGGCGCGCGACCGGGCCGCCTGCGGGCCTCTCGCACCCTCGTGCGGGCTCTATCTGGTGCGGGTCGAGTATCCCACTGAAGCCGGTTGAGAATGGACGGCCTCTCAGGTCCGCGCTTTACGGAGGGCACAAATCTTCCTAGTCATCACCGCATGCAGCGCGAGCAGTTCACTGCCGTCTGATGCCAGCGCGCGGCGATGAAAGCGGCGGAGTTTTGCGGACGTGGTGGAACAGGTAGACACACAGGACTTAAAATCCTGAGGGGGAAACCCCGTGAGGGTTCGAGTCCCTCCGTCCGCACCATTTGAATATGTGCATTGCGCGCGAACCGCCGCGGGCCACAGCCCCGCCAGGATCCTGAAAGGTGCGTGTTTGAGCCGTGGCGCGACGTAGCATCGCGCCGCAGGGTGTTCGATCAGGCTCGAACGCCGGAACCCTGCCCGTGGGGTTGCGTTGTCGGGTTGAACAGTTAAGGGCAAGGTATGGATCGAACGCTCGCGGGTTGCGTAATTCTGGTCGTCGAGGACGAGCCGATCATCGCGCTGGAT
>DASZQG010000009.1:0-16233 GCA_035550075.1 Hyphomicrobiaceae bacterium | reverse complement strand
CGCATGACGCTCGATCAGGCCGTCAGCCAGATCAAGGACGAGCTGCAGCACCGCCTCGCCTGGTTCATGGTGGAGCGGGGCGTGACGTAGTGGCTGTTGGCGAAGACGCGGATGCTCAGCAGGTCGGCGCTGGTCTTGCCGGTGAGCGGATCGATCTCGGAAATCTTCTCGATCTCGTTGCCGAACAGTGTGATGCGCCAGGCCGCATCCTCGTAGTGGGCGGGGAAGAGCTCGATGGTGTCGCCGCGCACGCGGAAAGTGCCGCGCACGAAGCCGGTGTCGCCGCGCTTGTACTGGAGGTCCGTGAGGGCGCGGAGCAGCGCGCGCTGGTCGATGGTCTGGCCCTTGCGCAGGTCGAAGGTCATGGCGGTGTAGTCTTCGACAGAGCCGATGCCGTAGATGCAGGAGACGGAGGCGACGATGATGACGTCGTCGCGTTCGAGCAGCGCGCGCGTGGCCGAGTGGCGCATGCGGTCGATCTGCTCGTTGATGGTCGATTCCTTCTCGATATAGGTGTCGGTGCGCGGGACGTAGGCTTCGGGCTGGTAGTAGTCGTAGTAGGAGACGAAGTATTCGACGGCGTTGTCGGGGAAGAAGGACTTCATCTCGCCATAGAGCTGGGCGGCGAGGGTCTTGTTGGGGGCGAGGATCAGCGCGGGGCGCTGGGTGCGCATGATGGTCTGCGCGGCGGTGTAGGTCTTGCCCGAGCCGGTGACGCCGAGCAGGACCTGGTCGGTCTCGCCATTGTTGACGCCTTCGACGAGCTCGGCGATGGCGGTGGGCTGGTCGCCGGCGGGCTGGTAGGGCGTCACGAGCTTGAAGGGGATGCCGCCTTCGGACTTCTCGCGCGGCGGCGGACGGTGGGGCATCCAGGCGGTGTTGCCTTCCACCTCTTTGCGGCCGTGGAGGATGATGTCCTCGAGGGCCTTCACGGTGGCCGAGATTCCGACGGTCTGCGCGCCCTCGAGGTTCTGGCCGGGGAGGGCGATTTTTTTGCCCGGCGTGCGGGAGCCGGGGACCTTGGCCTTGCGGGGGTGGGTGGCACCGGTCGAGCTTTCCGGTTGCGCGCTACGCGTCGCCGTGGCGAGGGCGTCGCGGAGCTGGGCGATGGCCTCGGGCGATTTGGCGGCGGCGCGGGAGATGTCGCGGGCGGTGACGCGGCCGGACAGGGCGCGATCCTTGTTTTGCGCGCTACGCGCCGCATGGCCGGAGGGGACGTGGCCGAAGCCCGCCTGCTCGGGCTCGCCAAGGCCGGAGAAGTCGGGGCGCTCGACGCTGTTGGCCTTGGATTTGGGGGCCTTGAGGCTCATGCCGGTGACGGCGGATTTTTGAGTCTTTTTGGGCTTGGGCTGCGCCAGCGGACCTTCGGCCTTCTTTATCAATGGCTGGGGCACCAGCTCGCCGGTCGTGCCGGCCTTTTCGGCAGCGCGGCGGGCGGCGTTGTCGAGGGCGCGCTTGTTCTTCAGCCGCTCCTGCGGGAGCCGCTTGTTGAGCCGCTCTGCCTCGGCCTTCTCGATCTCGCCGATGAAGTCGTCGATGGAAAAATCGGGTTGCTTCTCGGCCATGGGGAGACTCGGGGACGGGTGCTGACGGGATCACCCTATGTAGGTGCCCTGCCAGCAAATGTCAGTGGGTGGCGGCCGGAAACCCTAGCACAGACCGTATGAGGGGGAAATGCGGCCGGTGCAGCCCGCTTAGTGGAGGACTCGGACCGGCTCGGAATTCGAGGTTGGAGCATCGAGTGATTCGTCCTCGCAGACGAAGTCGGCAGCCTGCGCGGCACGCTCGAATTCTTCGGCCGAGATGAGGCCGTCTTCTTTAAGGAAAGTCAGCGTCGTCATCTGTTCTTCGAGGGTTGCGAGGGGGTCTGGGACAGCCAGCGCCCGCAGCGCTGCGATGCGGCGGGCCTCGATCTCCGCGAGGATTTGATCACCTGTCCGATCCGCAAGGATGAGCACGCCGTCCCAAGGGTGATGATAGCGCGCGCGAAGGACGAGCCAGATGATCCAGGCAAGGGCGAACCACGCGATGAAGGCCGGACCGAACAGAACAATAGCATGCTGCAGGCCGGTGTTGCCGATGTAATAGCCGGGGGGACTGCCGTTCATTGTCGGAAGAACTATGGACAGCATCGCGATTCCTATCCAAGCGCAAAGAAATGCCGACAGAACGGGCTGGTGATCCTCGCCAATCAGCGATCGCGCTTCGGGAAGATTGCGATAAAGCAGCGTAAAGCTCGCCGTTCCTTCCAACAGCGTCGAGCGGCGGTAGGCCAGACGGTCGCCCAGAAGCGACACGTCGATGGAGACGCCGAGCCGACGTTGGCGGTATTCGACCGTCGGAGGTGGCGCGGGTCGTCTCGATGCGGCAATGATCGGTTCGGGCAAGTGCAGCGACTGCTCGCGCTCATACTCGTCCGCGTCTATCGCGCCAGCCTGTGCCAGCCAACGGAGGCCCCGCAGACGCATGCGGATGGATTCATTCGGCTCGGCTTCCACGAGCGCGCGCAGCCGCGCCGCACGTGCACTCTCGATCGCCGCAACTATGTGATCGTGCTGGCCATCGGCGATCACCAGCATGCCGATGTCCGAAGCCGGGATACGCGTGTAAGCAAGGCGCCGGAATCTTGAGCTAAGAACGAGGCCAACCAGGACCGTGAGCATCAGGCCTACGAGAAGCATGAAGGTCAGCGGCTGCGACTTGCCCACTACGGTCTCGAAGATGGCCATTACGGTCAGGAACCAGATTGCCTGCCGCAGGTCACGGTCCTCTTCGATCTCGGCATGATATGTTGAACGCGCGCCGATGCTTTCCCAAGCGATCCGCTTTTCGAAGGCGACCTCGCGCTTCTTCTCTATCCGGTAGTCGAGGTGCAGGGGCGAGAGCGAGAACGTGACCTTCAGCCCGCGCCGATGCTGGCTGAACTGTTGCTTTGCCATGGGATGCCCAGCTGACTCCAACGCGAGTACCTTCCTGATTTACCTTGCGCGGGTCTGCAACGATCGCACATCTGAGTGTGTCGCGAGTGAGGGGCCTCGGCGTTTCCATGAGCAAGGTGCACAAACCCTAAATGCCATATTCCTGAGCAAGCGCTGGGCGTTTCAGCCGGATACCGGATGCAATGGGGACCTCGAGCGGGAGGCGTACGACATCCAGGCGGCTTCACCGCGGAGACCGCACCGGCATACCGGCGAGCCTACTCTTGCGCGTGCTGGCGACACGGTGTCCGCCGCCATGGGTGCAATAGCAGGGGGTGCCTCGGAGCGCGCCAGCTCCGGCGCCCGGCCTGAGGGATATGGGCAGCCTCCGCCCGCTGCGCTAAGCTTGGCCGCATGGGGACAGGACTGTCGAGCTTCGGGCCGTTCGCATTCGACCGGGACAGCGGGACGCTGTGGCGGGAGGGGAGGCATGTTGCGCTGGGGCAGCGGGCTGCCGCACTGCTGGGCGCATTGCTCGCCGCCGAAGGGGCCGTGGTTCGCAAGGATGCGCTGATCGAGCAGGCGTGGCCGGGCTCGCTGGTCGAAGAAAACAATCTCGCGGTGCAGATCGGCACCTTGCGCCGCATCCTCGGACGGCGCGAGGACGGGTCGGCGTGGATCGTGACGGCGGCCCGCGCGGGGTATCGGCTGCCGCGCGATCCGCAGGTTCGAGGCATCCCCGCCATTGCGGTCCTGCCGTTCGTGACGATGGACGATGTCGGCAGCTTCGCCGACGGCTTTGTCGAGGATCTGATCACGGCGCTGTCGCGGTTCCGCACCTTCGCGGTGGTGGCGCGTACTTCGGCGGAAGGATTCCGCGGCGCGGGGAGCGATGCGCGGAAGGTCGCCCAGGCGCTCGGCGTGCGCTACCTCATCGAAGGCAGCGTGAGGCGAGACGGAAACCGGGTGCGCCTGACCGCGCAATTGATCGACGGCGCGAGCGGCGTGCATCTATGGGCCGAGAAGCTGGACGGCGTGCTGGCGGACATCTTCGATTTTCAGGATCGGCTCGTGGCACGCGTGGTGGGCGTGTTCGAACCGAAGATCCGGCACGCTGAAATCGAGCGGGCGCGGCGCAAGCGCCCCGAGAGTCTCGATGCGTACGATCTCTATCTGCAGGCGCTGCCGCTGGTGCCCGGCGGTGCGCTCGGCGGCAAGCGGCTGGCGCATTACGACAATGCCATCGATCTGCTCGACCGCGCCATTGCGATCGATCCGCACTTCGCCCCGGCGCTGGCGCTCGGCGCCTGGGCGCATGAGAAACGCTTCACACGCGGCGGCGTGGCGCCGGACAATGTGGACGACCTGACGGAAGCGCTGACCCTCGCCGATCGCGCCCTCGCGGAAGACAGCAGCGACGCGATGGTGCTGCTGGTCGCTGGGGCGTTGCGGCTGACGCTGGCCGGCGATGCGGCGCGGGCGTTCCCGCTGCTGGAGCGCGCCGAGGCGCTCAACCCCAACAGTCTCGTGATCGCCAGCACCACGGCCTATTGCTACTACCATGCCGGGCAGATCGAGCGTTCGATCGCGAGCTATGCGCGGGCCCTGACCCTGACGCCATGGACGCCGGAGGCGGCGGTGATGATGTCGGGGCTGGCGCGGGCGCATCTTTCGGCCGGACGGCTGGAGGAGGCGCTGCGCTGGGGGCTGCGGATGCTCGAGGCCAATGACGGACTGTTCGCGCACTGCGTGGTGACCGCGAGCTATGTGCATCTGGGACGGCTGGCCGAGGCCGAGGCCCAGTTGCGGCGGCTGCTGACGATCTGGCCGGAGCTGACGCTCAACCAACTGCTCGGGCGCGACACGGTGCCCAAGGTGCAGGACCGGCTGCTCGAACAGGGCTTGCGCAGGGCCGGATTGCCGGTGGCCTGATCGCTTCATAATTTTTCATCGAAGCTTCAGGACTGGCCGGACGCTGCGGCGGACAGTCCGGCCAAACGCCGGAGCATGAGATGGTACGCCTGGTTGGTCTTGCGCTTTCCCTGTTGCTGGTGGCGGGGGGCACCGCCCAGGCCGCGCCCATTCACGACGCGGCGGCGGCGGGAGATGTCGAACTCGTCCTGAGCCTCATCAAGGGCGGGGAGTCGGTCGAAGCGCCGAACGAGGCCGGCGAGACCCCGTTGATGGTGGCGGCGCAGGCGAACAAGCCGGAGGTCGTGAGCATCCTGCTGCTCAACTTCGCTAATCCGCACGCCATTTCGCCGCTGGGCCGGACGGCCATGCATGCGGCGGCGCTGGGCGACGCTCCGCTGGTCATGTACGCGCTCATCAACATGGCGGCGCAGGTCAATGTACGCGACGCCGACGGGGCCACGCCGCTGATCGTTGCCGCTGATGGGGGCTACGGCAATTCGGTCACGTATCTGCTCGGGGAACGGGCCGAACTCGAGGCCGCCGACAATGCCGGCCGCACCGCGCTGACGCATGCGGGGCTCAAGGGCCACAAGGTCATCGTCAACATCCTGCTGCGGAAGGGCGCACAGTGCCAGACGATCGATCCGGCGTGGCATGCGGCGTGCGAGGCGCGGAAAGCGGAACTCGGGATCAAGTAACGGGAGAGGAAACGTGCTTCGAACAATCCTGGCACTGGCAGTATTCGTCGTGACGGGCACCGCGCAAGCCGCGCCCATTCACGACGCGGCGGCGGCCGGCGACGTGCCCGCGATCATGAGCCTGATCGATGGCGGTGCGTCGCCCGATGCGCTCAACGAGGCGGGCGAGACGGCACTCATGGTCGCGGTGCGCGCGAATTTGCGCGAGGCGGTCAATATCCTGGTGCGACTTGGGGCGAACCCGAATGTCGCGTTGCCGGACGGCACGACCGCGCTGCATCTGGCGGCGCTCGGCAATGATGCGCAGATCATCTACATGCTCGCCGATGTGCGGGCCGACATGAATGCGCGCGATGCCGATGGCGCGACGCCGATGATCCTCGCTGCCAAGGTGGGCAACGCGCTCGCGGTGTCGCAGCTCGAATGGTGGCATGCCGACATCGAAGTCGCCGACGATGCCGGGATGACGCCGCTCACGCATGCCGGGCTCAAGGGGCACACAATGATCGTGACCTATCTGCTGCGGAAGCATGCCGTCTGCCAGACGATCGATGCGGCGTGGCATGCGGCCTGCGAGGCGCGCAAGGCGGAACTCGGGATCAAATAGGAGATGAAGATATTTCGGGTTCTTGCAACGCTTGCGCTGTTCGGAATGGCCGGGGCCGCGCAGGCGGGGCCGATACATGATGCGGCGGCGGCCAATGATGTTGCGGCGATCGTCAGCCTGATCGCGAGCGGCGTGCCGGTGGACGAATTGAACGCGGCGGGGGAGACGGCGCTGATCGTTGCGGCGAAGGTGGCTGCGGATGATGCCGTCAATGTGCTGGTGCACAATCTCGCCGATGTGAATTTCACCGATCCCAGCGGCCGGCGGGCCTTGCACTGGCTGGTGTTGAACGAAGGATCGCCGCAGGTGGTCAGCTCCATCCGGTTCCTCTACGAAGCGCTGGCGGACATGAATGCGCACGACGCGGATGGGGCGACGGCCCTGATCCTCGCCGCCGACCGGGGCGACGGCCTCTTGGTGTCGCTGCTGATGTCCGGGGTGGGGACCGAGGTCGAAGCGACCGACAAGGCGGGGCGGACGGCGCTGACGCGCGCTGGCCTCAACGGGCACAAGACGGTGGTGACCATGCTGCTGCGCCTGCGCGCGGTGTGCCAGCCGGATATTGCCGAGTGGACGGCGGCCTGCGAGGCGCGCAAGGCGGAGCTCGGGATCGCGTGACGAACTTGCTCGCCCGCTCGCGTGCTATTCCGCTGCGGGCGGGGAAGCGGGTGGAAGGTCTGCAAGGGTGCAACTGCCAGCCGTGATGCAGGCAGTGAGGGCACGCTTGGTTGCCGGTCCATAGCTGCCATCAGCTGAGCCGGGCTTAAAGCCGCGCTCCAAGAGCCGTTGCTGGAGGGCGCGGATGGTGTCGCGATCAGCGGCCGCGATTGCCGCTTCGAATTGCGGCAGCAGGTCGGCAACACGCTGTTCGGCCTCGAGCTCGCCGGCGATCCGCTCGTTGGCGGCTTTGATGTCGTCGAGCATCCAACCTGTGCCTCGCGCCCGGCTGATCGAGAGCGGATCATTGGCGAAAGTCAGGGAGGTGCTGACCTGCCAGACCGCAGACAGCGGCACCTTGTAGTCGAGGATCGCGTTCAGCCTATCCTCGAAGTCGCGCTTGACGTCGGCCTCCGTCTTGAGCTCGGGCCAAACGGTGGCGGACGACATCTCACCGATGAAGAGCGGCTTCTTCTGCTCGCCAGCCACGCGCATAGCCTGCTCGATGATGTCAGCGTAGGTGACGCGGGACTGGCGGAAGCGCTTGAGGTCGAACGCGTAGAGATGAATCTGGATCATGTTCATCGGATCGGGATTGACCCGCGCCAGGTTGGCGCGGAAATCCGCCCGTGTGTCGACGGTATCCCAGGTCAGGGTCTTTCTCTGGCTTTCCGCGTTCGGCCGGGGAATCGAGTTGCCGGTGGTGATGGCCGCATCCGGATCGATGTCGCGAACCGCCTTGGCGAATTCGGTGAAGGCAACGAGGATCATCGGCGTGCGGATGTCGTCGGCCTTGGTGCGCTTGTCCGGCCAGCCGATGATCGGATTGATCGGCGGTCGCCAGTCGGCGGCGTTGGGGAGGTCGGCAGCGAGGCTGAACTCGTTGCCGAACTCCCAGGCCCAGACGGCCGGCGAGTCCTTGTAGCGGGCGACGATGGTGTGGGTGTACTCGCGCATGAAGGCGATGGTCCGGCTGTCCGGATCGCCCCAGGCGCTCCCCGGCTCGTGGACGATGTCGGGGACGGCGACGTGCCACCAGAACAGATCCAGGATGAGGCCGATGTGGTGCTTTTCGGCAGATTTGATGACGCCGTCGAGCTTCTGGAGATAGGCGTCGCGGTGGAGGACGTAATCCCGGACGTCGTGCGGCGCATAGGCAGTCGCGGGAATGCGGGCGAAGGGGATACCCTCGGCCTCGAGGGTGGCGAAGTCGCGGTCGTAGGTATAGTCGCCGGGGTGCAAGTAAAGGCGGTGGAACGCATCGGCGATATTGACGCCGACGCCCCTGTAGGGCTTGCCGTCCTTGAGCAGTATGCCATCGGGGCTGACCGTCAACATCGACGCGCCCACGCCGGTGGTGAGCAGGAACAGTGCCAGGGGAGCCAAGCACAGGGACATGAACCCGAGCCGGGATGGTGAGTGATTCATGGGCTTGCCTCCGTCCTGCTGCAGGATGCAGCCGGCGCCTCACCTGGCATTGACACCGATCAAATATGGCGGGCCGCCCGCCGGCGACCCGGCGGCGGTTGATGCAGCGCAAAGACCGTGGAGCGGCCCGCCGTATCAGATGGCCGATCTAATAGGTTCTGGGGTCGTTCCATGCTGCAGAAGCTCGATATCGCAGGGGTTCTTGCGCAGGAGGAAAGGCGTGGGCGGACGCGCCGAGTCCTGACGATTGCCGGCATCGTGGCAGGGATCGCGATCGTCATCGCCGGCGGCTGGCTGTGGTGGTCCGCGAGCGTCCGGTCTTCGGCGGAGAGCTTCGCTACCGAGGCGGCAATACGGGGCGACATTCACGTCACCCTGGTCACGACAGGAACGCTGCAGCCGACCCAGCAGGTCGCGGTGACCTCCAACGTCACCGGCACGGTCGCCTCGGTGGATGTCGACTACAATCAGCATGTCACGAGGGGTCAGGCGCTCGCGCATCTCGACATGCGTGATCTCGAGGCGCGGCAGGCCCGTGCGGCGGCGATGGTGGAGGTGCAGAAGGCCAACGGGCTCGTGGCGGCCGCGAGCCTTGCGGATGCACGGGCAGCGCTGAATCGAGCGGAGACGCTCGGCTCCGGCAGCGGCGTGAGCCAGCGGGACATCGACATGGCACGCACGACGGTGCAGCGCGCGGAGGCGAACGTGGCTTCCGCCGCAGCGCAGCTCACGGCAGCACAAGCCGACCTGCAGACGATGCGCAACGATTATGCACGTGGCACGATCGCCGCTCCGATCGACGGTGTGGTGCTGGATATAAATGTCGACCCCGGACAGAATATCGGCACGACGGCGCTCGGGCAGTCCCTGTTCACGGTGGCGGCCGATCTCAAGCAGCTGAACCTCGAGGTGGAGATCGACGAGGCCGATGTCGCCCGCGTCGCCGAGGGCGATGAAGCGCGTTTCACGGTCGAGGCAGCGCCGGACGCGCCGTTCGACGGCATCATCCGGCAAATCCGCTCGGCGCCGACCGTCGCCGACGGCGTGGTCAACTACAAGGCGCTGATCTTGGTCGACAACTCCTCGATGTCGCTGCGTCCAGGCATGACGGCGACTGTGGAGATTGCGGTGGACGAAGCGCTGGACGTGCTGACGGTTCCGAGCGCGGCGCTGAGGTTCTCGCCCAATGCTGGGGCGCCGGCCGGACCGTTCGGCGGCATGATCCCCAGATCGACGGTCGAGACATCGATGACGGGCGAACAGACCGTGTGGGTGCTCACCGATGGCAAGGCTGCTGCCGTGCAAGTGACGGCGGGGCTGAGCGATGGGCAGCGCACGCAAATCCTGAGCGGCGCACTGAAGGAAGGCGATCTCGTCATCAGCGGGACGAAAGCGCGCTGAGATGGACGGACGCGATCCTCCGCTCATTGAGATGACGGGCATCACCAAGGTCTATGGCCGCGGCGAGGCGGAGGTGCGGGCTCTCGACGGGCTCGATCTCAAGATCGATCGCGGCGAGTTCGTCGCGATCATGGGGCCCAGCGGATCCGGCAAATCGACCGTGATGAACATCATCGGGTATCTCGATGCGCCGACGGATGGACACTTCCTTTTCGACGGCGTGCCGGTGGACCATGCGTCACGGCAGCAGCGCACGCTGCTGCGGCGCAACTTCATCGGCTTCGTGTTCCAGGGATACAATCTGTTGTCGCAGAGCAGTGCTCTCGAAAACGTGGAGCTGCCGCTTATCTACCGCGGGGTCGGACGGCGCGAACGGCGCAAGCTCGCGATGCGCGCGCTGGACCGCGTCGGCATGTCCAGCCGCGCACACCACAGGCCTTCCGAGCTGTCAGGCGGACAACAGCAGCGCGCGGCCATTGCGCGCGCAATTGTCAGCAGTCCGGCACTGCTGCTGGCGGACGAGCCGACCGGGAATCTCGACACGGAACGCAGCAACGAGGTGATGAAGCTGCTGGCCGAACTCAACCGCGACGACGGGATCACCATTGCCATGGTAACGCACGAGCCCGACATGGCGGCCTATTGCCGAAGACAATTGCGAATCGTCGACGGCAAGGTCGACGGGGACGCGCGGCGGGAGCTGACGCATGCTGATTGAGACGCTGAAGCTGGCGCTCACGGCCATCAGGCGCAATGTGCTGCGCTCGATCCTCACGCTGCTGGGGGTGACGATCGGGGTCGCCGCGGTGGTCGCGCTGGTCACGCTCGGCCAGGGAACGACGGCAAGTGTCAGCAGCTCCATCTCGAGCCTGGGCAGTAACATGCTCGTCGTGCAGCCGGGGCAGATGGGGCAGAATGCGAGCGCGGGCGGCATGTCGCCGCTACGTGAAGACGACGCAACGACGATTGCGCGGCAGGTCGGCGGGATCACAGCGGTCGCTCCCGTGGCGATACGCTCGCTGACCGCGGTGGCCGGACCGGTCAACCATTTCGTGGGCACGGCTGGGGTCGACAACCAGTTCTTCGTGGTGCGGCAATGGGAGATCGCAGCGGGACGCGGCTTCCGCGAGGGCGAGCTCGTTTCGGGTGCGGCAAGCTGCATCCTGGGCAAGGCCACCGCAGATGCGCTGTTCCCGAATGAGGATCCGCTGGAGCAGACCGTCCGGCTCAAGAAGCTGGTGTGCCGGGTGATCGGCGTGCTGGCCGAGAAAGGGTCCGGGACCTTCGGAAGCAACCAGGACGACATCATCGTGATGCCGCTGCACACCTTCCAGCGTCGCATCTCTGGCAACCCGGATATCAGCGCCGTCTATCTCGCGGCGGAAAGCGAGGACGCCATCACGCAGGTGCAGACCGATGTCACGGCGCTGCTGCGCGAGAGACGGCATCTGAGCGCGAGCGAGGACAATGACTTCACGGTCATGGACATGCGGCAGATCTCTTCCATGCTGAGTTCGGTAATGGGCATCCTCACGGGCTTGCTCGCGGCCGTGGCGAGCATTTCGCTGCTGGTGGGCGGGATCGGCATTATGAACATCATGCTGGTGTCAGTCACCGAGCGGACACGTGAGATCGGGATCCGGCTCGCAATCGGAGCACGGGAGTCGCAGGTGCTGTCGCAGTTCCTGGTGGAGGCGGTGGCACTCTCAATGCTGGGAGGCCTTGCCGGCATCGGCCTGGGGCTCGCGGCAGCTGCGGGCGGCGCGAAGCTGCTTGCCATCCCCTTCATGATCGATCCCTCCGCGATGCTGCTTGCGTTCGGCTTTTCGGCGGTGGTCGGCGTGGGGTTCGGCTATTTCCCCGCACGCTCGGCGGCGCGATTGAACCCCATCGAGGCGCTGCGCCACGAATAGGGCCCGGCAACAGGGCTGACGTCGCAAACCAGCCAAGGCGGTGCCTGGCGGGCTTTGTTGCGATAAGAAGGCCGAGGGAGGACTCTCGGATGAAAGCTGCTCGGCTGCTGGCGCATGAGAGAATGCGTATCGAGGATGTGGCGCGGCCGGTGCCAGGTCCGCGCGAGGTGCTCGTGCGGGTCGAAGCGGCGGGGATATGCGGGTCGGACCGGCATATGTTTCGCGGCGAGTATCCGACGGCGCTGCCGGTGACGCTGGGGCACGAATTCTGCGGGATCGTCGAGGCGGTGGGCGGGGAGGTGTCGCGGCTCAAAGCGGGCGACAAGGTGACGGCCGATCCCAATATCGCCTGCGGACACTGCGCCGCATGCCGTGCGGGGCGGGTGAATCTCTGCGCGAATTTGCAGGCGATCGGTGTGACGCGGGATGGCGGGTTCGCGGAGTTCGTCGCAATGCCGGAAGGGCAAGCGATCGTGCTGCCGGCGGCGCTCGATCCGCTGCATAGCGCGTTCTCGGAGCCGCTGGCCTGCTGCCTGCATGGGCTGGATGTCGGCCGGATCAAACCCGGCGACAGCGTTGCCGTGCTGGGCGGCGGCGTGATCGGGCTGCTGATGGTGCAGCTGGCGCATCTTGCGGGGGCGTCGCGGGTGATCCTCAGCACACGGCAGGCGCCGCGGCGCGAGCTGGCGCTCGCGACAGGGGCGACGCATGCGGTCGATCCGGGCAGTGGGTCCGCGGTGGCGGCGATCCGCGAGATTGTCCCGGACGGCGTCGATGTGGCGCTGGAGTGCGCCGGCGTGCCGGAGACGCTGAGCGATGCGCTTGCGGTGGCGAAGCCGGGCGGGGCGACGGTGCTTTTCGGGGTGATGGCCAAGGGCAGGCGCATGGAGATCGAGCCCTGGGATCTGCTGGTGCGCGAGGTGCGGCTGGAGCCGGCCTATCTCAACCCGCACACGCATCAGCGGGCGGCGGACATGATTGCGGACGGGGTGCTTCGGCTCGATCCGCTGATCAGCCGGATGGTGGGACTCGAGGCGCTGCCGGGAGAACTGGCCGCCGAGCCGCGGCTTGGTGACGTCAAGGTGATGGTGCGGCCGGGTTAACTGTCACAAAAGACAAGTGACTTTCCGGGCGGCGCGGCGGAGGACTATGGTCCCGCTGTCGTTTTCATCTGTCACAGGCCGCATGTGATCGAACCGGATTTGCTCGACATCATCGGCATGATTTACGATGCCGCCCTGGCGCCCGTGGCCTGGGAAGCCGCGATGGAAGCGATCCGGGTCCGGCATGGCTGGTTCAACGCGTCCATGACCGTAGTCGGTCTGCCGGCAGGCGATGCGTATATCAATGTCGCGCTCAACGTCCCCCCGAGCTTCTATGAGGAGGCGCCCCGGCATGTGGCCGATGTCCTGGACATGTGGGGCGGGCCTGCGCGCGTCGCCCGTCTGCCGCTCGAAGAACCGCTCCTGCAGTCCGATGCCACCGATCCGGCTACGTGGATGGACAATGTCTATTTTCGGGACTGGGCGCATCCGCAGGGCATCGTCGACCAGGTGGCGATTGCGCTGGTGCGGGATTCCACCGCGATCGCGAATGTCTCGTTCGGCATCCATCGGACGACCAAGGTCGTGCCGTCCATGATCGCCGAACTGCGCGTGCTGGGACCGCATCTTCGGCGGGCGGCAACGGTGGCGCGGGTGCTCGAAAACAGCGCCGCCCGCGCCGCGACGTTCGAAGCGGCACTCGAGGCGGCAGGGGCGGGTGCCGTGCTGGTGCGCGGCGACATGTCGATCGTACACGCCAATGGCTTGGCCGAAGCAATGCTGCGGGACGGTGATCCCATCCGAAGCGTGGCAGGACGGCTGGAGCTGAGCCAGGAACTGGCGGCCGGTCATCTGACGCAGGCAGTCGGCGCTTCGGCGGGCGGCGCGGCTGCAATGGGCCGCCGCGGCATCGGTATTCCCGCACGGCGCAGGGACGGATCGCCGTTGGTGGTGCATGTCATGCCGCTCGAAGGCCGCAGCGGGACGCGGACGCAGGCCGACGCGGCAGTGTTCATCGCGGAAGGAAATGCGAGCGCGCCACTTTCTGCAGACATTCTCGGCATGCTGTTCGGGCTGACCCCGGCGGAATCGCGGGCGATGGAGCTGGTGACCGCCGGACGATCTGGCAGGGACGCGGCGCACGAAATGGGCGTAGCGGAAAGCACGCTCAAGACGCATCTGCTCAGGGTTTATGACAAGACCGGGCGGCATTCCCGGGCGGCGCTCGTGCAACTGGCGCGCGAGCTGAAGCTTCCGGGTTAGGCGAGCGCTGTGGCGCGGCGGGACCAGAGGCGCGAAACGACTGCCACGAGACCGTGGCGGGCCATGAAGGCAGAATACTCCCGGTAGATAGGATCCTGCGACAGGTGACGTTCCTCGGTCTTGGCGCGCAGGAAGTAGATGAGATTGGCGGCGCCGAGCAAAAGGCAGGATTGTAGAGCGACGCTCCAGCCGGCACTTGCGACGAAGGGCACCGAGATCATCCACCAGCTCAAGTTCTTGGAGACATAGGCGGGATGGCGAAGCCAGCGGTACGGGCCGTTGGTGATGATGCCGCGATTGGTGAGGTTCGAGAAGCGCAGGCCGAAGGCGGCGGTGGACCAGACATAGACAAGCACCAGAATGAGGAGGGTGGTCCCCCAGGCGGCGTAGAGCCACGGATAGGGGCCGAAGGCGGTCCCCCAGTAGAGCTTGTCGCCTTCGTAGAGCAGGTAGGTGCCGCCCACTCCCTTGACGAAGGGCTCGTAGCAGATGAGGCAGATGACCCAGCCGCCAAGGGTCGGCTCGACTGAGCGGATCTGGGTGTCCATCAACCGCAAGGTGAGGCCGTAGGCTATCGACGCGAGCAGGACATCGAGCAGGTAGAACAGGTCGATGAGGCGGTCGAAGACCGCCGAGAAGGTGAAAGGGTCGGGCAGGAGGGGGCGCGACCACATGGCGGCAAGGCTCTGCGTCGTGAAGCCGAACATGAGCGGCAGGAAAAAGCCCTTCACCAGCCATCCCAGCGCGTGGTTGCGCAAGGCCGACCAATCCTTTGGACGATGACCGGCAAGCAGGCCGCTGAGCTGGGCGTAGGCATCGATGGGTTCGCGCTGACGCCGGTCGATCCACGCAACGTAGAAGGGCGACAGCGCAACCAGCGCCGGCAGGCACCAGAGCGCCGCCTGCTTGAAGGGCGCGTAGGCATCGCGCGCATATTCAGGGAGCAGCCAGTAGGCGAAGGCGATCACGCCGACGGTTACCCAGAACCCGACGAGCTTCTGGGTGACACGGACCGGGTCGAGCGGGCGCAGCGGCGGCTGCGACAGGCCGGTGCCTGGATTGAGGTGGCTGCGGTAGATGCCGAGATCGACGGCCAGCATGGCGGCTGCGGCGAGCGCCACAGTGGCCAGAGATTTGAGCCAGACGGGCTCGAGCCAATTGCGCAGCAGGGTTGCCGCGGCAAGGGCCGCGATGACGCCAACAAGGCCGGTGAGCGCGCCCGTGGCAGAGCGCGGACGCGCGACGATGTCCGAGACGCCGGACGCGTCGCGAATGTCATCGGCCATCTGTTGCGGCATCGAGGGTCAGACCGCGCATTCCGGCGGCGGGTCAGGCTCGAGACACGGATCGCCCACGCCGGACGAGCCCGACGTGCCGCCGCTGGTGTTGCCCGAGGTACCGCCGCTCGTTTCGCCGGAGGTGCCGCCGCTGGTATTGCCCGAAGTGCCGCCACTGGTTTCGCCGGAGGTGCCACCACTGGTTTCGCCGGAGGTGCCACCACTGGTGTTGCCGGAGGTGCCGCCGCTAGTTTCGCCGGAGGTGCCGCCGCTGGTTTCGCCGGACGTGCCACCGCTGGTTTCGCCGGACGTGCCACCGCTGGTGTTGCCGGAGGTGCCGCCGCTGGTGTTGCCCGAAGTGCCGCCACTGGTTTCGCCGGAGGTGCCACCACTGGTGTTGCCCGAAGTGCCACCACTGGTCTGACCGGAACTGAGTCCCGGGCCGATGGTACCGCCGCCGTAGATCGAACCGGTGCTCGCGGGTGCGTTGTCGCGTCCCGAGCCGCTGCAGAGGCCGGCGGTGAGCGACGCGATGAGGTCGCGGCTGCCTTTGTCATCGACCGCGGCGCCGAGCGCGGCAAGGCCGTCGCGGAGGTCATCGCAATTGTCGCCGACAGGGTGGCGGTGCTGCGCCTTGGCGGCGATGGCGTTGACTGCTTCGATCAAGACGGTATCGCCCGGATCCGAGCCGAGGAAGAGCTCGACGGCGGATTGGCAGCGAGGGGACGCGCCGTAATCGGGACAGAAGTCCAACAGGCCGGTTTGAGCGGCGCGGATTGGACCGAAGGCCAATGAGATGCCGACTGCGGCAACGGCAAGACCAGTGAGGTAGGGAACGGCTTTCATGGAAACGACCCCCGGCGGCAGGGCGGGAGGGTGGGCCAGGGCGGACGCGGTTTCGTCCACCATTTGGTGGAGACGCGGTCGCCGATGGGCGGTGGACGCCGCCGCCCCTTGCGCCGGGCCACGGCCGGGCTAGGGTTGCGGCGAGGGGATATCGATGGATACGCGGCTCCTGTGGCTCGCCCTGGCGGCTTTTGTCGGCAGCACCGAGGGCGGGCTGATCGCGGGCCTGCTTCCGGGAATCAGCGAGGAAATGGGCGTCACGATCGGG
>DASZQG010000008.1:0-2974 GCA_035550075.1 Hyphomicrobiaceae bacterium | reverse complement strand
GGCGCGGAGTGATCCGCGCTGCGCGGATCCGCTCTCGCCGCCCTTCGACGGGGAGCTCTGAAACAATTCGTCTTACAAGCTACGATGCGCACCCATCGAACGCTGGGCGGCGACCCCTTTTTTTGGCGCGAAGTGAAGTTCCACCTGAATTGCGCCAGGCCAAGCCTGGGTGAGGAGGAAGACGTGTAAACCAGCGGACCGAAACCTCACGGAGTAACCCTGCGGGCAACCAATCCCGCCCGGTAGAGCTTGGCCAGCAGCCGGAAGCGAGTCTTGCGTGGCCGTACAATTTCTGCGGAAAGAGGAAAACTGCGAAGCGTAGACAGCGAGTGCGAAGGCCGTGTGATTGAGCCACGAAAGGGAAGTGTCGTCTGGGGCCCTCGACGTTGCATAGTGCGGGGGCAGTACCGACGCGCCATGAGGCAGCGCGAACAGCGACCGAAGAGCGGAATGAGGCACAGAAGCCGGAAGGCGGAAACAGCAACTCCCCGCAAGGCGGTCGTCCTCGAAGGCTAGGCGCGGAGGCCCGACCGGGGTCTGAGAGCAGGGCAAACGCACGAGAGGGTTACCCAGGAACCTGGGAGACCTCGTCATTTCCGCCGGCGCAATGGGGAGCGTGGGGCGGTATCGCCGAGCAAAGGGACCACTGATGGGAAGCGAGAAGAAGGGCGAGGAGTCGTAGCGGCACGTAGAACCGGAGAAGCGGGGGAAGTCAACCCGAGCGACCCCGTGGAGGAAGAAGGCGCTGCCGAGGCATGGAACCATTGGAGGGAACGATGGCGGAGACATCAGGCTCCACAACCGTCTCAACGAAACTCGAACGGATAGCGAAACTGGCGAAGCAGATGCCGGAGAAGGCGATGACCTCTCTCTCGCATCACATCGACGCGGACTGGCTGCGAGAGGCTTACCGGCTTACCCGCAAGGATGGGGCGGTAGGAGTGGACGAGCAGACGGCGGCACAGTATGCGGCGCAACTCGAGAGCAATCTCGAGTCGCTACTGGACCGAGCCAAGTCGGGCGACAGATACAGCGCGCCGCCGGTGCGGCGAGTGCACATCCCGAAGGGGGACGGGTCGAAGACTCGGCCCATCGGGATACCGACGTTTGAGGACAAGGTGCTTCAACGAGCGGTGACGATGGCGCTGGAGGCCGTGTACGAACAGGACTTTCTGGACTGCTCGTATGGTTTTCGGCCAGGTCGGGGTGCACACGGCGCGCTGGACGCGCTGTGGCGTCAGTCGATGTCGATGAAAGCGAACTGGGTGCTGGAGCTGGATATCGAGAAGTTTTTCGATACCATCGACCGAGGCCAGCTGCGCGAAGTGCTTCAAAAGAGGGTGCGAGATGGGGTGATACTTCGACTGATAGGCAAGTGGCTGAACGCTGGCGTGATGGAGGAGGGTGTGGTGTACCACCCGAAGACCGGAACGCCGCAGGGCGGCGTCATCTCGCCGCTGTTGGCGAACGTCTTTTTGCACGAGGTGCTCGACCTCTGGTTTGAGCAAGAGGTAAAGCCGAGGCTGAAGGGCAAGGCCTTCCTCATCCGATACGCAGATGATGCGGTAGCGGTTTTCGAGCTGGAGACGGACGCCCGAAAGGTGCTGGAGGTACTGCCGAAGCGGTTTGGCAAGTACGGCCTGCGCCTGCATCCAGAGAAAACCCGGCTAGTGAGATTCCATCGGCCGAAGAAGGCGGGTCGGAACGACGACCCGCCGCCGCCTCCGCCCGAGAGCTTCGACCTGCTGGGTTTCACCCATCACTGGGGCCGATCCCGGAAGGGCAACTGGGTGATACAGCGCAAGACGGCAATGTCTCGTTTCAGCCGAGCACGACAGCGCATCTCGATGTGGTGTCGCGCAAACCGACACCTGCCCATCAGAGAACAGCATGCGATGCTGCGAGCGAAGCTTCGAGGGCACGATGCGTACTACGGCATCACCGGCAACGGTCGGTCGCTCTCGCAACTGCGCTACTGGGTGACACGCGACTGGCTGAAATGGCTACGCCGTCAATCCCGGGCCGCAGCCCGCCGGAACTGGGAATGGATGGAGCGACTGCTGAGGGTTTTCCCTCTGCCGCCGCCGCGAGTCGTCCACTCGGTCCTGCCCACCGCAGCGAAACCATGACTTGACGAACCGTATGCGGGAAATCCGCACGTACGGGTCCGTGGGAGCCCTGGGAGGGTAACCTCCCGGGGCCACCCGGCACCTCAGTTCTCCGGAAACGCGGCGCGTGCGTGGCAGGGCTCGAGCTTGCCAGTTCGTGGCGAATTCCTCAGGGCCCGAGCTCGACTCCGGGAGTACCCGACGTTGGTCAGCGCGCGGCCGCTCGAGCGTCCGCGGCCCCTGACGGGGCGAGGGCCGCGGGAATTTCGCCGCAAAGGCTACTTCTGTTCCACGGCACTCCCTCCACATTTGTGCCTGTAACTTGCGTTGCAGGACACTAAAACTGGGTAAAGAAGCTCCAGATACGCGGCGCCGATTGCGGCGCCGGCATGTGTCCACCATTGAACTCGCACCAGGTCACGGGATGCCCTTCGGAGCAGCCCTGGAAGCTGAGGCAGCCGTCGGCGTCGACGGCCATGGCCGCGGGCTGGCAGCCGTTGCGCCCGGCGATGGTGTCGCGCGCACGGACGCCGTTGGCGATCGGTACGACCGTGTCGGTCGTGCCGTGAAAGCCGAACATGGCGATCGGCGTGTTGCCGTTCTCGCAGCCGCTATACAGGGCGCCGGACATCGGCGCGATGGCACGGAATACGTCGGCTCGGCCGCAGCCGATGGCGTACGACATCATGCCGCCATAGCTGAAACCAGTGGAGAAGATGCGCGTCTGGTCGATGCACAGCTGACTCTGGAAGGTGTCGAGCATCGCATCGAGGAAGGCGATGTCGCGACCGCCGGTGTTGGCCCAGCCATTGTCGATGCCCTCGGGCGAAACGAAGATGGCGGAGTCCTGTGCGAGCTGGCGCAGG
>DASZQG010000007.1:0-1643 GCA_035550075.1 Hyphomicrobiaceae bacterium | reverse complement strand
ATGCTGCAGGCGGCGCGCGCCAAGCAGAGGGAGGGCGTGGACGTCGTGGTGGGCGTCGCGGAGACGCACGGCCGCTAAGAGACCGAGGCGTTGCTCGAGGGACTGGAGATCATCCCGCGCAAGCCGACAATCTACATCAATCGCATTCTGAGCGAGTTTGACCTCGACGCGGCCCTCAAGCGGCGGCCGGCCCTCATCCTGGTAGATGAGCTGGCGCACGCCAACATTCCCGGCAGCCGGCATCCAAAGCGGTATCAGGACGTGGAGGAGCTGCTCGACGCGGGCATCGACGTCTACACGACGATGAATATCCAGCACATCGAGAGCCTCAACGATATCGTCGCGCAGATCACGCGGGTGCGCGTGCGTGAGGTGGTGCCCGATGCCATCTTGGATCGCGCAGATGCCATCGAGCTTGTCGATCTTACGCCCGATGACCTGATCCAGCGGTTGAAAGAGGGCAAGATCTACGTTCCCGAGCAGGCCGAGCGCGCGCTGAAGCACTATTTCTCGCCCGCCAATCTCACGGCCCTGCGCGAGCTTGCCCTGCGCCGGACTGCCCAGCGCGTGGATGAGCAGCTGCTCGAGCAGATGCAGGCGCGCGCGATCCCGGGGCCGTGGGCGGCGGGTGACCGGATCCTGGTTTGCATCGGCGAGGACCCCCGGTCCGCCAACCTGGTGCGCCATGCCAAGCGTCTTGCGGACCGGCTGCGTGCGCCATGGACGGCGCTGTATGTAGAGACGGCGCGCAGCCGGCGCCTGAGCGAGGAAACGCGAGACCGTGTCTCGGAGGCGCTGCGTCTGGCGGAGCGCCTGGAAGGCGACGCCGTCGTGGTCGGCGCCACGGCGCGGCGCGTCGCCGACGATGTCTTGGCGTTCGCGCGCAAGAACAACTTTACGCACATCATTGTCGGAAAGTCGGAGCGCCCGCGGTGGTTCGAGATGCTCCACGGGTCGGTGGTGCACGACCTGGTTCGGCGCGCCGGAGACATTTCTGTGCACGTCATAGCGGGCGAGCAGGCTTCGGAACAGACGCCTGCGCGGGCGATCGTGGCAACGGACGCCTCGCGGCAGTGGGACGCCCTGCCCTATGTCATCGCGCTGCTGGCGGTGGCCGCAGCTCTCGGCCTCAGCACTCTGATGCGGCCCCTGTTTGGGGTCGAGAACGTCGACCTGATCTTCCTGACCGCCATCGTCAGCATCGCTATTCGCTACGGCCTGTGGCCGTCGCTGGCGGCAACGGTAGCTGCCTCCCTGGCCTACAATTTCTTCTTCCTTCCTCCTGTCTTTACTTTCACGATCACGGAGCCCACCAACATTGCAGCTTTTGTACTGTTCGCGGTTCTCAGCGCGCTGGTATCCAACCTCGCCGCGCACAGCCGGGCGCAAACCCTGACCGCGAACGAGAGGGTCCGTTCGATCGAGTCGCTCTATGCGTTCAGCCGCAAGCTGGCCGGCGCCGGCACCTTGGATGATGTTCTGTGGGCGACCGCGCATCAGATGGCCGCCATGCTGAAGGTTCGGGTGGTCCTGCTGCTCCCGGACAATGGATCGATCGCGCTCAAGGCGGGATATCCGCCCGAGGACACGCTCGATGAGGCTGATCTGGCAGCTGCGAAATGGGCATGGGAGAAGAACCGGCC
>DASZQG010000006.1:0-21278 GCA_035550075.1 Hyphomicrobiaceae bacterium | reverse complement strand
CGCGCCGCCCGAGCGGTCGCGGCGCCTCAAGCAGATCGGCGTCGTGGCACGTCGCGACGGCGAACGTTTGCAGCATCAGCTCAGGCCCGGACAGCGGCTGGTGTCGGTCGAGGGCGACCTGTGGCGCTGGGACGGCTTCGTCGCCGCGGCGCAGGGCATGACGGCCGCCGCCTTGCGCCTGGAGGAGCGCGGCCGGCTCGGCGCGCTCGCCGACCAGGAAGCGCAGCACCGCAGCGCCGCCGATGCCGCGCGCGCCGCCGCCCAGGAGGCCGCGGAACGGCATGTCGCCGCGCAGGAGGCTGAACGCAGCCTGCGCCAGCAGTGGCGCGACACGCAGGCGCGCCTTGCCGCGACGCGCGAGACGCTCACCGCCATGGAACGGCAGGCGCGCGAGACGGAAGCCAGGATCGCCTCGGTGGCGGATGCCAAGGCCCGCACCATCGAGACGCTCGCGGAAGCGCGCGAGGCTCTAGCCGGCACCGAAAGCGGCCTGCAGGCGCTGATCGGCACCGAATCGCTCGAGGCGGAGCTTGCCGCGGCACAGAAGGAAACCAGCGATCTGCGCACCAAGGTCAGCGAGACGCGCACAGAGTTGATCGCCCTGGAGCGCGAGCACCGGGCCCGCACGGAGCGCCAGGCCGCAATCGTCGCCGAGCGCGAGCGCTGGACTATGCGCAGCGCGGGGGCCGAGCAGCAGATCGCCACGCTCAACCAGCGCACGGCCGAGGCCAAGGCGGAGATCGAGAAGCTGGCCGGCCTGCCGGCGCTGGTCGCCGAGCAGCGCCAGAAATTGATGAGCGAGCTCACCGCGGCCGAGCGCGACCGCAGGGCTGCCGCTGACGCGCTTGCCGCCGCCGACGGCAAGCACCGCGAGGCGGCCCAGGCGCTGCGCGCGGCGCAGGCGGCTGTGGCTGATGAGCGCGAGGCGCGCGCCCGCACCGAGCAGCGGTTGGAAAACGCGCGCCAACGCCGTGCCGAGGAAGCGCAGAAGATGCGCGAGCAGCTCGCCTGCGTGCCGGAGGATTGCCTCAAGCTTGCCGGCCTCGCACCGGGCGCCGCATTGCCCTCTCTGGAAGAAGCCGACGGCCAGCTCGCCCGCTACCGCGCCGACCGCGAGCGGCTGGGCGGCGTCAACCTGCAGGCGGACGAGGATCTGGCCGGCCTCAGCACGCAGTATGAGGGCATGAACAAGGAGAAGACCGACGTCGAGGAGGCGATCGCCAAGCTGCGCAGCGGCATCACGCAGATCAACAATGAAGGCTTGAGCCGGCTACAGGCGGCCTTCGACGCTGTCAACGCGCACTTCCAGCGGCTGTTCACCACCCTGTTCGGCGGGGGCGAGGCGCGG
Organism: Hyphomicrobiaceae bacterium; assembly: GCA_035550075.1. Taxonomy (GTDB): domain Bacteria; phylum Pseudomonadota; class Alphaproteobacteria; order Rhizobiales; family Hyphomicrobiaceae; genus AWTP1-13. The sequence goes on along the minus strand of DASZQG010000006.1, from coordinate 19,930 downwards.
CTGGAGATGCTGGAAGCGGAAGACCCGCTGGAGAGCGGGCTCGAGATCATTGCCAAGCCGCCCGGCAAGAAGCCCGCGACACTGTCGCTGCTCTCGGGCGGCGAGCAGTCGCTGACGGCGCTGGCGCTGATCTTCGCGGTGTTTCTCACCAACCCGTCGCCGATCTGCGTGCTGGACGAGGTGGATGCGCCGCTCGATGACGCCAACGTCGACCGCTTCTGCCTGCTGATGGAACAGATGGCAGCGGAGACGGCCACGCGGTTCCTGGTCATCACCCACCACCCGATGACCATGTCGCACATGAACCGGCTGTTCGGCGTCACCATGGCCGAGAAGGGCGTCAGCCAGCTCGTGTCGGTAGACCTGGAGACGGCGCAGAAATTCACGGTCGCCGCCTAGCCCGCACGGCTGTCCGCCGGATGCGGCGGCCGTGCCGAATGCTCTTTGTCCGGTCCAATTGTCGCACGGTTTAATAAACTTTCGTTCCCCCATTTCCGGTAAAGTATTGGCGCCCCGGCAATCCTTGACACTGCGCGCGGGCGCCGCTTAAGGTGCGCCGCGTTTGATGGGCCCCGGGGGAGTTTCGGGCCGCCTCCCGCCGAGGACGAGAGTCCCATGCCAGACGAAGCCGACGGTCGAGGTCCTGGCGGACGCCAGTTGAGCCCCGAGGAGCAGGCTGCGTTCCAAGGCAGGGTGTCTGACCTCGGCGACAGGCTTGGCCGGATCAAGGCGCAGAGGGAGGCCGATGCGCACGCGGATCTCGACAGCGAGATGCGCGGACGCGGTATGGCCTACGGCATGCGCATGGCCGCCGAGCTTGTTGCGGCGGTGATCGTCGGCGGCGCCATCGGCATAGGCTTGGACAAATGGCTGGGTACCTGGCCATGGCTGTTCCTGGTTCTGTTCGTCCTTGGGTTCGCCGCCGGCGTGCTGAACGTGGTGAGGTCATACGAGCAGATGCAGAAGGAATTCACGGCCAGGACTGGAGGCCGCATCGGCCACAGCGTGCCGGATGACGAGGACTGAGGAGCTTAGACGTGGCAGCGCCGAACGCGGGGACCGAGGGCGTGGGGATGCCTGATCCCATCCATCAGTTCGAGATCCATCACATCCTGCCGATCAAGCTGTTCGGCTGGGACGTGTCGTTCACCAACTCCGCCCTGTTCATGGTGGTGTCGATCGTCCTGATCACCGGCTTCCTGTCGCTTGCCATGCGCTCGCGCTCGCTGGTGCCTACGCGGCTGCAGTCGCTGGCCGAAATATCCTACCAGTTCGTCGAGCAGATGATGCGCGAGACAATGGGCCATTCCGGGCGCCAGTATTTCCCGTTCATCTTCACGATCTTCATGTTCGTGCTGGTCGCCAACATGCTGGGGCTGATCCCCGGCTTCTTCACCGTCACCAGCCACATCGTGGTCACCGCTGCACTGGCGGCGCTGGTATTCATCACGGTGCTGGTGATCGGCTTCAGCAAGAACGGCTTGCGCTTCTTCAAGCTGTTCGTGCCCGAGGGCGTACCGTTCCTGCTGCTGCTCCTGATCGTGCCGATCGAGATCATCTCGTTCCTGTCGCGTCCTGTCAGCCATTCCGTGCGTCTGTTCGCCAACATGCTGGCGGGCCACGTCACGCTGAAGGTATTCGGCGGCTTCGTCGTCATGCTGCTCGGCGCCGGCGCCTATTCCGTGCTCGCCCCACTGCCGCTGCTGATGACCATTGCCATGACTGCGCTGGAGTGCCTGGTGGCGTTCCTGCAGGCATACGTGTTCGCCGTGCTCACCTGCATGTATCTCAACGACGCGCTGCATCCGGGGCATTGACGCCGGCCCAGCATCTTCATCAACCGCTGCCCAACTCGAGGAGAAGACATCCATGGATCCCGCCTCCGCCAAGCTCATCGGCGCCGGCCTTGCCGCCATCGGCACGGGAGCCGCCGCCATCGGCGTCGGCAACCTTTTCGGTCAGTTCCTGCAGGGCGCGCTGCGCAATCCGTCCGCCGCCGACGGCCAGTTCGGCCGCCTCATTTTCGGCTTTGCGGTGACCGAAGCGCTTGGCATCTTTGCGCTGCTGATCGCGTTCCTGCTGCTGTTCACCTGATGGAGTCCACGGGTCGCGATACCCGGAACCGATAGCCATGGCCGAGAAAGCAACGACCGGTACGGCTCATCCCGAGCCGGGAGGACACAAAGTCTTCCCGCCGCTCGACCATACGACCTTCATCCCGCAGCTCATCTGGCTGGCGATCTCCTTTGCGCTGCTGTACGTGCTGCTCAAGCGCTTCGCCCTTCCCCGTGTGGGTGAGCTGATCGAGGAGCGGCGCGAGCGCATCCAGCGCGACCTCTCCCAGGCCGACACGCTCAAGGCGGAGACCGAGCAGGCGCTCGCCGCCTACGAGCAGGCGCTGACCGAGGCGCGCAGCCGTGCCGGCGCGGTGGCGAGAAAGATCCGCGACGACATGACGGCGGAGGCAGACCGGGAGCGGGCGAAGGTGGAAGCTGAGATCGCCCGCAAGCTGGCCGAGGCGGAGGAGCGCACCGCGCAGGCCAAGTCGAAGGCGCTGGCAAGCGTCAACGACATCGCCGCCGACACCGCCAGCGCCATCGTCGCCAAGCTGCTCGGCAAGGAAGTGAGCAAGGACGAAGTGCGCAACGCGATGGTGCCGCGGGCAGCCGAGTAGGGTCACGACCATGACGAGGATGGCGGAATTCTGGGTCGCGGTGGCGTTCATCGCCTTCGTGCTGGTGCTGCTCTACTACCGGGTGCCGAAGCTGCTGACCAAGGCGCTGGACGACCGCGCCGATGCCATCCGCGCCGAGCTCGACGAGGCCCGCCGCCTGCGCGAGGAGGCCGCCAACCTGCTCGCCGACTACCAGAAGAAGCACCGCAATGCCGGCGCCGAGGCCGAGGCGATCCTCGACCAGGCCAAGCGCGAGGCGGAAGCCTTTGCCGCCGCCACCCGCCGCAGCCTGACCGAGATGGCCGAGCGGCGCGCCAAGCAGGCCGAGGACAAGATCGCCCGCGCCGAGACGCAGGCGATTGACGACGTGCGCGCCGCCGCCGTTGACATGGCGATTGCGGCCGCCGAGAAGATCCTGCGCGAGAAGGCCGCCGGCCCCGCCGGCGCCAGCCTGATCGACCAGGGCATCCGCGATCTCAAGGGTCGGCTGAACTGAGGGCGGCGGGGCGACCGCCGCACTCACGCCGCCGGCCCGCATCCCTCAACCGAAGTCACAAATTCAGCGGTCATCCCGGCACTCGTTGCCGGGATCCAGCCATCCACGATCGCCGGCGCAGCATCAGCCGATCTAACACCACACCCAACATCGCGTTCTATTGCATCTGCTCCACCACCCAAGACTCGAAATCGGGAGTATTCATCACGCGCCACATGGGCACGCCCTCAGGGCGCAAACCAAGCTGAAGCCACGTCACGCCGTAGGTATAGGAGCCCTCGAAAACGCCCTGTAGCGACATGATCCACACACCACGGATTTGAGCAGCGGTCGTCGGCGGCACCGAGCGGCGTAGTCAGCGCCGTACATGAAAGGAGCGCCCCGCAACCTCCCCCCACAAATCATACTCATCCGCGTGAACGATGCGCGCCGGCACGACGTCGCCCGGCTTCAGGTCCATCGCGCCGTTGAGGAACACCGACCCATCGATCTCCGGCGCGTCCCACGGCGAGCGGCCGATAGCGCCTTCCTCATCCACCTCGTCGACGATCACGTCCACCGTGCGGCCCACGCGCGCCGCCAGCAGCTCCCGGCTCACGGCCTGCTGCGCGGCCATGAAGCGGTGCCAGCGCTCCTCCTTCACCTCTTCCGGCACCGCGCCGGCCAGATCGTTCGCCGCCGCGCCCTCCACCGGCTCGTACTTGAAGCAGCCGACGCGCGTTAGCTTCGCCTCGCTGAGCCAGTCGAGCAAGAGGCGGAAATCGTCTTCCGTCTCGCCGGGGAAGCCGACGATGAACGTGGAGCGGATCGCCAGGTCCGGGCACACCTCGCGCCAGCGCTGCAACCGCTCCAGCGTCTTCTCCTGATGCGCCGGCCGCCGCATGGCCTTGAGCACGGCGGGCGACGCGTGCTGGAACGGAATGTCGAGGTAGGGGAGGATTTTGCCCTCCGCCATCAGCGGCAGCACCTCGTCCACGTGCGGATAGGGATAGACGTAGTGCAGCCGCACCCACGCTCCCAGCGTGCCCAGCGCCCGGCACAAATCGATGAACCGCGCCTTCAGCGGCTGCCCCTTCCACGGGCTCTCGGCATACTTGATGTCGAGCCCGTAGGCAGACGTGTCCTGGCTGATGACCAGCAGCTCCTTCACGCCCGCCGCCACCAGCCGTTCCGCCTCGAGCATCACGTGGCTGGCCGGGCGGCTCGCCAGCTTGCCGCGCAGGCTCGGTATGATGCAGAACGAGCAGCGGTTGTTACACCCTTCGGAAATCTTCAGATACGCGTAGTGGCGCGGGGTGAGCCGCAGCCCTTCCGGCGGCACCAGGTCGGCGAATGGATCGTGCAGCGGCGGCACCGCCGCGTGCACCGCCTCCATCACCTGCTCGTACTGGTGCGGACCCGTCACCGCCAACACGCCGGGATGCGCGGTGAGAATGCGGTCCTTCTCCACGCCGAGACAGCCGGTCACCACCACGCGCCCATTCTCGGTCATCGCCTCGCCGATGGCGTCCAGGCTCTCCTGCTTGGCGGAGTTGAGGAACCCGCAGGTGTTGACCACCACCACGTCGGCGCCGGCGTAGTCGGGCGCGATCTGATACCCCTCCGCGCGCAGCCGCGTCATGATGCGCTCGCTGTCGACCAGCGCCTTGGGGCAGCCGAGCGACACGAAACCGACGCGCGGCGTCTTCGGCGTCCTGGCCGGCGCCTTGCGTTGCGCCGCGCCGGGTCTGGCCGCGCGGGCGCCGCGCCGTGAAGCGATTTTCTGCATGGGCCCGGCTTGTAGCGCCCCCGCCGGGGAGGCGCAATTGCCGCAACCTCGGCGCGACCTTCTGACGGCCACGATTCAGCGGCATTTTGCTGATTCTCGGCACAAGACGGAGGGAATACCCATGCCCAGACTATCCGGCGGCGCTGCCGCCTTCGCCCTGGCGCTGCTGGCGCTGGCGCCTGCCGCGCAGGCCCAGGCGCGTGTGGAAGTCGGCGTTCTCACCTGCCGCGCCGAGGGCTCGCGCGGCTTCATCGTCACCTCGACCAAGCACCTGCACTGCACGTTCCGCCGGCGGGGCCGTGATGAGTACTATCACGGCGACATTTCCAAGTTCGGCATCGACATCGGCAGCACGCGCGCAACCCGCATCGCCTGGGCCGTGCTGGCGCCCACCGCCAACCTGCCGCCCCGTTCGCTGGTGGGCGATTACGGCGGCGTCAGCGCCGAGGCGACCGTGGGCGTCGGCGTCGGCGCCAATGCGCTGATCGGCGGCTCGCGGCGCTCCATCGTGCTGCAACCTCTCAGCGTGCAGGCCCAGCGCGGGCTCAACATCGCCGCCGGCGTTGCCTCCCTGCGTCTGCGCGCGGCGCGCTAGCGCGGGCCATGAAGCGTGGTCATCCCGGGGCTTGTCCCCGGGATCCTTCTCTCAGCTTGCTCCGGCGTTCGTGGATGGCTGGATCCTGGCACCTGGATGACCTCGAAGCTGGACTTCCGCCCCGCCCCGGTCTCTGCCAAAGTCTGGCAGCGCGCTAAATTCGCAGCAGGCGCACCCAGCGCGCAATATCGAGCACGCTCATCGCAGCCGCCGCGACATAGGTGAAGGCGGCGGCCGTCAGGATCTTGCGCGCGCCGCGCATGTCCTTGCTCGGGATGTATTGCCCCGCCTTCAGCACGGGCAGCGCACGGCGGAAGCTGGCATCGAACTCCACCGGCAGCGTCACCGCGTGCATCACCACCGACAGCCCCATCATCAGAACACCGATCATCACTTCGATGATGAGAATGTAGGGCGTCTTGGCCAGTGCCATCACGATCGGCGCGGCCAGCATGACGATGGCGCCGGCCCGCTCCATCTTCAGCGCCTGCTTGGCAATGCGCGTGCGCGCGGCCAGCGGCGGATAACCGACGGCGTCCTGCATGGCGTGGCCCGCCTCGTGCGCGGCGATCACCACCGCCGACAGCGAGCGCCCGTTGAAGTTTTGCGGCTGCAGCCGGATGGCCTTGGCGTCGGGATCGTAATGGTCGCCCACCTTGGATTCCTCCACCGTGACGTGGGTGAGCTTCATCTCGTCCAGGATGTGGCGGGCGAACTCACCGCCGGTTCCGGGAAAGTCCGGCCGGTCTGCGGCGTGCTCGCTCACCACCTTGCGCACCCACATCTGCGGCAGCATGGCGAGGCCGAACAGCAGCGCCAGCACGATCAGCATGATGGCCAAGGCGGGTCTCCAGCCGGATTCGGACGCCTCCTATTTAGGGGCCAAGTCGGGCCAAAGGAAGATTTGCCTATCCCCGCGCCGCCGTTCCGCGCCTAAGATGGCCCGCCGACTTTCAGTCCCCATGCATGAGGTGCCCGATGGCCAGGATCGCCATTCTCGATGACTATCAGAATGCTGCGCTGCGCGTAGCGGACTGGTCCCGGCTGCAGAAAGACCACGAGATCGTCTCCTTCCGCGAGCGGCTGCCCGACATCGACGCGGTGGCCAAGGCACTCGCCGATTTCGAGATCGTCGGCATCATGCGCGAGCGCACGCCCTTCCCGCGCGCCCTGTTCGAGCGGCTGCCGAAGCTGAAACTCCTGGTCAGCACCGGAAAGCGCAACGCCTCCGTCGACCTCGCCGCCGCCAAGGATCGCAACGTGATGGTGTGCGCAACCGGCGGCGCCGGGCGTTCCACGGCCGACCTCGCCATTGGCCTGATGATCGCGCTCGCCCGCCACCTGCGCGAGGAATTCCAGGCCATGCGTCCCGGTGGCGGCTGGCAGACCACGCTCGGTATGGACCTCGAGGGCAAGACTCTCGGCATCATCGGGCTCGGCAACCTCGGCAGCAAGGTCGGCCGCATCGCCCAGGCCATGGGCATGAACCTGATCGCCTGGAGCGAGAACCTGACGCCCGAGAAGGCGAGAGAGCGCGGGGCGGAGCGGGTGGAGAAGGACGATCTGCTCAGGCGTGCCGATGTCATCACCATTCATTCAGTGCTGTCGCCGCGCACGCGCGGCCTGATCGGGACGCGCGAATTCGGACTGATGAAGCCGACCGCCTTTCTGATCAACACCTCGCGCGGGCCGATTGTCGACGAGGCGGCCCTGATCGCCGCGCTGCGGGAAAAGCGGATCGCCGGCTACGGCGGCGACACTTACGACGTCGAGCCGCTGCCCTCCAACCACCCCTTGCGCGCCGAGCCGCGCGCGCTGCTCACTCCGCACCTGGGCTACGTGACAGAGGAAACCTATCGCGACTTCTACACCGGCATGGTGCAGGCAATCGAAGCCTGGCTCGCCGGCAAGCCGATAAATGTGATGAGTTGAGCTGCTCCCTCTCCCCATAAATGGGGAGAGGGGCTTGCGCTCGCGGTGCCGACAGCATTTCCCTCTCTTCGCCTGCGTCCATGCGAGGCATGGCTCTGCCATGGCGGAGTGGTTCGGGGTGAACGGATACGGGTGAAAGCTACCTCAACACCACCAGCGCATCGGCCGCGACCACGCCGTCGGGGCCCACGAACACCGGGTTGATGTCCAGCTCCTTGAGCCGCGGCGCCAGCGCCGCCGCCATCTGCGAGACGGCCACCAGCACCTTGGCCAGCGCCTCCTTGTCCGCAGGCGGCGCGCCCCGGTAGCCGTCGAACAGCTTGGCCCCGCGCAGTTCGGCGATCATGTCGCGCGCCGTGTCCAGATCGAACGGCGCGATGCGGTAGGTCACGTCCTTCAGCACCTCGGTCAACACGCCGCCGAGCCCTAGTGCCACCGCCGGACCGAAGCTCTCGTCGTTGACGACGCCGATCAGCACCTCCAGCCCGCGCGCCATCTCGCCCACCAGCACGCCGTCGATCTTCGCGCCGGGCTTGGCCTTGCGCGCGTTGTCCACCACCGCTCGCGCAGCCGCCGCCAGTCCCTCCGCCGGCACGGCGAGCTTCACGCCGCCGGCCTCCGTCTTATGCGCGATGTCGCGCGACACGATCTTTACCGCGAACGGCCCGCGCAGCCCCGCGGCAGCGGCCGCCGCGTCTCCGCCTGGCGGCACCAGGACCTCCTTCGCCACCGGCACGCCGAACGCGGCCAGCACGGCCTTGCTCTCGCTCTCGTTGAGCGTCGCCGCGCCTTCCGGCAGCACGAGCGCCTTCGGCATCGTCGCCGCGGGCTCGACACGCGGCAGCAGGCGGCGGCGGTCCTCGGCAAACCGCGCCAGCACGGCGGCGGCGCGCGCCAGCCGCACCGGCGTGGTGATGAATGGCACCTTGGCCGCCTGCAGGATGTGCACCGCCTCCTCGGACTTGGCATGCCGGCCCGACCACGCCACGTGCACGGGCTTGGTGGTCTTGGCCGCTGCCGCGGCGATGATCTCCGCCGCGCGCGCGGCACGCGGGCCCGAGATCGACGCCACCAGGATCGCAAGCTGATCGAGCCCCGGATCGTCCAGCACCGCCTCCAGCGAGCGCGTGAATAGGCTGTCGTCGTTGAAGACCGCCGCGGTGAAGTCGGCCGGGTTCTCCGGCGATCCGAACGCGGGGATGATGGTGCGCATGCGCGCCATCGTCTCGGGCGCGAACGGCGGCAACCGCAGGCCGCCCTTCACGGCGGCATCGGCAAACACAACGCCCGATCCGCCGGAGATCGACAGCACGCCGATGGCGTTGCCCGCCGGCAGGCGCTCCTGCGCGACCAACTTGGCGATGTCGACGATCGGTTCGACGTCATCCACCTCGATCAGCCCGGACTGGCGCATGGCGGCGCGGTAGAGGTCGTAGCTGCCGGTCATCTGGGCGGTGTGCGAAGCGGCCGCCTTAAGCCCCGCCTCGGTCTGTCCCGCTTTCCAGATCAGCACCGGCTTGCCCGACTGCAGCGACTTGCGGCCGATGTCGAGGAAGCGGCGCGCGTCAGGCGTGCCTTCCAGATAAGCAAACGCCAGCGACGTGCCGGGATCGTCGAGAAATGCCTCCAGCAGCTCCGGCGTGGTGATGTCGACCTCGTTGCCCGACGACACGCAGTAGCGGAAGCCCAGCCCCTGCGCCTCGGCCAGGTTGACGATGGCGTAGCCGAAGCCGCCGGACTGGAACGTGCAGGAGATAGTGCCCGGCCGCAGATCCGGCTCGTCGGCAACGCTGCCGAACACGGTCCACACACGGTCCTGCACCGACAGCATGCCCTGGCAGTTCGGACCGACGATGCGCACGCCGGTCTCCGCCAGCACGTCCTTCAGCTCCGCTTCGAGCTCGCGCCCCGCGGCGCCCGTCTCGCGGAAGCCCGCGGTCAGCACCACCGCGAAGCGGATGCCGGCCTTGCCGCAATCGCGGATCGCCTGCGCCACCGCCGGGGCGGGCACGGCGACCAGCGCCAGCTCGCACGGCCGGTCGATGGCGCCCGGCGCGGGATAGCATTTGAGTCCGTGCAGCTCCTGGTACTTCGGATTGACGGGAAAGATGCCACCGGCATACCCGGCATTCTTCAGCGCCTTGATCGGCTGACCGCTGATGCGCGTCAGGTCTGACGACGCGCCGATGATGGCAATGCCGCGCGGATGAAACAACGTCTCGAAGCTCACCGGATGTTCCCCCGAAATTCATGTGCTGCGAAGACAATCATGCGCGCCGCCGTTTGACCAGCGCGTCCCCGCGGCGCCCACCTCCCGCTATAACCCTGCTCGGGGGGACCACGCGCTCAGGCGGTGGCGGAAATCTTGAGGGTCCGCAGGATGAAGTCCGCGATGCCGGCGACGTCGTTGAGCCGGAACACCGGCACCCCGGCCTCTCCCACCTCGAAATCGGCGGCGATGGCGACAACGTGGGGATCGGCGGCCGCCAGCGGCCGCTTGGAGAGGGAGGCGGTCCGGCGCACCTCGATCTTGGGGATGGCCGCCCCCTTGTAGCCTTCGACCACCACGAGGTCGCGCGGGCCGAGCCAGCCGATCACCTCCTCGAGCGCCGGCTCGGGCGCCCCCTTCAGCTCATTGACCAGCGCCCAGCGTGCGCTCGAGACGATCGCCACTTGGGCGGCCCCAGCGCGGCGGTGGCGGGCGCTGTCCGTCTCTGCGTCGTCGATCCTGAAATCGTGGTGAGCGTGCTTCACGGTGCCGACCGAAAGGCCGCGCCGCGCAAACTCCTCGATCAGCCGCACGACCAGCGTGGTCTTGCCGGATTTCTTCCAGCCGACAATGCCGATCACCGGCGGCGCCCCTGCCTTGCTCATGGCGCGGCCCGGGACAGCATCGCACGCAGGCCTTCCAGCTCTTCGGGCGTGTTGGCGTTGAAGAAGGGATCGACGTCCGTGTCGCCAATACGCACTGCCGCAAAGGGCACGGCGATCGTCCCATGCCGGTCGGTCCAGCGCAGCACCTTGCGCACGCCGGCGCGCAGCTCGGCCTCCAGGTCGTCGGCGAGCGCCACGGGCCACAGGCCGATCACGGGATGCAGCTCGCCGTTCGACTGCGCCAGGGCAATAGCCGATGGCTTGTCTTCGACGGCCGCCCGCAGCCGCTCCACCAGGTCACGAGGGAGCAGCGGCGCATCGCCCGCGGCTGTTGCGATCCAGCGTGCGTGCGGCGCATTCCGCGCCGACCAGCGCATTCCGGCCAGCACCCCCGCCAGCGGGCCTGCGAAGCCCTCGACGGTGTCCGGCACCACCGGCAGGGCGAAGGCGGCAAAGCGGGTGGGATCGCCGTTGGCGTTGATCGCCAGCAGCCCCACCTGCGTCCGCAGCCGATCGACGACGTGACCGAGCATAGGCTTGCCCGCCAGCTCGCGCAGCCCCTTGTCGCCGCCGCCCATGCGCCGCGACAGTCCGCCCGCCAAAACGATCCCCGTCACGTCGCGCTGGGCTGGCCCCGCCGAGGACATGGCGTTCAATCCACGGCCGCGTGGCTGCCCTTGCGCGCGTGCCGCCGGTCTTCCTCCTCGGCCGACGCAGGGTCGGCGTCGAACACCACGCGCTCCAGCCCGGCCAAGGCCACGAACCGCTTGCCGCGCGCCCGACCGATCAGCGTGAGGTTGGCCTTCCGCGCCAGCTCCACGCCCCAGGCCGTGAACCCCGAGCGCGAGATCAGCACCGGGATGCGCATCTTCACGGTCTTGATGACCATCTCGGAGGTCAGCCGGCCGGTCGTATAGAACAGCTTGTCGCCGGGGGCGATGTTATTCAGGAACATGTAGCCGGCGATCTTGTCGACAGCGTTGTGCCGGCCCACGTCCTCCATGTAGATCAGCGGCCGGTTCTGCTCACACAACACGCAGCCGTGGATCGCCCCTGCCTTCAGGTAGAGGCTCGGCTGGGTGTTGATCTTACGGGTGAGCTGATACAGCCAGGACGTGCGCACTTCGGCCGCCGGATTGAGCCGGATGCTGTCGAATTCCTCCATAAGGTCGCCGAACACCGTGCCCTGGGCACAACCGGAGGTTTGCGTCTTCTTCTTCAGCTTGTCTTCGAAGTTGGTCTCGTTACGGGTCCGCACGACGATGGTGGAGATGTCTTCCTCGTAGTCGATGGCCGTGATCTCGTCGCCCGGCTTCAGCATGTTCTGGTTGAGCAGATAGCCGACGGCCAGCAGGTCGGGCCGGTCGCCGATGGTCATCATAGTGACGATTTCGCGCGAGTTCAGAAACAATGTGAGCGGCCGCTCCACCACCACCGCCGTCTCGACCGGCTGGCCCGCCTGGTCGATACCCCGCACCGCCACGCTCAGGCGGGGGTCGTCGGGATCGGGGCGAATGCCGAACTCCTTCACGGGGTTCCTGGCTCCTCAATGGAACGATTACAAGGCATGTAAAGGCTCGCAGCAGGCGGTGCAAGGAGACGGGGGGTTAAGCATCTGCTCGAAGCCGTTTCCTTACAGATTCTCAGATTGAGCAAGCATTTTTCGCTGTCTATAGTGGCCGAAGGAAGGGATGGGATGCCGATCAACGGCATGATGCAGACGAATGCGACGAACAGACGGCTTCGCCCCGCCGCGGCGCAAGCGTAAGGTCATCACAATGCGGTCCGCGTTCAGCGTACCTCGCATCCCAACAACAAGTGCGGATGTCAACCATCCGCAGACGCTTTGACGCCGCACAAGGAGGTTTGCACCATGGGAAGTCTTAGTCGCCGGAAGTTCATGAAGGCCGCAGGCCTCGCGGGCGCCAGTACGGCAGCCGCGGCCATCGCAGCGCCCGCCATCGCCCAGTCGATGCCCGAGCTGAAATGGCGCCTGACGGCAAGCTGGCCGAAGTCCCTCGATACGCTGTATGGCGGTGCCGAGCAGTTCGCCAAATACGTGGCCAGCGCCACCGACAACAAGTTCCAGATCCAGTGCTTCGCCGCGGGTGAGATCGTGCCCGGCCTCCAGGCCACCGACGCGGTGGCCAGCGGCACCGTCGAGCTCTGCCACACGGCTCCGTACTACATGTGGGGCAAAGACCCCACCTATGCGCTCGGTTGCGCGGTGCCGTTCGGCCTCAACTGCAGAATGCAGGTGGCCTGGTGGAACGAGGGCAACGGCGAAAAGCTGATGAACGAGTTCTACGCCAAGCACAACCTCTACGGCGTCCTGGTCGGCAACACCAATGCGCAGATGGGCGGCTGGTTCCGCAAGGAGCTCAACACGCCCGATGACCTCAAGGGCGTGAAAATGCGCATCGGCGGGTTCGGTGGTGCGGTCATCTCGCGCGTGGGCATTGTCCCGCAACAGATCGCCGGTGGCGATATCTATCCCGCGCTCGAGAAGGGCACGATTGACGCCGCCGAGTGGGTCGGCCCCTACGACGACGAGAAGCTCGGCTTCTACAAGGTCGCCAAGTTCTACTACTATCCCGGCTGGTGGGAGGGCGGCACCATGCTTCACCTCCACATCAATAAGGCCAAGTGGGAGTCGCTGCCGAAGACCTATCAGGCGGTCATCCACGCGGCGGCCGCCGAGGCTCATAACTACACAATGGGCCGCTACGACGCGCAGAACCCGCAGGCCCTCAAGCGGCTCGTAGCCAATGGCGCGCAGCTCAGGCCGTTCTCCGAGCCGATCCTCGACGCCTGCTACAAGGCGGCCAACGAGGTGTATGCCGAGATCAGCGCGAAGAATGCGGACTTCAAGAAGATCTGGGATTCGATCAAGGCGTTCCGCAAGGATCAGTATCTCTGGCTGCAGGTCGCCGATGGCACGTACGATCAGTACATGATCATCCAGCAGCGCAAGAACGCGCTCTGATCGTCCTCAAGCTCCACAGGCAAAAAGCCCGGGCGATACACCGCCCGGGCTCATTCTTTTCCGAAGAGCCGTGCTTAGTTCGCCTTGGGCGCTGCTGGAGGCGGGATTGCCGGCGGCGCCGTGGGTGCGAACGGTGGTGGAGGGATGTTAAGGCCCGGGGCGCCCGATCCACCGCCGGGCCCGCCGAAGCTCGGTGGAGGAATGTTGAAGCCGCCCGGCTGGCCAGATCCGCCGCCCATGGACGGTATGCGGATCTCAATCGTATTGGGATCGACGGCCTTCACGCCCGCTTTGTAGTGCATCACCATGCTCGGGAAGGCTATGACCAGCCCCACCATCAAGCACTGAATGACAACGAAGGGCACGGCGCCCCAATAGATCTGGCCGGTGGTAATGGGCTCGGTCATGAAGCCCGTGACGCGGTCCTTGTAGGGCTCCCTGGGTGCCACCGAGCGCAGGTAGAACAGGGCGAACCCGAACGGTGGATGCAGGAAGCTCGTCTGCATGTTCACGCCGAGCATCACCCCCAGCCAGATCAGGTCAACGCCGATCTTCTCGGCGGCCGGTCCGATCAGCGGGATGATGATGAAGGCGATCTCGAAGAAATCGAGGAAGAACGCGAGGAAGAACACCAGCAGGTTGACGAAGACGAGAAAGCCGGTCTGGCCGCCGGGCAGCGAGGTCAGCAAATGCTCGACCCAGACATGGCCGTTCACGCCGTAGAAGGTCAGCGAGAAAATGCGCGCGCCGACCAGAATGAACACGACGAATGACGACAGCTTGGCGGTGGATTCCACCGCCTGCTTCAGCAGCGGAAAGTTGAAGCGCTTGGGATCCCGGTCCAGGTAGCGCTTGAAAAGCGCCAGCACCATGGAGCCCGTGGCGCCCATGGCGCCGCCCTCCGTGGGAGTCGCCACGCCGATGAAGATGGTGCCCAGCACGAGGAAGATGAGAAACAGCGGCGGCACCATCACGAAGGTGACCTGCTGGGCGATAGGCGAGAGAAATCTCAGGCCCGTCAGCTTGTCGAGAACCCAGTTCAGCACCGCCACCGCAAACGCGCAGACGATACCAACTGCCATCGTCAGAATGACGAAGTCGGCCCCGCGATAGGATTGCTCGCGCATAGTGAAATAGGCAACGAGAGTGGACCCCAGCGCCAGGATGGCGAGCGAGGTCAGGCCGCGCGAGCCATCCTTCTTGCGGAAGCCGACGGCGTCAGGCGGAAGCCCCGGCGTGGCCTTCGGAGAAATCCTGCCGACGAGGAACACGTAGAGGGCATAGAGCCCTGCCAGCACAATGCCCGGAACGAACGCACCCTCGTACATGTCGCCGACGGAACGGCCGAGCTGGTCGGCCATGACAATCAATACGAGGGACGGCGGGATGATCTGGGCCAGCGTTCCGGACGCGGCAATGACGCCAGTTGCTACGCGCCGATCGTAGCCGTAGCGGAGCATAATGGGGAGCGAAATAAGACCCATGGAAATAACCGAAGCGGCAACCACGCCAGTGGTCGCGGCGAGCAGGGCGCCGACAAACACCACGGCATAGGCCAGTCCGCCGCTGACTGTGCCGAACAGTTGCCCGATTGTATCGAGCAGATCCTCGGCCATGCCGGATCGTTCTAGGATCAACCCCATGAAGGTGAAGAACGGCACCGCCAGCAGCACCTCGTTGTTCATAATTCCGTAGAGGCGCTCGGGCAGCGACTGCAGAAGGGGCCAATAAAGGCTGATCTCGCCATGCGAGAGCGGAGCAAGCTCGACGCCGACGATGAAGAAGAGCAGCCCGACCGCCGCGAGGGAGAACGCCACGGGGTAGCCGAGCAGCAGGAACACAACAAGCGCTGCGAACATGATCGGCGCCATGTTGTGCGCAATGAATTCGGCCATATCAGGTGCTCCGGCGGATGCTGGTCGGTGCTGGATCGGTCATGGTCAGGTCGGGCGGCGCTGCTCAGCCCTGGGCGCGTTTTTCCGCCTCTTCCCTGGCAAGCTGCAAGACACGCTCCGCCTCTGCCTCGACGGCCGCGTGGTGCCCGCCACCCGACACGGTGTCTTCAAGCTTTCCGCTGATGATGGCGATGCGCTTGATAAGCTCTGAAATGCCCTGAAAGAACAACAGGGTGAAGGCAAGGGGGATGAGGAGCTTCGAAGGGTAGACAGGCAGCCCGCCGGCGTTGGTGGACTGCTCATTTTGCAGAAGCGAGTTCCAAAAGAACGGCCATCCGAGATAGGAGAGAGCGAACGCGGTCGGCAGGAGGAAAAACAGATGACCGATCACGTCGATCAAGTTGCGTACGGCCTTGGGGAGCAGGTTGTTTACGATATCAATGCGGATGTGCTCGTTGGCGATCAGCGTCCAAGCCGCGCACAGCAAGAACACGACTCCGAACAGCACCCATTGCACCTCGAGCCACGAGTTGGAGGAGGTATCAAAGATCTTCCGGATCGTGGCGTTGGCCGCACTGATCAAAATTGCGAGGAGAAGGGCCCAGGAAACGATGCGGCCGATGCGGCTGTTGAACGCATCGACCGTGCGGCTAAAAGTCAGCAAGCCTCTCATCGCTCCTCCCACGCCTCTTGTATGCCTGGGCTGTTAATCCCAGTTTGCACCGTTGTATAACGTGTCATCCCTGCTACATCCAGGGTCAGCGGTGTAACCATATCGACCTATTTGGCAGAGGAACAGCGCTTTCCCGGCCACAACCGTCCGGTCAAGCGGCGGGCGTATGCCCAGGAGACCCCCCCGATGGCCACGACAAAGGAAGAGGTGATAGAGCGGCTGCGGAACGTCCGCGGTCCGGACCTGGAAGGGAATATCGTCGACCTGGGCCTGGTGTCCGAAATCCTGCTCAGGAACGAGCATGTCTCCTTTTCGATCACGGTGCCTTCTGAACGGGCAGCCGAGCTTGAGCCGCTGCGCCAGGCGGCCGAGAAAATCGTGCGCGATATGGCCGGGGTGAAAGCAGTGACCGCCGTTCTAACCGCCGAGCGCCCGCGCGGGGCCGCGCCTCCAGGCCGCGGCGCCGCGGCCAGGACGGGCCCGCCGGAGAGCCTGCGGGTGCAGCAGGCGCGGGCGGCGCAGACCGCATCGGCTTCCCCAGCGCCTCCAGCGCACGCAGCCGGGGCCGGCCGGCAGATGCAGCAGGTGGCAGGCATCAAGCATATGATCGCTGTCGCCTCCGGCAAGGGCGGAGTTGGAAAGTCGACTACGGCGGTCAACTTAGCGCTAGCCCTGCAGGCCAATGGCCTCAAGGCCGGCATCCTGGACGCCGACATCTACGGCCCATCGCAGCCGCGCCTGCTCGGCCTGACCGGGCGTCCGCAGGTGGCGGACGGCAAGCGGCTGCGGCCGATGGATGGCTATGGCCTCAAGGCCATGTCGATGGGCTTCCTGGTGGATGAAGGAACGCCCATCATCTGGCGCGGTCCAATGGTGGTGTCCGCGCTCACACAGATGCTGCGCGACGTGGCCTGGGGCGATCTCGACGTCCTGGTGATCGACATGCCGCCGGGCACCGGCGACGTGCAGCTCACCATGGCGCAGCAGGTGCCGCTCTCCGGCGCCATCATCGTCTCCACGCCGCAGGACCTCGCGCTGATCGATGCGCGCAAAGGCCTCAACATGTTCCGCAAGGTCGATGTGCCGGTGCTCGGCATCGTCGAGAACATGAGCTATTTCGTGTGCCCGAAGTGCGGCGAGCGCTCCGAGATCTTCGGCCATGGCGGGGCGAAGCTGGAGGCCGAGAAGCTCGGCATCCCGTTCCTGGGCGGCGTGCCCCTGCACGCCGACATTCGCTCGACCTCCGACGAGGGCCGGCCGATCGTGGCGACCCAGCCGGACAGCCCGCACGCCCAGGCCTACCGGGACATCGCGGTCAAGGCATGGAACGAGCTGCAGGCGACGACGGGCGCGCGCGAGAAGCCGCCGAGGCTCACCGTCAGCCCCGGCCAGACCGAGCTCGAGGTTGCCTTCGAGGGCGCGCGGCCGTTCCAGCTGTCGGCGGAGATGCTGCGCGTAATGAGCCCGTCGGCCGAGGTGCAGGGTCACTCGCCCGAGCAGCGGGTCACGGTCGGCGGGAAGCGCAACGTGAAAATCAGGGAGTTGAAGCCCGTCGGCAACTATGCCGTACGCATCGTGTTCGACGACGGCCACGACACCGGCCTCTACGCGTGGTCGTATCTGCAGACGCTGGACCGCGAGCGCGACAAGCGCTGGGCGGAATACCTTTCCTCCCTGGCGCAGAAGGGCCTGAACCGGGGCTGACGGCCGCAGCGCCGCCTACGCCTGGCGGCCCTTGCGTTTCGACTTGCCCCCGGCGCCGGTAAGCCGCGCATGCGCCTTGGCGGTGTGGCCCTTGCCGCGGCCCTCGGCGATCGCCTCGTCGGCCACCTTGCGGGCATAGGCCGGTAGAGCGAACGCGGCAATGTGCGCTTCGGGCGTCCAGTAGCGAAGGTCAGTCACCTCGCGCTTGCGCCGCCGCTTCTCGAGGTCCTTGGCGTCGAGCTTCAGCACGCCCTTGTCGTCGGTGGCGAGATTGAGCGCGAACGGGCCGCCGAAGTAGCACGGCTGGGTGCACAGATACGGCGCCGCCCGCTTGAACAGGGAGGCAAAAATGGCGGTGGTCGCCTGCAGGTGATCCGGAAACAGGAACGGCAGGCCGTTCTGAGTGACGAGGATGCCGCCTCCCTTCAGCGCGCGCTTGCAGTCGGCGAAGAACTCGGGCGTATGCAGCACGGCACTGGGGCCGATCGGCTCCGAGCTGTCGACGATGATGGCGTCGAACCGCTCCTTGGTCTCCGCGACGTATTTAAGGCCATCGGCGATGACGATATCGGCGCGCGGGTCATCGAACGCGTTGCCGGCGATCTCGGGATAGTACTTGAGCGACAGGTCGATCACAGCGCGGTCGATCTCGCACAGAGTCGCCTTCTGCACGGAGGGATGCTTGAGCACCTCACGCAGCACGCCGCCGTCGCCGCCGCCCACCACCAGCACACGCCGCGGCCGGGCCAGCGCCATCAGCGGCACATGCGCCATCATCTCGTGGTAGATGAACTCATCGGAGGTGGTGAGTTGGCACACGCCGTCCAGCATCAGCACCGTACCCCAAGTTTCGTTTGTAAAGATGACGAGGTGCTGGTGCGCAGTCTTCATCTCGTGCAGCACGCTGCTGGCCTCGAGACGCACGCGCCAATGGGGGTGGAAGGTTTCCTCGATCCAGCGCGGCATGACAGCCCCTCGAGCTTACACCGCCCGCCGCCGTGCAGCGGGCGCAAACCAAACGATACGAGCGCGCGCGCCGCAGGGCGCGCGCGCTCGCTGTTTCTAGCCTGGCGGGCCGTCTCAGGCCGCCCTTTTCGTTTTTTCGCGGCTCGGCGTCCGTTTCGGCGCCGCCTTCCAGCCGCGCTCCGTCATCTTGTCGGCGCGCAGATGCTCCTTGACCTCGATGCCGTCGGGCCGGAATGCCGCCTTCAGCACATCGACTGTCGCGTGCGGATTGGCACCGCCGCACATGAAGACATCGAGCGCCGCGTAGCCGACCTCGGGCCAGCTATGGATGGAGATGTGACTCTCCGCCAGCACCGCCACACCCGACACGCCGCCATTGGGCGTGAAGTGGTGCAGATGGATGTGCAGCAGCGTAGCTCCCGCCACTTCTACGCAACGCTTCAGCGTCTCTTTGATGTGCTTGAGATCGTCAAGCCGCCTAGCGCCGAACAGGTCGATAATCAGATGAGTGCCCGCAAACCGGACCCCATCACGCTCGATGAAGTAGTCTTTCCTGTCTTCGTGCGCTACGGGCGCGCTTTGACCATGATCTTCCTTTTGGGCGGTGCTTGAACGGGTCAAGTCCATCCCCAATTGGAAGAGGGAATCGGTGTAGGCCATAGGACCCCTCCCCAACCAGCAGACAGCCAAACCCGCTGCCTCACGAATCACTTGACACGCGAGGCAAACGGAGACCGGTGATATGAGGTCAATTCGCCACCTTCGCAAGAGAAAATTGCCCCACCGACAGATTTTTCGCCGAGGTTTTGTCGTCGCAGGCGCGTCGGAGCGCGCTTACTCTTTCTTCAGAAGTTTCTCGATGAGGTCGCGCGGTTTCGCGCGCTGCTCGCCGCTCAGCAGACCGCGCAGCGCATCCTGCACCTCCTGCGACTTCAGATTTCGCCCGATGCGCTTGATCGCCTGCGCCGCCTGATCGGAGGCGAGCAAGCCCTTCAAGTCTGGCCTGAAGGCTGGCTTGTCCCACGGTCCGACGATCTGGACTGGAATTTCGAGTCCCGAAAGGTCGATGCCGGCGCCCTTACCCGGCTCCGCGCCCGCCGGCGACACTACTTTCGGGTGCACCGTGTAGTCGAGGTGGCGCAGCGGAAGGTTGACGGTGCCCGCGCCCGACGCGGCCAAGCGCGAGCTCGTCAGGCGCAGGTCTTGGTTGCGCGCGACGCCGTCGGCGATGACGAAGGTGGCGGCAAGCTGCTCGAAGGCGGTGCGGTCCTCCGGCGTCGGCGCGAGCCCCGACAGGTGCCCGGCGGCCAGCCCGTCGAGTATCTTCGGCACGTCGATGCCGGCAACCGTGCCGTCGGCAAGCGAGA
>DASZQG010000005.1:0-39326 GCA_035550075.1 Hyphomicrobiaceae bacterium | reverse complement strand
TAGCGCAGCGCCGCGGCGATGTTGCCGCCGTCCACCGTCTCGATGTGCCCCGTCGTGCTGCGTGCCTTGGCGAGGGTCACGAACGCCTGCGCCACGTCGGCCGCCGTCACTTCGCGCTTGAGCAGATTGCCGCCCATGTACTCCGCTTCGCTCACGCCACGCGCCTTGGAGCGCTGGGCTACCATCTCGCCGGTCAGCAGCCCCGTGCGGATGCGGTCGGCGTTGACGCCATTGGCGCGGATGCCGTCGGCGCCATAATCGACTGCATACTGCCGCATCAGGAACAGCGTCGCCGCCTTCGGCAGGCCGTAAGGCCCGAAATCCGGGCCCGGATTGACCGCCTGCTTGGAAATGTTGAACAGCAGCACGCCGCCGGTTGCCTGCTTGCGCATGATGCCAACCGCCGCCTGCGCCACGCGCTGGTGCGCAAAGAAGTTGAGCTCGAACGACTGGCGCAGCACGGCCTCGGAGACCTCGCCGATGCGGCCCTGCCACGCCGCGCCCGCGTTCGACACGAGGATGTCGGCGCCGCCGAAGTGCTCGGCGATCCGGGCAAAGGCGCGATCGACGTCCTCCGCCTTCGTCACGTCGCAGGCAAGGCCGAGCCCGCCGATGGCCTTGCCGACGGCCGCCGCGGCCGCCCCGTCGCGGTCGAGCACGGCCACGGCCGCCCCTTCCGCTGAGAACGCCTGCGCGGTCGCCTTGCCGATGCCGCTGCCGGCGCCGGTCACCACCGCCACCTGGCCGGTGAACGGCTTGGGCACCGCGCCCTTGAGCTTGGCCTGCTCCAGGCTCCAGTATTCGACGTCGAACAAGTCGGCCTCGCCCAGCGGCTCATAGTGGCCGATTGCCTCGGCGTCGGTGATGATGCGGATGGCGTTTTCCGCAAGGTCGGCTGCGATGGCAGCGTCCTTGTGGGTGCGCCCCAGCCCGAACAGGCCGACGCCGGGCACCAGCACCACGCGCGGCACGGGATCGAGCTTGATCTTGCTGTTGCCGGCGCGCGGGTTCTGCCGCGCGAACACGGCGTCGTAGGCCGCAGCGTAGTCCGCCACGGCGGCGCGCACGGCCTTGGCGAAATCCTCCAGCGACCCCGCCACCGGGGCCGGCACGATCAGCGGCCTGTTCTTCGTGCGGATGATGTGGTCGGGCGTCACCACGCCGCGCTGGCTGTAGTCGGCGAGCTCGGAGCCATTGACGTAGTTCAGGATCGCATCGCCGCTGCGGAACGTGGCGAGCATCCGTTTCGGCTCGCCGCCGGGAGCGTCGGGGGCAATGGCGCACGCCCCGCGCAGGATCGGCGCGATCTGAGCGGCCGTCGCCAGTCCGGCGGGCAGGCGGGATGCGGCAAACACGTTGCGCCGCCCCCGCGCCAGCCGCGCCTCGGCGCGCGACACCATGGCAATCATGCGCTCGTAGGCTTCCCGCGCGCTGTCGCCGAAGGTGAAGATGCCATGCTTATGCAGGATCAGGCCTTCGACGTCGGGCTTGGCCTCGTACACCTGCGCCGCGAGCTTCGCCAGGCCGAACCCGGGAATGACATAGGGCACGAAGCCCATGCTGCCGTTATAGACCTCTTCCACCAGCTCGCGGCCGTTGGGCTGGTCGACGAGGCTCAGCACGGCCGCCGCATGCGTGTGATCGATGAAGGTGTGCGGCAGGAAGGCATGCAGCAGCGTCTCCACAGACGGATTGGGCGCGCTCGCATCGAGCAGGTTGGTGCGCTGGAAGTTGACCATGTCCTCGTCGGCGAGCTTATCGAGCGCGCGCAGGCGGCGCAGGGGCGCGAGCTTCACCGCCGGCAGCCCGGCCGGCTCGATGGTGCCCATGTCCCAGCCGGAACCCTTGACGCAGAGCACCTCGTGCGTCTCGCCGAGCACGTCGCGCATTTCGGTTTTCAACGAGGTGTTGCCGCCGCCGTGCAGCACCAGCAGCGGGTCGCCGCCCAGCAGCCGGGTGGTATAGGTGCGCAGCGCCAGCGGCTCGCTCACGCCTTTCTTGGCGTAGCTCTCGACCGCCCGGGCGGCGTCGGCGTCGTTCCAGCGGCTTTGCATCTCATCCTCGCCAGCTTCGGTGCGGCGCCCTTACATAGTGCACCCTGCCGCGATCTCCAATCGCCCCGCACGCCCGTCTGCGGGCAACGCCTGTCGGCCGGCGTCATGCTGAAAGCATGCCCTCGGCACGACGCGGATCCAGGGCCAGGCAACCATCATCGTGAACGGATGCCCTCGAGCATGTGATGCCGCCCTCTTTTCTTGGCCCTGGGTCCCGGATCGCGGCTGCGCGACGTCCGGGATGACAACCTCTCCAAGCGCGTCCCTGTGGAACGTGGCTCCGCCATGACGAAGGGGTTTCCCCCGCACAGGCGGATAGGTAAGCCCGATCAGGGGTGAACTTGTCAGCCGCGTTCGTCCGCAGGCCGGAATCCGGCCGCCACCGCGTCTTCCTCCGAGCAGAACCAGCGCTCGCCGCGCGCCTTCTGCACGCGGGCGCGGCCGTACTCGGGCGACCATGGCAGCACGTACACGCGCGCGCCGCCCGCCACCTGGCCCTTGATGGGACACCCATCCGGCGCATGCCGCTTGGCCTCGTCCCATAGCCTCGCCCGGAAGTCCGCCGGCCGCTGCACGTCGCCGCTCCACACGCCGGCCTTGGCGCTGCGCGCCTCCTGCTCGGCGCTGGCGTAGCGGGCGAACAGGCCGTCGGCGGCGAACACGTATCCCTTGCGCACCATTTCCGCATTGACGTCGGTGTGGCCGCTCGAGCAGTAGGCCAGCGGCCGTCCGGCGTTGTCGGTCCCGCTCGGCGAGCACGACACGGTTCGCCCGTGCACCAGCCGCGCCAGCGCCGCTTCGGCCGCCGCGCTGCAGCGCCATTGCCGCGCGCCGCTGCGGCCACAGCGCTGCTCGGGCTCAGGCGCCTCGATGCCGGCGAGCCGCACCACCCTGCCGCCGACGCGCAAGAGGTCGCCGCCGACCGCCTCGGCGCGGCCGCGCAGCGGCGTGCCGCCGCCGATCAGCGGCATGTTGGCGAGCGAGATCGGGCTGTGCAGGCCGCCTCGCGTCATCCAGGCAAGGCCGCCGGCCAGCACCGCCGCCGCCACCGTCAGCAGCACCCGCCCGCCGGTGACGCCCGGAATGCGGGGCATGCCGATGCCCGTCGCCTGCGAGATCATGGGCAGCACCGCGATGAGCAGGCCGATGCCGATCGCCAGGGTCGCCAGCGCCTCGCCGTCCATGCCGATGCCGCGTCCCCGCCCGATGGCCGCGCCCAGGGCAATTCCTGCTGCCAGCGCCAGCGGTCCGCCGATGTTGGGCTGCGCCAGAATTGCAATCAGGGGGCGGGAGGCGACCGCGATCTTCTGCGCCAGGATCGTGGCCAATGCCGAAAGCATGCTGCCGGTCTGCTGCGCCAACAGCCCGGCGGCACCGACGCCTGCGCGGGCGCCCTGTGCCGCCGCCGCACCGGCCGCACGCGAGCCCTGCGCCAGCGCCGAACCCGCCGCGTTCATCTGCTGGGCTGCGGCGCGCCGCGCATCCTCCACCTTCTGCCGCCGCGCATCACGCCGCAGCTTGATGGTGGTGCGGATATATTTGTGCCACTCGAATCCGTCCTGCTTCTTGCGGGAAGCGAACATGGCTGTCCTCCGCCGAGCGTGCCGTGGTCCGCCGCCGGCACCGATGCGACTCGGGGCCCAGGCTGCTGCCGAATCGTGGCGTGGATGGGACACCGGAACGCACGCGCGATCAAGCCGCCGCACGCGCCGCGTCTGCGGTTGCGCGCCCATGCTGGTGCACCGCCCGCAGGGCTGATGCGCGCGCTGCGCCCTACAGCTCCGCTTACGTCTCCTTGGCATGGCGCTTCGCCCGCCCTACAGTCCCAGCCGGCATCCTGGGGAGACGCGTCGGGAAATGGGCGAGCGTGCGTTCGATTATGTCGTCGTTGGCGCCGGATCGGCGGGCTGCGTGCTCGCCAACCGGCTCAGCGCCGACCCCACCGTTCGGGTCGCGCTGATCGAGGCCGGCGGCCGCGACCGAAGCCCCTGGATCCACATTCCGGCCGGCTACTACCGCAACTTCTCCAATCCGTCGGTCACCTGGCAGTTCGGCTCCGGCCCCGAGCCGCACCTGAACAACCGCATCATCAACTGGCCGCGCGGGCGCGTGCTCGGCGGCTCCAGCGCCATCAACGGCCTGCTCTACGTGCGCGGCCAGGCGCAGGACTATGATGTATGGCGCCAGCTCGGCAACGTCGGCTGGTCGTATGCGGATGTGCTCCCGTATTTCAAGCGCTCCGAGGACCAGGAGCGCGGCGCCGATGCCTACCACGGCACCGGCGGGCCGCTTTCGGTGTCGGACGTGCGCCTGCCGGCCAATGCGCTGTGCGAAGCCTTCATCGCCGCCTGCGAGGAAGCGGGCATCCCGCGCAGCCGCGACTTCAACGGCGCCTCGCAGGAGGGCGCGGGCTACTTCCAACTCACCAACCGCAACGGCCGCCGCTGCTCATCGGCCGTCGCCTACCTGCGGCCGGCGCGCGGCCGTCCCAACCTGCGCATCGTCACCGACGCGCTCGTGGAGGGCGTGTCGCTGGAGGGCAAGCGGGCCGCCGCCGTGCTCTGCCGCACGCCGTCCGGCACTGAGCGGATCACGGCGGCGCGCGAGATCGTGCTTGCCGCCGGGGCCATCGGCTCGCCGCAGATCCTGCAGCTTTCCGGCATCGGACCTTCCGGCGTTCTCAAGGCCGCTGGCGTCCCGGTCCGGCATGAGCTGCCGGGTGTGGGGGAGAACCTGCAGGACCACTTGCAGGTGCGCTTCGTCTACGAGTGCCGCACGCGCGGCAGCCTCAACGAGGTGTGGCACAGCCCCTGGCAGCAATTCCTCACGGGCCTCGAATATGCGCTCAGACGCACCGGCATTCTCACCATCGGCGCCGGCGCCGTGGGTGCATTCGCCCGCTCGCGGCCCGACCTCGAGCAGCCTGACGTGCAGTTCCATTTCCTGCCGCTCAGCGCCGACCGGCCGGGGCAGGGCCTGCACAGGTTTCTCGGCGTGACGGCCTCGGTTTGCCAGCTCCGCCCCGAGAGCCGCGGCACGCTGGCCATCGCCGGCGCCGATCCGGCCGCGCCGCCGCGCATCGTTTCCAACTATCTAGAAGCGGAGGCCGATCGGCGCGTGCTGCTGGACGGCATGAAGCTGCTGCGCCGCGTTACGCGCCAGCCGGCGTTCGCCCGGCACGTAACGCGCGAGCATCTGCCGGGCCCCTCCGTCGAGGGGGACGCGGCGCTGATGGACTACGCGCGCGACTACGCCACCACCATCTTCCACCCCTGCGGCACCTGCAAGATGGGCAGCGACGCCAGGGCCGTGGTCGACTCGCGCCTGCGCGTGCGCGGCCTCACCGGCCTGCGCATCGCCGACGCCTCGGTCATGCCGACCATCGTTTCCGGCAACACCAACGCACCAACCATCATGATCGGCGAGAAGGCAGCCGACATGATTGTGGAGGATGCCCGCACGAGCACCGCCGCTGCCGCCTGAGAGGGAACCACACGCCATGGCCGGGATCGACTACGAAGCCGAGTACAACAATCGCCGGCGCGTGCCGGAATGGCCCGAGATTGCCGAGCGCTGGCAGATGCTGTCGTCCGGGTATCGGCTGGCCACCCACGCCCGCCTCGATCTCAGCTACGGGCCCGGCCCGCGCCATCGCTACGACCTGTTTCCCGCCGAAGCGCCCGACGCCCCGCTCGCGGTCTATATCCATGGCGGCTACTGGCAACGTGGCGACCGCAAGGACTACTCCTTCGTCGCTCGCGAGCTGAACGCCAAGGGCGTTTCGGTCGCGCTTCCCTCCTATTCGTTGTGCCCCGAGGTGACGGTGATGGACATCGTCGCCGAACTGCAGACGTTCCTCGCCGCACTGTGGGCGGAGACGAAGAAGCACCCGGTCGTCGTCGGCCACTCCGCCGGCGGCCATCTCACCGCCGCCATGGTGGCCACCGACTGGAGCAAGATCGCAGGCGTCCCCGCCGATCTGGTCCGCGCCGGTTACGCCATCAGCGGGCTCTACGACCTGCCGCCGCTGGTCGGCACCACCATCAACGATTTGGTGAAGATGACGGTGCAGACCGCGCGCACTGCGAGCCCGCTGTTCTGGCCGCCGCCGCCGAAGTCACGCCGCTTCGTCGCCGCCGTCGGCGACGAGGAGGGGGTGGAGTACCATCGCCAGGCGAGCGAAATCGCGCAGGCCTGGAGCCTGGCCGGTCTTGACGCGCGCTGTGTGGAGATCTTCGGCACCAACCACTTCACCATCGTCGATGAGTTGAATACGCCATCAAGCGTCATGTTGGCCGACATCGTCGATCTGGCGCGCTTTGCCGGCGCGGCGCAGCAGGAGGATGCGGCCGCCTAGTACGGCCCGTGCGCGCCGCTTGCGGCCACGGACGCCGCAACGGCAGCACTCATATGTGGATCGGCCGCTTGTCCACCGCGAGCGCCGCTTCCTTCACCGCCTCCGTCAGCGTCGGGTGGGCGTGGCAGGTGCGCGCCAGGTCTTCCGCCGAGCCGCCAAACTCCATGATCACGGCGGCCTCGGCGATCATCTCGCTCGCCGCGGCGGCGATCATGTGCACGCCGAGGATGCGGTCGGTGTTGGCGTCGGCGAGGATCTTCACAAAGCCATCGGTGGTCTTGTTGACCTTGGCGCGGCCGTTCGCCGTGAACGGAAACTTGCCCACCTTGTAGGCGATGCCGGCGGCCTTCAGCTCCTCCTCGCTCTTGCCGACGGTGGCAACTTCCGGAAAGGTGTAGATCACGTTCGGAATGACGTCGTAGTTCACGTGCCCGGCCTGGCCCGCCAGCGTCTCGGCGACGGCGACGCCCTCGTCTTCCGCCTTGTGCGCCAGCATTGGCCCCGCGATCACGTCGCCGATCGCATAGATGCCGGGCACGCTGGTCTGCAGATGCTCATCCACCACCACGCGGCGCTTGTTGTCGAGCTTGACGCCCGCCGCATCGAGCCCGAGCCCCTCCGTATAGGGGACGCGCCCAATCGCCACGAGCACGACGTCGGCGTCCACGCTCGTCGTCTCGCCGCCAGCCGCCGGCACGATGCTGATCCTGTGGCCGGCGCCGTTGCGGACCACGCCGGTCACCTTGCTCGCCAGCTTGAAGCTCATGCCCTGCTTCATCAGGATGCGCTGCAGGCTGCGCGCCACCTCGAGGTCGGTGCCCGGCAGGATGCGGTCGAGATACTCCACCACCAGCACCTCGGCGCCCAGCCGCCGCCACACCGATCCCAGCTCCAGCCCGATCACCCCGGCACCGATGACCAGCAGCCGCTTGGGGACCTTGGGCAGCGACAGCGCGCCGGTCGACGACACGATGCTTTCCTCGTCGATATTGACGCCCGGCAGCCGCGCCACGTCCGAGCCAGTGGCAATCACGATCGACTTGCACTCCAGGCGCTGCTTGTCGCCGCCGTCAGCCAGCGCCACGCCGACCTTGCCCGGACCCAGCACGGTGGCGGTGCCGTGAATGGTATCGACCTTGTTCTTTTTGAGCAGATAGGCGACGCCGTCGACGTTGCTCTTCACCCCCTGGTCCTTGAACGCCAGCATCTTGGCGAGGTCGAGCTTCGGCGGCGGCACCTCGATGCCCATGCCGGCGAACGCATGTGCGGCCTCCTCGAAGGCCTCCGAGGCGTGCAGCATCGCCTTGGAGGGAATGCAGCCGACGTTGAGGCACGTGCCGCCGAAGGTCGCGCGCTTTTCGACCACCGCCACCTTCAAGCCGAGCTGCGCGGCGCGGATGGCGCAGACGTAGCCGCCGGGGCCCGTGCCGATGACGATCAGGTCGTAGCTGGCCATGATGGATTTTCCCGCTGAGAGCCCGCGTTCGGGCGCGCCGCTTCGTCCGTGTTCGTTATCACAGCGGGGCACGCTCAGGTAGCGCGCAGGCTGTCACGCCGCCCGGGGCAGGCCATCCACCAGCCGCACCATGTCCAGCATGATGGCGTTGAGATGAAAGTCCTTCGGGGTGTACACGGCCGCCACGCCGAGCCCTTTCAGCGTGTTGGCGTCGTCGGGCGGGATGATGCCGCCGACGATCACGGGCACCTCGTCGAGGCCCTCCTTGCGCAGCCGCTGCATGATGTCCTCGACCAGCGGCACGTGGCTTCCCGAAAGGATCGACAGGCCGATGACATGCACCGCCTCGTCCATCGCCGCGCGCACGATCTGCGCGGGCGTCACGCGGATGCCCTCGTACACAACCTCCATGCCGCAGTCGCGGGCGCGCACGGCGATCTGTTCCGCGCCGTTGGAGTGTCCGTCGAGGCCCGGCTTGCCGAGCAGCAGTTTCAGCCGCCGGCCGAGCTTTTCCGAGACGCGATCGACCTCGGCGCGCACCGCGGCGACGTCGCCGGGACTGGTCGCCGTGCTTGCGCGCGCGACGCCCGTTGGCGCCCGGTACTCGCCGAACACGCCGCGCAGCACGCCGCCCCATTCGCCTGTCGTCACGCCCGCCTTGGCGCAGGCAATCGACGGCTCCATGATGTTGCAGCCTTCCTTTGCGGCCCGCTCCAGCTCGGCCAGGGCCGCCTTGACCGCCTTGGCGTCGCGCGCCTTGCGCCACGCCTGAAGCTGCGCCACCTGCTCCTTCTCGATCTTCGGGTCGACGGCCTCAATCGCGGCCTCGCTGGCCGAGAGCGGCGATGGCTCCGTCTCCGTCCAGCGGTTGACGCCGACCACGATCTGCTCGCCGGCCTCGATGCGCTGCAGGCGCTGCGTGTTGCTCTCCACCAGCGCGCGCTTCATATAGTCGATCGCCGCGACCGCGCCGCCCATGGCGTCGAGCCGCGCCAGCTCCTCGCGCGCCTGCCGTTTCAG
The DNA here is from genome assembly GCA_035550075.1 of Hyphomicrobiaceae bacterium. Taxonomy (GTDB): domain Bacteria; phylum Pseudomonadota; class Alphaproteobacteria; order Rhizobiales; family Hyphomicrobiaceae; genus AWTP1-13. The sequence continues at coordinate 30,439 of DASZQG010000005.1, read as the reverse complement.
CTCGTCGACCTTGCGCTCGATCACCGCCGAGCCGTCGAAAATGTCCTCGTACTCCAGCAGATCCGTCTCGTAGGCCAGGATCTGCTGCATCCTGAGCGACCATTGCTGGTCCCACGGCCGCGGCAGGCCCAGCGCCTCGTTCCACGCCGGAAGCTGCACGGCCCGTGCGCGCGCCTTCTTCGACAGCGTGACCGCCAGCGTCTCCAGCAGGATGCGGTAGACGTTGTTTTCCGGCTGCTGCTCGGTCAGACCCAGCGAGTTGACCTGCACGCCGTAGCGGAACAGCCGGTGCTTGGGATCGCTCACCCCGTAGCGCGTGGCGGTGATCTCGTCCCACAGCTCGGCGAACGCGCGCATCTTGCACAGCTCGGTGATGAACTTGAGCCCGGCGTTGACGAAGAACGAGATGCGCCCTGCCACCGCGCCGAAGGCGTCTTCCGCCACCTCTCCGGAGGCCTTCACGGCATCGAGCACCGCCTGCGCCGTCGCCAACGCAAAGGCCAGCTCCTGCACCGGCGTCGCCCCCGCCTCCTGCAGGTGGTAGGAGCACACGTTGGTCGGGTTCCACTTCGGCATCGCCGTGCAGGTGAAGACGATGGTGTCCTTGATCAGCCGCAGCGACGGCTCGGGCGGAAACACGTAGGTGCCACGCGAGAGATATTCCTTGATGATGTCGTTCTGCGTGGTGCCGGTCAGCCTGGTGCGCGGCACGCCCTGCTCATCGGCCATCGCCACATACAGCGCCAGCAGCCACGCCGCGGTGGCGTTGATGGTCATCGAGGTGTTCATCTCTCCCAGCGGTATGCCGGCGAGCAGCGTGCGCATGTCGCCGAGGTGCGAGATCGGCACGCCGACCTTGCCCACCTCGCCGCGCGCCAGTTCATGGTCGGCGTCGTAGCCGGTCTGCGTCGGCAGGTCGAAGGCGATGGAGAGGCCCGTCTGACCTTTCGCCAGGTTTTTGCGGTAGAGGGCGTTGGACTTTGCCGCCGTGGAATGCCCCGCGTAGGTGCGGATCAGCCAGGGCTTATCCCGTTGCGGGGCCGGTTTTTCGGGCGTGGCGCTGCGCCGGCGGGTCATGGCGACCGCGTCTCCTTATGTTCGCACCTGCGGAAATTGCAGGGTAACCGGCGTTGGCCGGGGCGCAAGCCGAACCTGCGTCGCCGCCGCCTAGTCCAGGCCGGCCGCGCGGCGAACCGCCGGGTCGGGACGCGGCTTGAACGGCTTGCGCCGCGCTTCCTGCAGCATGCAGCACAGCCCGACGATGACGGTTCCCAGCACGGTTCCACCGATGCCGGCCAGGATCGTCCACATCAGCCACTGGTCGATCCTGTTGGGCGCATAGAACTCGCCAAGAATAAAGGCGTACTGGATCAACACGGAAATACAGAAGAGGACCGGGAATACAACCATGAACATCAAGGGATTGGACAAGTACTCCTTGATGATCCAGCTCGCTGCCGCGCATAGCACGGCAATTACGACGAGGGTGGCGACATCCATCGAGAGGATGCCGTCGATGTGCTTCAGCAACACGGACATGGTGCGAGAACTCGAAACAACTAGCGGAGGCTGGTGCCTGGCCCCGATCCTGCAGCATAGCCCAGGCGAGTTAAGGCGGCCTTGACCTGCTCCTGCGTGTGCAACGCAAAAAACGGCTTGAGCGCGGGCGCTTTCTGTCGGACTTTGCGGCAATGCAACATTAGGGCCTGCTTGGCGTTGTTTGTCGCGGGCGGACGGGGCATCGGGAGTACTGAGCATGGCGGCACAACCGAAATCTTCGAAGCGGGAGTCCTCCTCCTCCCGGCAGGCAGCGGCTACGGCTGGCGCCGGCAACAGCAACGTGGTGCCCATGACAGCGGCGGCGGCCGCGTCCGCCGTCCCGCCTGCGGCCACCACCGGCGCGGCGCTCAAGGACCTCTACGAGATCGGCGAGATTCCTCCGCTCGGACATGTGCCGAAGAAGATGTACGCCTGGTCGATCCGCGCAGAGCGGCACGGACCGCCCGACCAGGCGATGCAGATCGAGGTGCTGCCCACCTGGGAGCTCGACAGCCACGACGTGCTCGTTCTCGTGATGGCGGCGGGCGTCAACTACAACGGCGTGTGGGCATCGCTCGGCACGCCCATCTCGCCCATCAAGCACGTGCACAAGAACCCCTATCACGTCGCCGGCTCCGACGCGTCGGGCATCGTCTACGCGGTCGGTTCCAAGGTGAAGCGATGGAAGGTGGGCGACGAGGTCGTCATCCACTGCAACCAGGACGACGGCGACGACGAGGAATGCAACGGCGGCGATCCGATGTTCTCGCCGAGCCAGCGCATCTGGGGCTACGAGACGCCCGACGGCTCGTTCGCGCAGTTCTGCCGCGTGCAGGACCGCCAGCTCCTGGAGCGGCCGAAGCACCTGACCTGGGAGGAGAGCGCCTCCTACACCCTCGTGCTGGCAACCGCCTATCGCATGCTGTTCGGCCACCGCCCGCACGTGCTGCGGCCAGGCCACAACGTCCTTGTCTGGGGCGCGTCCGGCGGGCTCGGCTCGATGGCGGTGCAGCTCATTGCGACCTCGGGCGCCAACGCCATCGGCGTCGTGTCGGAGGACGACAAGCGCGACTTCGTCATGCAGCTCGGCGCGCGCGGCGTCATCAACCGCAAGAAGTTTACCTGCTGGGGCGAGCTGCCGAAGGTCGGCACGCCTGAATATGACGCGTGGTTCAAGGAGGTGCGCAAGTTCGGCGCCGCCATCTGGGAGATTACCGGCAAGGGCAACAACGTCGACTTCGTGTTCGAGCACCCGGGCGCGGCCACCTTCCCCGTTTCGGTGTTCGTGGTGAAGCGCGGCGGCATGGTGGTGATCTGCGCCGGCACCACGGGCTACAACCTCACCATGGATGCCCGCTACCTGTGGATGCACCAGAAGCGCGTGCAGGGCTCGCACTTCGCCAACCTGCTGCAGGCGGCGCAGGCCAACAAGCTGGTGGTGGAGCGGCGCATCGACCCCTGCATGTCCGAGGTGTTCCCCTGGACTCAGATTCCCAAGGCGCACATGCGCATGTGGAAGAACGAGCATCGGCCCGGCAACATGGCGGTGCTGGTGAGCGCCCCGACCACGGGCCTGCGCACCTTCGAGGATGTCTTGGAGGAAAGCCGCAAGCGCTTCGGCTGAGCCGCGCGCTAGGCGTCCACGCCGTAGCTCGCCCGCGACGGCGGCAATCCGTGTGCGAGGGTGTCCGCAGCCATGCGGCGCCGCACCTCCATCAATCCGCGATTGAGCTCGGCGCCCAGGATGACGATGATCGCCGACACCTGGAAGAACACGAGCGCGCTCATGATCTTGGTCAGGCCCGCGTAGAAGCGCGAATAGTTGCTGATGGTGAGCCACGAGCCGAACAGGCTGGCGGTCAGGATCCAAAGCACCATGCTGAGCAGCACGCCGGGGATCACTTCGCCCAGAGAGCGGCGGCCGGCGGCGAGCCACAGGTGGTAGGTGATGAGCTGGGCGCCGATCGCCCCGCCGACCAGCAGATAGCGCAGGATGGATTCCATCCAGCCCGGCTCGGCGAGCCACAACGCCAGTTCCGGCTTCAGCCGCGCCGCTTCCATCGGTCCCACCACCACGCCCCAGGTCAAAACCAGCATGCCGATCGAGCTGGTGATGACGAAAAATGCGCTCTGCAGCAGGCAGCGGATGTACGAGCGCCGCTCCTTCACGCGGTAGGCGATGTTCAGCGCCGCCCGCAGGCTTTCGATGGCACCAGTGGCGAAGAACAGGGCAATCAGCGCTCCGCCGGTCAGCAGGCCGAACCGGCTCTGGCCCATCACCGCCTTCACCTCGGGGGCCAGCACCTCGGCCACGGGGGCGGGAAAGATGTGAAAGAGCTGCTCGATGCCTTCCTTCGCCAGCGCCTCGCCGCCGAGATAGGCCGCGACCGACCCGACGAAGATGCAGAACGGGAACAGCGACAGCACGAACGAGAACGACACGGCGCCGGCCATCGAGAAACCGCTGTCGGCGAACAGCTCGTGGACGGCGCGAACGATCGACTTGATCTGCCGGAACAGCATGGCCTCTCTTCTGCCTGCCGGCGCGGGCGTATCGCCGGCCGGGCCGCGAGCACCTTGTATCGGGCGATGCGGGTGACGTCGAGCGCCGCCGTGAGTTCCTGCTCGCGAGAGGCGGCATTGCCCCGGAATGGCCCGATCGCCGTCCGAGAAATAGACGCGCGTCACGAAAGTGGCCTAGGGTTACGAATTGTCTGTTCGCCGAGTGGAGCGGCGCGAATGCCGGTGTACGACCCCGAAACCCTGCAGGCGCTGGAAACGGCGCGGGCGCGCCTCGACACCGCCTTAGGCGCCAAAGCGGCACACGGCCAGGCCCCGGTGGACGCTGAAACGCGGATTGCGCGGCGCGCGCGGCAGCTTGTCGGCGAGGCGATCGACCTGTTGCACCACGCGGATGCCATGGCGCAGCGCGCTGCTCAGGCTACGCAGCATCAAGGGTCTGCCGCGGCCAACACCTCGCCCTCGGAGACGGCGGCAAGCGAGCCTCCCATGCCCGGCGCCGGGCAGACGGAACAGGCGCAGGTATCGTTCCTGGTGCGCGGGCCGCCAGCTGCGCGGCAGCCCGCCGCAGCGGCCACGCCGTCTGCGGCGGCGCCCAAGCCGGCGCTCGGAGCCATGGGAAGCAAGGAAGCCGACGTCACTATTGTCGAGCCGCATGCGCCAGCGTTCAAAGGCAAGCGGCCGCCGCAGCGTCCCGATGCAGTCGCGCGCTTCCTGAAGGCGTTGACCGGCGCGTGATCATCGATCATGGCGAGCCGGCATCGCGGCGGCCCGTGGCTTGCCGCCAACCTTCCCGTTGCAGGCGTCACGGCCGGCGCTATGGTGCGCGCAATCGTCCGGCACACGGGCGCCGCTTGGGCACAAAAGAGAGGTTCACCGCATGACGACGGCGACGGCTGCGGCCCCGGCCGGCATCGCGACCAACGATACAGCCGCGCTGCTCGGGCGCTGCGGCGACGCCGTCGGCGCGGCCGAACGGCTGCTGCATCTCGCCAAGTCGGCTGTACAAAGCGCCACCGGCGCCGACCTCGACGCGGCGCAGGCCGCCACGCACGGGCTTGCGTGGCTCGCGACCTACGTGGAGGCGCTGCGGCAGATGCTCGGCTGGGCGCGCCGGCTCGAAGCGGCGGGCCGCTGCGGCGAGATCGAGCACCTCCTGCTGGCGGTCGCGTTCGGCGAATATCTTGCGCAGATCGCCGGCGGCATCCCGATGAGCCAGGGCGAGGTGACGCGCCTGCCCGCGCTCGGCGTGGCGCGCGCTGAAATGCGCCGTTTCGAGGATGAGACGGACGCGCTGGTCACGCTGGGGGCCGCGCCGCGTCTCAAGGCCCGGCTGGCCGAGCTGATCGCCGCGCAGCCCGGCGTCACCACGTTCGGCGACACCGGCATGGACGAGACGCTCGACGCGATGCGCACGCAGATGCGGCGCTTCGTGGAAGCGGAGGTTCTTCCGCATGCGCACACGTGGCACCTCGAGAACGAATACATCCCCGCGGAGATTTTGGCGAAGCTGTCGGAGCTCGGCGTATTCGCGCTGACATTGCCGGAAGCCCACGGCGGGCTTGGGCTTGGCAAGGAGGCAATGTGCGTCGTCTCCGAGGAACTGTCGCGCGGCTACATCGGCGTCGGCTCGCTCGGAACGCGCTCGGAGATCGCCGCCGAGCTGATCCTCGGTTCGGGAACGCAGGAGCAGAAGGACAAGTACCTCGGGCGCATCGCCTCGGGGGAGATCCTGCCGACCGCCGTCTTCACCGAGCCGAATACCGGCTCCGACCTCGCATCCCTCAAGACGCGCGCAATCCGCGACAGCGACGTCTACAAGGTGACCGGCCAGAAGACCTGGATCACGCACCCCGTGCGCGCCGACCTGATGACCCTGCTCGTGCGGACCGATCCCGCCGAGCCGGGCTACAAGGGCCTCTCCATGCTGCTCGCCGAGAAGCCGCGCGGAACGGACGCCGATCCGTTCCCGGCCAAGGGAATGTCCGGCGGCGAGATCGAGGTGCTCGGCTACCGCGGCATGAAGGAGTTCGACATCTCCTTCGACGGCTTCGAGGTGCCCGTCTCGCAGTTGCTCGGCGGCGTGGAGGGGCAGGGCTTCAAGCAACTCATGTCCACCTTCGAGGCGGCGCGCATCCAAACGGCGGCGCGTGCGGTCGGGGTTGCGCAGTCGGCGATGGATCTGGCGCTCAAGTACGCGCTGGAGCGCAACCAGTTCGGCAAGGCGATCTATGCCTTTCCGCGCGTCGCCAACAAGATCGTGATGATGGCGGTGGAGACGATGGTCGCGCGGCAGCTCACCTACTACGCGGCCCGCGAGAAGGATCAGGGGCGGCGCTGCGATCTGGAGGCCGGCATGGCCAAGCTGCTCGGCGCGCGCATCGCCTGGGCCAACGCCGACAATGCGGTGCAAATTCACGGCGGCAACGGCTTCGCACTCGAATATCCGGTGAGCCGCGTGCTTTGCGACGCCCGCATTCTCAACATTTTCGAGGGTGCTGCTGAGATCCAGGCGCAGGTCATCGCGCGGCGCCTGCTGGAAGGCGCCAACTGAGCGGCCGCGCCAGCCACTTGTCTTCGCCGTCAGTCGCGGTGGTAGGGATGTCCTGCGAGGATGGTCGCCGCACGGTAGAGCTGCTCGGCGAGCACGATGCGGGCAAGGCCGTGCGGGAGCGTCATCGCGCTCAGCGACAGCTTGAGGCGTGCCGCTTGCAAAACCTCGGGCGACAAGCCGTCAGGCCCGCCGACAAGGAACGCCATCGCGCCGGTGCCGGCGTCGCGCGCCTTGCCGAGCGTCGAGGCAAACAGATGACTTGAAAGCAGCTTGCCGCCCTCATCGAGGGCCACGACAAACTCCGCGCCCGCAGCAAGCTTCAGAAGGCGGGCGCCTTCCTCGCTGAGCCGCTGCGCCGGCGACGAAGCCCTGCTCTCCGGCGTCTCCAGCCAGGCGATGGACGTCAGGCCCAGGCGCTTGCCCAAGGCTTCGAGCCGCTGCCGGTAGCGCTCCAGAAGAACCCGCTCCGGCCCATCCTTCAGGCGGCCGACGGCGGCCACGATCAGCCGCATGAGGCAGGCTCCCGGCCCGGCAGCCGCCGCCGCTGCGCCCGCGTCAGTGGGTGACGGGCTCGCTCGGACGCTCGGCCGACCACATCTTCTCGAGGTTGTAGAACTCACGCACCTCGGGGCGGAACACGTGCACGACAACGTCGCCGATGTCGATCAGCACCCAGTCGCACTGGGGCTGACCCTCGATGCGGGTGCGGCCAAAGCCGGCGTCTTTCAGTTTCTGGTGGATCTGGTCGGCGATCGCGCCCACGTGCCGGTCGGAGCGTCCGGATGCGATCACCATGTAGTCGCCGATGGAAGATTTCCCCCTGATGTCGATCACCACCACGTTTTCCGCCTTGGCGTCGTCGAGCCAGGCCGTGACATGACCGAGAAGGGCTTCCGAGTCGTGTTTGGACACGAGTTCGGCCGGAGGCGTGCTCCTGCGAGCACCCTCAAGTGCGGTTGGCATCTTGTGCTGGGTATCCTTCCGTCATTAAACCCATGCGTTGGCCGCGGTGCAGACGGGCACGTTGAAGACCCATCTCCCGCCGCGCTGTGGTCCCCTCAGGAGACTCACTAAAGCAAGAATAGGCGTTGGCCGGGCCCTGTTTCAAGACCCTTCGGCGTGTTGCTCGGGTGCGGCGGGCGGCGCCACTATTCCAGCGTCTACAACCTGTTCCGGTTTGCCGGCTTTCCACGGCTTGGTGCCAGGCCGGCTCGCAGGCTGTGCCTTTTTCGCCACGGGTTTCTGGCGCGCCTTGTTGCGCAGCGACGTCGACGAGAGCACGGACAACCGGCCGGTCAGGTAGGTCCACGCGGGCGGCGGCGCCTGTGTCAGGGCGCGCGCGTCGGCCTCGGGCACACGGCTTCCTGCAAAGGCGCGGGCGGCTTTGGAGGCGAGCGCCTTGAGCCGCCAGCCAGGCCGGTCGACCACGACGATGGGGACCATGGTGAAGATCTCGCGCCAGCGCTGCCAGCGATCGAACGAGGCCAGATTGTCCGCGCCCATGATCCACACGAAGCGCACCAGGGGCTTGCTGCTCTTCAGGTAAGCGAGCGTCGATGCGGTGTAGGGGCTCGGCAGGTCGGTCTCGAAGTCGGTGACGACGATATGGCGGCCCATCGCGACCTCGCGGGCGCGCGCCATCCGCTCGCTCAGCGGCGCAAGATCGGACCGCCTTTTCAGCGGGTTGCCTGGCGAGACGATCCACCAGACCTTGTCCAGGCCAAGCCGCTTGCGGGCGGTTTCGCTGATGAGCCGGTGAGCCTCGTGCGCCGGGTTGAACGAACCGCCCAGCAGGCCGATCACCTGCCCCGGCTCCGTATGCGGCGGGTTGGCCTTGAAACGACCGGGATGGACAAAGGGAAGTGGTGCCATGGATATGCTCGATCGCAGGGTGTGGCTCGCCACTTCTTAGCGCAAGGGCTTGGTGAAGGCCATGGATTTGCACGCCGGATCGTCCGGCGCGTCTTCGTTCGCGAAGCGGTGTATAGGTTGGGAACTCTCCTGCCGCCGTGCTGTTCTTCGGCGGGCGCTGCCCGTGCGCGGCGGCGCCACTTTCCTCACCAAGGGCGACCCATGAAACTCCTGCCGCTGCCGATGCTGCCGATTGTCCTGCTGTTTGCGTCGAACATCTTCATGACGTTCGCCTGGTACGGCCATCTCAAGTTCACCGACCGCCCGCTGTGGCTGGTTGTGCTGGCGAGCTGGTGCATCGCCTTCATCGAGTATTGCTTCGCGGTTCCCGCCAATCGGTATGGCTACGCGGTCTATAGCGCGCCTCAGCTCAAAACCATTCAGGAGGTGATAACCCTTGTCGTATTCTCCGGATTTTCGGTGCTCTACCTGCACACTCCATTCACGCTCAATCATGCAATCGGCTTCGCGCTGATCGCTCTTGGCGCATTTTTCGTCTTCAAGGCCCCGCTTTGACTGGAAAAATCCGATCGCACGAAAGTTCCCGCTCACGTGCGGGCAAAGTTCCGGGGCCGTCGGTATTTGTGGAAGGTGACCAAGAAACGCCCTAAATTTGGCACGCTGCCTGAGTCGCCGTTTCTGCGGACCGGGGCGCGCGACGGGCATTTGGATTGAGACTTTGAGGTCCGCGAGGGAGTCACCTTATGGCCATCGAAGTTCTGATCATCTGGCTGATCATCGGTGCGATTGCTGGTTGGCTCGCCGGTCTGATCATGACTGGCGGCGGATTCGGCCTAATCGGCAATATCATCATCGGCATCATTGGTGCATTCGTGGCCGGCTGGCTGCTGCCGCGTATCGGCATTTACATCGGGGGCGGATTCATCCCCGAGATCATCAATGCCGTGATTGGCGCAGTCATCATTCTGTTTATCGTCGGCCTTGTGAAGCGGGCCTGACGGCTCGCAACACAACCGCAGCGAACAGCGAAGCGGCCTTGCCTTGGCCGGCAAGGTCGTTTTGCTTTTTTGAGGGCTAGATGGCGCCCTTGCTGCGCAGCTCGGCAATCGCCTTGCGGTCGTAGCCCAGCGAGCCGAGGATCTGATCGGTGTGCTCGCCCAGCGTGGGGGCGCGGCGGCGGATCGAGCCCGGCGTCCCCGACAGCCAGACCGGCACCTTGGCAATCGGCGCGGGCCGCGGCGCGCCGGGATATTCGGTCGGCTGAAAAAAGCCCATCGCCTTGATGTGCGGATCGTCGAGCGTCTCCTGCGGCTTCAATACCGGGCCGGCGGGAATCTTCGCCTTGCCAAGGGTGGCAAGGACATCCGCCGTCGTACGCTCGGCACACCAGCGCCCCATGCGCTCGCTGATGATGGCCCCGTTGTCGCCGCGGCTGATGTCGTCCCGGAAGCGCTCGTCCGTCAGCCAGTGGTCCTCGCCCATCAGCTTGGCCCAGCGCTTGAACAGCGGCTGGCCGATCACCTGGCACAGCACCCATCCGTCCTTCGTGCGGAAGATGTCGACCGGCGCCGCCGTCTGCCCGCGGTTGCCCGTCGGCACCCGGTCGCGCCTGATCACCGCTTGCTCGATCAGCAGCGCATTGCCGAAGGTGACGGCGGTCGCCAGCAGCGCGCCTTCCACCCACTGCCCCTTGCCGGTGACCTTGCGCGCCATCAGTGCCGCCATGGTGCCGAACGCGCAGTGCAGCGCGGTGCCGAAATCGACCCACGGCACCTGGGCGCGGTAGGGTTGGTCCGGCTCGCCGGTCATGTAGACCGCGCCGGACATGGCCTGGCCAATGCCGTCGAAGCCGACGCGCTCGCTGTAGGGTCCGCCCCGTCCGTAGGCTGAGACCGTCGTCAGAATGATATCCGGTCGCACGGCCTTCAGGCTGTCGTAGTCGAGCTTCATTGCACTCAGCGTCTGCGGCGGCAGGTTGGCGACCACGACATCGGCGGTTGCCACCAGCTTGCGCACCACCTCCTGCCCTTCGGGCATCATCGGGTCGAGCGTCATGCCGAGCTTGTTGCGATTCATCTGCATGAACAGCCCGCCCTCGCCGGTCGCGGCGATCGGAGCCTGGTAGCGGTCCTCGCTGCCGTCGCGCTTTTCGATGCGAATGACCTCCGCGCCGTGCTCGGCCAGCAGCGCCGCGCAGTAAGGCCCGGCGATGTAGCGGCCGAAATCGAGCACGCGCACGTTTTCCAGAACGCCCGGCATGTGGATTTCCCTCCCCCGCTAGGGCCTGATCTGCCCCGTTCCCCGTACCACGTATTTGAAGGTGGTCAGTTGCTCCACCCCGACGGGCCCTCGCGCATGCAGCCGTCCCGTGGCGATGCCGATTTCGGCCCCCATGCCGAACTCGCCACCATCGGCAAACTGCGTCGAGGCGTTGTGCAGCACGATGGCGCTGTCGAGCCGCTGCAGGAACCGCTCGGCAGTGGCATCGTCGCCGGCGATGATGCAGTCGGTGTGCTGCGAGCCATATTTGCGGATGTGGGCGATGGCCGCATCCACGCCGTCCACCACCTTCACCGCGATGATGGCGTCGAGATATTCGGTGACCCAATCCTGTTCCTGCGCGGGCTTCACGCGCGCATCCGCCTGCTGCGTGGCCGTGTCGCCGCGCACCTCGCATCCGGCATCGAGCAGCTTGCCGACGAGGGCCTGCAGGTATCCCTTGGGCGCGCCGCGGTCGACCAGCAGCGTCTCGGTGGCGCCGCAAACGCCGGTGCGCCGCAGCTTGGCGTTGACGACAATGGCGCAGGCCATGTCGAGATCGGCGCTGCGGTCGACGTAGGTGTGGCAGATGCCTTCCAGGTGCGCGAACACCGGCACGCGCGCTTCCTGCTGCACGCGGGCGACGAGGCTCTTGCCGCCGCGCGGCACGATCACGTCGATGGCGCCGTCGAGCCCCTTCAGCATCAGGCCGACGGCGTCACGGTCCGTGGTTGGCACGAGCTGGATGGCGGTGTCGGGCAGGCCTGCCTCGCGCAAGCCGCGGGCGAGGCACACCTGTATGGCGCGGCTGGAATAGTGGCTGTCCGAGCCGCCGCGCAGGATCGCCGCGTTGCCGGCCTTGAGGCAAAGTGCGCCAGCGTCCGCCGTCACGTTCGGGCGGCTCTCGTAGATGATGCCGATCACGCCCAGCGGCACGCGCACGCGCTGGATCTTCAGCCCGTTAGGCCGCGTCCACTCCGCGAGCACGGTGCCGACAGGGTCTGAAAGGCCGGCAATCGCCTCCAGCCCCTTGGCGATCGATTCCACGCGGCTGGGATCGAGCATCAGCCGGTCGAGATAGGCGGCGGACCGGTTGCCTTCCTCGGCCGCGGCCAGGTCGCGCTCGTTGGCCTTGATGATCGCCGCCACCTGCGCGCGCAGCTCGCGTGCCGCGGCTCGCAGCGCGATATTCCGGGTCTCGGTCGGCGCCAGGGCCAGCGCCTGCGCGGCCTCGCGCGCCTGCCGACCGATGGCGTTCATGACGTCGCCGACGTTCTCCAGCGTTTCCGGCTTGCTCTTCGTCCTTGCGGCCATGCCTCAGCTCACGTCCTGCTCAGCACCATGTCGTCGCGATGCACCAGCTCCGTCCGCCCCGTGTGTCCCAGGATCCCGGCGATGGCTCCGCTCTTCTTGCCGATGATACGCGCCGCCTCCGCCTGTGCATAGGCGACAAGCCCGCGGCCAAGCTCGCGGCCGTCCGCGGCGCGGATCACCACGGCGTCGCCGCGCTCAAAGGTCCCGCCCACCTTGGTCACGCCGGCCGGCAGCAGGCTTTTGCCCGACATCAAGGCTTTCTCGGCGCCTGCGTCGATCTGCAGGAAGCCCTTGGGCTCGAGCTGGCCGGCGATCCACCGCTTGCGCGCCGCGACCGGGTCGGACGGCGCCAGGAACCATGTGCAGGCGGCCCCTTCGCTCAGCGCGCGCAAGGGATGCGCGACCTTGCCCGAGGTGATGACCATGTTGGTGCCGGAGGAGAGCGCGATCTTGCCCGCCTCGATCTTCGTGACCATGCCGCCGCGCGACAGCTCGGTGCCGGCGCTGCCGGCCATGGCCTCGATCTCCGGCGTGATCTGGCGCACCTCGCCGATGCGCTCGCCGCGCGTGGCGCTGCCGGGCGGCGCCGTGTACAGCCCGTCGATGTCGGAGAGCAAAACCAGGCAGTCCGCGCTCATCATGCTGGCGACACGCGCGGACAGGCGGTCGTTGTCGCCATAGCGGATCTCGCTCGTCGCCACGGTGTCGTTCTCGTTGACGACGGGAATGGCGCGCTGCGCGAGAAGCGTGGCGATGGTCTGCCGCGCGTTGAGGTAGCGGCGGCGCTCTTCCGTGTCGCCGAGGGTCAGCAGGATCTGCGCGGCCGTCAGCCCGCGGGCCTTCAGCACGTCCTGATAGGCACTGGCGAGCGAGATCTGACCGACGGCGGCGGCGGCCTGCGACTTCTCGAGCTCCAACGCACCCTTGGGAAAGCCGAGCAGGTGCCGGCCAAGCGCGATGGCGCCCGAGGACACGAGGATCACCTCCTTGCCGGCCTTGACGAGCCCGGCCACATCCTCGGCAAGCGACTCCAGCCAGGCGCGCTGCAGCGTGCCGCCGGCGCGGTCGACGAGCAGGCTCGAGCCCACCTTCACCACGATGCGGCGGGCATTCGTCCATTCGGCGCGTGCGCCGCTCCCCTTTCGCGAAGGCGCGCGCACGCCGCTGTCAGTGGTCATCGACGGTTTCACCATGGGCGCTGGAGCGTCGAGGGGCGGAGCTACACTGGACCGCATAGCAGAAAAACGTAAGTTGGTGCAGGGAGACGCGTCGTCCGGGGCGCCGCCGCTGCGGCAGCCTGCCTGGGTTAACGAGCTTGCGAACGCATGGCGCTCTACAAGCTGCACCTGCATGCCGCCAGCGCCGAGGCCGCGCACCGGGCCGCCGCCCTGCTTGGCGATGCAAGCCGGCCTGCCGCCTCCGCCACCACCGTGTTCGAGGCCCAGGCCGGCGGCTACCTGGTCGAAGCCTATTACACCGCCGCGCCGGACCCGGATGACGTGGCACAAATTCTGGCGGGCGCAGGCGAAGGCCTGGGCAATCCGCAGATCGAGGCGGTGCCGGAGGAAAACTGGGTTGCGCTCTCGCAATCCGCCCTGCCGCCCGTCACGATCGGCGGCTTTACCGTTCACGGCAGCCATGACCGCGAGCGCCTTGCCCGCCGGCACCAGGCCCTCGAGATCGAAGCGGGCGAAGCGTTCGGCACGGGGCGCAACCCGACCACGGCGCTGTGCCTGGAAGCCCTCTGGCGGCTGATGCGCCGCCAGCATCGCTTTCATCGGGTGCTGGATCTCGGATGCGGCACCGGCATCCTCGCCATCGCCGCTGCGCGAATGCTGCCGGCGGCCCGCGTGCTGGCCATCGACAACGATCCGGTTGCCACCGCCATCGCTGCGGAAAATGCGCGCCTCAACCGCGTCGCGGGGCGCGTGCGCGTGGTGACGGGCGACCTGTTCCGCAGTCCGGCGCTGCGCAGTGCGGGCCGGTTCGATCTGGTGCTGGCCAACATCCTGCCGGGCCCGCTCGTGGATCTGGCGCCGCGCCTGCGCACCATCGCTCCCAACGCCGTCGTCATCCTGTCGGGGCTGCTGAACGCGCAGGCGCGCGAGGTCGCCGCGGTCTGGCGCATGGCGGGATACGCGCTTCTCTGCCGCCGGTCGCAGGGCGGCTGGACCGCGCTGGTCGTGCACCGCCGCGGCCGGTGATCAAGGAGCCGACCGTTCAGGCAGCCGCCGTCGCGGTCAGGCGGCCGACTTCCGTCTCGATCAGCCGCCGGTAGATGCCGTTGCCTTGCATCAGCGCCTGCGGCGAGCCGTCCTCCACCAGGCGGCCGGAGTCCAGCACCAGGATGCGGTCGAAACTGCGCACCGTGGCCAGCCGGTGGGCGATGGCGATCACGGTCCGTCCCCGCATCAGGCGGCTCAGCGCCTCGCGGATCAGATCCTCCGAGTCCGAATCGAGCGCGGAGGTCGCTTCGTCCAGCAGCAGCAGCGGCGCGTCCTTCAGGAACGCGCGCGCAATGGCGATGCGCTGGCGCTGCCCGCCGGACAGGCCGTAGCCGCGGTCGCCGACGATGGTGTCCAGTCCGTGCGGAAGATCCTCGATGAACTCGCAGCGCGCCGCCGCTGCCGCGCCCCAGACCTCGTCGTCGGTCGCGGTGGGGCGGGCATAGCGGATGTTCTCGCGCAGGCTGCGGTGGAACAGCGAGATGTCCTGCGGGACAAAGGCGATGGCCGCCCGCAGGCTCTCCTGCGTCACCTGGCGGATGTCCTGCCCGTTGATGCGGATGGTGCCCGACTGGATGTCGTAGAACCGCTGCAGCAGCGCAACGATCGTCGACTTGCCGCCGCCCGATGCGCCCACCAGCGCCACGCGCTGGCCGGTGCCGATGTAGAAGCTGAGATCGTTGAAGATGGGCGGACAATCCGGATAGGCGAAGGTCACGTCCTCGAATCCGACGGCGGCGCCGCGCCGGACCAGCTCGGCGGCGCCGGGCCGGTCGCACAACTGATGCGGCACCAGCAGCGTCGACAGGGCCTCGGAGAAGCGCGCCATGTGCTGCGTCACCTCGACCAGGGCAACGGCGAGATCACGCGTGGCGTGCAGCACGGCCAGGCCCAGCGTGCACACCAGGATCACGTCGCCGGTCGTGGCGTTGCCGTGCTCCCACAGCACGATGGCCCAGGCCAGCAACACCACCGTCAGCACCACGGTGGTGAGGGCGTGCATGATGCGCAGCCGCTCCAGGTAACGCAGGCTGCGCCGGCGCGCCGTCATCTCCAGCTCGACGGTGGCGTCGAAGCGCCGGTGCTCGTGCAGCAGGCCGCCGAACGCCTTGACGATCGTCATGTTGCCGACGACGTCGGTCATCTCGCCGTCGACCTCGGCCGCCCGGTCGGCGAACTCATGGTGCAGCGGCTTGCCGGCTGCCGCGCGGTAGAACATCACCAGCACCACCATGCCGGACACCGCCACCAGCCCCAGCGCCATCGCGCTGCTGACGGTGCCGACGAAAATGATGGCGCACAGCGTCGCCATGCAGGGCGGCAGCACGTTCCATACCAGCATGTTCTCAACGGTGAAGAGAGCGTTCGACGTCGCCGTGATGCGGCTCGTCAGCGTGCCGGGCGAGCGGCTGGCGAAATAGCCGGGCGCGTGGCCGGTGAGATGGCGAAACAGGTCGCGGCGCACGTCGCCGGTCACCGCCACGAAGGTTGTGTTGCCGACCCAGCTTGCCAGCCGCCAGAGCATGTTGTCGGCGCCGATCAGCGTCACCAGCACGCCGAAGGCGATCCAGGCGTCGGCGCTGCTGCGATGGGGTTGTGACAAAGTGTCAACCAGGAACTTCACGCCGTATTGGGTCACGACTGAGCACAACACGGCAAGACCAACGGAGGTGACGATGACGCTGTGCGCCACCGGGCGCTGCCGCACATAGCGTGCAAAGAACGCGAGCGGGCGCTGGGCAAATGTCGAGAAATCTTCCATCGGCAACCCCTCGATCAGGCTACGGCCGGCCGATCGGCCTCCCAAAATGCCGCCTTGCAGCACTCGCAACGCTCGAAGTGGGATCTGGTTGCCGGCGTCGCCGCGACGTTTGCGAGCGGTGGCGTGGCCGTAGGCCGCGCCTGTTCAGGGTTGCCAGCCCTGCCGCGGCTCTCCAGCCGCGCCCGCCTTCTTATCGTCGCTGCGCGCCTTGGAGATTTCGCGCGCGAGCGCAAGCAGCACATCGCGCACGCCGCGGCCCGACACCGCCGACAGCAGGATCGGCTTTTTGCGCGCGGCAGCCTTGAGCGCGGTGGCGGCCTCCGCCAGCATGGCCTCGTCCAGGGCATCGCACTTGGAGAGTGCGACGACCTCCTTCTTCGCCGCCAGGCCGGCACCATAGGCCTTCAGCTCGGCCCGCACCGTGCGATAGTCGGCGGCAACGTCGCTGCTGGTGGCGTCGATCAGGTGCAGCACCACGCGGCACCGCTCGACATGGCCCAGGAAGCGCGTGCCGAGCCCGGCGCCTTCATGCGCACCTTCGATCAGCCCCGGAATGTCGGCCAGCACGAAATCCGTGCCGCCTTCGCGCACCACACCGAGATTGGGATGCAGGGTGGTGAAGGGATAGTCCGCGATCTTGGGCCGCGCGCGGCTCACCGTGGCAAGAAAGGTCGACTTGCCCGCGTTCGGCAGCCCGACGATGCCGGCATCGGCGATCAGCTTCAGCCGCAGCCAGATCGTCAGCTCTTCGCCCGGCTCGCCGGGATTGGCACGCCGCGGCGCCTGGTTGGTCGCTGATTTGAAGTGGGCGTTGCCGAAGCCGCCGTTGCCGCCCTTGGCGATGCGCACGCGTTCGCCGGTCCGCGTCAGGTCGGCAATCAGCGTCTCCTGGTCCTCCGCGAACACCTGCGTGCCGGGCGGTACCGCGATGGTGACATCCGCGCCCGACGCGCCGGACCGGTTCTTGCCCATGCCGGGCCGGCCGTTGCCGGCCTTGAAATGCTGGCGGTAGCGGTAGTCGATCAGCGTGTTGAGGTTCTGCGCGCACTCGACCCACACGTCACCGCCCTTGCCGCCGTCACCGCCGTCCGGCCCGCCGAACTCGATGAACTTCTCGCGCCGGAACGAGATGCAACCCTGTCCGCCGTCGCCCGAGCGGACATAGATCTTGGCCTGGTCGAGGAATTTCATGACGCTTTGCGGCTCGGGGCGCGCGGCGCCGCGCCGCCACCCAAGCGATTGAGCCAGGCCCGCCAGCGCGAGTTGGCGACCGCCTTGAACGGCGGGACCGGCAACGCCACCTCGACGCGGCGCGGATCCAGCCAGTAGGTCATGGCCTCCACGTCGTGTCCGCGTGCGACACAGGCGATCAGGCCGCGGCCGGTCGGCTCGAACCCGAGCTTGGCGAGGACGCGCGCGGATGCCGGATTATCGACGAAGTGCGCCGAGGAGAAGCCGGGCAGACGGCGCGTCGCCACGCCATACGCCAGCACGGCGCTGGCGGCCTCGGTGGCGAAGCCGCGCCCCCACCACGCCCGGCCGAGCCAGAATCCAAGCTCGGCCGCGCCGGAGCTGCGCCGGTAAAAGCCGACGCCCCCGATCAGCCGGCCCGCGCGGGTAATGGCAAACCGCACTTCGCCGCGCGCAGGCTTGATCCATGCCATCGCCTGCGCCTCGGAGAACGGGTGCGGAATATCGCTGGTCATCGACGCGACCGCCCAGTCGCCGGCGAGCGCCGCAAATGCCGGCGTATCGCTTTTGCGCAGCGGACGCAGGATCAGGCGTTTGGTTTGCAGCGTCGTCATGTGGTCAACGTGGATGGCGAAACGCGTGGGCGTCAATCAGATTCCGGCACAGCGCCAGGCAGCTCATAGCACAGGACGCGCACGGTGCACCCGCGCGCCACGCTCCATATGGCGCTTTCTCCCGCAGGCTGGAAGCCCAGCTTCTCGATAACGCGCCGGGACGCCGGATTGTCGGCCATGTGGCTGACCGTAATGCGCGAATTCGGGTCCTGCGCACGCAGGTGCCTGATCAGGCCGCGCGCGCCCTCGGTGGCGAAGCCGCGGCCCCAGAAGGGCTTCCCGATCCAGTAGCCGAGCTCGACGGCGCCGTTCGCCTTCGCCTCTGCGCCGAAGCAGCCGACGACCTGGCCTTGGAATTCCGCCATGCGTGCGCCGATGTCGAGGCCCAGAAAGTGCTCGGCATCGGCGCGCGTATAAGGATGCGGAATGCGGCCCGTCATGCGCGCGACGTCCCAGTCGCCGGCCAGCGCGACGATGGCGTCTGCATCGCGGCGGGCCGGAGGCCTCAGCACGAGTCTGTCCGTTCGGATGATGTCGCTCATTGGCACGCATCCGCTGATGCCGGCGCGAGAGCCGTCAGCGTCATGCCTCGGAGGGTCTCGCGGGGTTCGACGCTACTTCGCGTCGGGCTTGACGGAGATGTAGGTGCGGCCGCTACGCTTCGTGGCGAATTCGACGCTGCCGTCGATCATCGCGAACAGCGTGTGGTCCGTGCCCATCCCGACGTTCGATCCAGGGTGCCACTTGGTGCCGCGCTGCCGGGCCAGGATGTTGCCGGCCAGCACCCGCTCGCCGCCGTACTTCTTGATGCCGAGCCGCCGGCCCGCCGTATCGCGGCCGTTGCGCGAGGAGCCGCCTGCCTTCTTGTGTGCCATTGCTCAATATCCTTGCGTGCCGGGCGATCAGGCGCCGACGATTTCCTTGATGCGGACGGTCGTCTGATGCTGGCGATGCCCGCGCTTGCGCCGCGAGTTCTTCCGCCGGCGCTTCTTGAACGCGATGATCTTGCGCGCCCGCCCCTGCTCGACGATCTCGGCCGTGACCTTGGCGCCCGCGATATTCGGTGTGCCGACCTTCGGCGCGCCCGACCCGGCAACCAGCAGCACTTCGCCAAACTCGACGGTCGCGCCGGCGTCACCCTCGATCCTCTCGATGGTCACAACCTCTTCCGCCGCCACGCGGTATTGCTTGCCACCGGTTTTGATGACAGCGTACATGATTGCTTTCCCTTAAGAAAAGGCGCTAGTGGCGCACGGTTTAGCCGCTGTGCCGCCGTTTGCGGCGCAATATCCTCGACATGGTCCCCAAAGTCAACGCCTGCAGCCGGGGCAACCGACGCAAGATGCCTTCTGCCTCGTGGGCCCAGAGCGATCCATGGCGGCCCGGCGGCGTCGTGCTTCTCGCCAGCAGGCCCTGGCGTCACCGCGCGGCGGCAACCGGCTCACCGGCCTGCTATTCGCACCGATCTTCGCGGGAGACGCCATTCGACACGTTGCGGGGTTAAGGAAGAGGCGAAGAGGGGCACGAGCCGACGGTTATATCGTGCGGCTCGTGCGACGACGTCTTGTTATGAAGAGCACCTCGCCAGGCACTGGCCTCTGCAAATAGGCGGCTTCCCTGCGCATCTGCGCTCGCAGATCGCATAGCAGTCGTGCTTGGCCTTGGTCTGCACAATCAGGCTTTGCGCCGAACGCATAATGCGCGGCGGTGAAGCGTTCGCAAGACTTACCGCCGTAACGAGCACCGTGGCGAAAACACCGCCAGCAACGATACCTGCAATTGATTTCATGGAAATATACTCCGTATAAACCGCGCGCTTGACCGCGCCCGAGGAATTTGGGCGAAGATTTGTCGGCGAACAATGCTGCTTGGTTCGGATATGGCCCAGAAAATGCGCGCAAATGTCCCGTGGGTGATTGAGAAGCGGGCAAAGGCGTAAATGCGACGCGTGACGCAGCACTTCGCGCGGTCCTGCTGTCTTGAAACGATTGCGGATGGGTCAGCGCATGCTTGCGGTCCCAATCGGCATCAAGGGCTTCGGGTTCTGTCGCTACCGACTAGCCGGGCCCGACTTTAGTGCATTTCCTTGCCCGGCCATTGCGCCATCGCCCCCGCTTGTGTCGCCGGCTGCGGGCTGTTATCCCGTCCCGCGCCCTTCCAGGCGTTGGCCGGTTTGCAACCACGCGGCCTTGGTTCATGAAGGGGCTTTGGACGATAAAGTCGCCTGTCAGTCACCAGCCAAACGGCGCAGGCGGAGAAGTATTGCAGAAACGCCCATATACATTGGGCTCAGGAGAGGTGGCTGAGTGGTTGAAAGCACCGCACTCGAAATGCGGCATACTCGCAAGGGTATCGTGGGTTCGAATCCCACCCTCTCCGCCACTTGGACAGCCAATGGCTCCCGCGGAAACCGCCGGCGCGGCCGAAACCTCCGCAACCGCGTTTGGCCGCAATGACGGCATCGCGCGCTCAGAAGCGATAGCCCGCGCCGCGTCAGCCTAGCGCCGCATGGCCGCGAGCTTGGCGATGTCGGGCCGCGGGCGCGCCGTTTCCGCGTCGCCCGCCAGCACCTGCTCCAGCGCATGCGCCGCCTCCAGCACGCGCGCGTCCGCTCCCTTGGGGCCGATCACCTGGATGCCGAACGGCATGCCGCGATGGTCGACCCCGCACGGCAGCACCGCCGCGCAGCAGAGCGCGGTCGTTGGCGCGTAGGTGATGGCGAGCCAGCTCATGTACGTGGCGAGCTTCTCGCCATTCATCTCATCCACGAACAGCTGTGCGTGCGGGAACGGCGAGACCGAGGCCGCCGGACAGATCAGCAGGTCCACCTCGCCGAAGAACGCCAGCACGCGGCGATAGAGCCTGGTCTGCTCGACGTTGGCGCGGCTGACATCGGGCAGCGTCAGCTTCATGCCGCGTTCGGTGTTGTCGATGACGTTGCGGTCGAGCAGGTCGCGCGCCTTCTCCAGCCGCTCGCGGTGGGCGGCGACGAACTGCACGCAGCGCAGCGTCTCGAAGATGTCGTGCACGCCGCTGAAATCCGGTGCGCGCTCCTGCACCTCCTTGAAGGCATGGCGGAAGCGGGCGACGCGCGTGCGGAACACATCCGCGATGGCGCGATCGACCGGTGCGCAGCCGAGGTCGGGCGAGACGGCAACGCGCAGCGTGCCGAGGTCGGCGCCGCCGAGCCGTTCGGGAATGCGCGCGATGTCGCCGGAGGAGAACGGATCGCCCCTGTTGTCGCCCATCTGCGCGCGCAGCAGCAGGTGCGCGTCGGCCACCGAGCGGCCCATCGGCCCGGTGACGCTGAACGGAAACAGCGACTGCACCCGGTCGATGTTCGGCACCACGCCGGGCGAGGGCCGGAAGCCGACCACGCCGCAGAAGCCGGCCGGCGTGCGCAGGCTGCCGCCGAGGTCCGAGCCGGTGGCGATCGGCACCTGGCCGAGCGCCAGCGCCACGCCCGAGCCGCCCGAGGAGCCGCCGCAGGTCTTGGCCGGATCGAACGGATTGCCGGTGGCGCCGTAGACGCGGTTGCGCGTGTTGGCGCCGGCGCCGAACTCCGGCGTGTTGGTCTTGCCGAGCACGATGGCGCCGGCCTTGCGGCAGCTTGCGACGGAAAGCTCATCCTGCGGCGGCACATGATCCTTGAACAGCAGCGAGCCCCACGTGGTGCGCAAGCCGGCCGTCGCCTGCAGGTCCTTGACGCCCAGCGGCAGGCCGCCGAGCGGACCGATGTCGTCCCCGCGCGCGAGCTTCTGCCCAAGAGCCGCCGCCTCGCGCCGTGCTCCGTCGGCGTCGAGGGCGACGATGGCGTTGACCGCCGGATTGGTAGCCTCGATGCGGGCAAGGCAGCTTTCCACCAGCTCGGCCGGCGACAGCTTGCGCGCGCCGATCAGGCGGCGCGCCTCGACGGCGGAAAGGTCACACGGCTCGGTCATGTCTTCCCCCAAACAGGCATTCTTGCTCGCAGCGGAGCCTGGCGACGGCGCAAGCTCTGCGCAACCCCGGCATGATGGCATCTTTCCCGCCACTGCGCATGCCTGGCATCCACATTTGCGGCGCGACGGGGCTTGCCAAAGCTGCCGGCTTCCACGAAACACACCAGGACGCGGGCGGGGCGCTGACAGGAGGGAAGCCGTCGCCGATGCCTATCCTTAGGATGCAGCGGCTGACGGCCGTGCGCCGGCACGATCCCGTCATCGGCGTGATCTCCGTGTCGCTGGCGATGGTGCTGTTCGCCGGCCTTGCAGCCTTCTCGCGCGCCGCCATGAATGCCGGGCTCGATCCGTTCGAGGTGGTGTTCCTGCGCAACCTGTTCGCGGTGCTGATGCTGATGCCGCTGCTGGCCTGGCGCGGCCGCACGCTGCTGCATTCCGACCAGCTCGGCCTCTACGGCTGGCGCGTGCTGGTGTCGCTGCTGTCGATGCAGTCCTGGTTCTATGCGCTGTCGCTGATCCCGATCGGCGAGCTGACGGCGATCGGCTTCCTGGCGCCGCTGTTCGGCACGCTGGGCGCGGTGCTGGTGCTCGGCGAAATCGTGCGCGCGCGCCGCTGGAGCGCTCTGGTGATCGGCTTCATCGGCGCGATGATCATCCTGCGCCCGGCCGGCGGCGGGCTCGGCGCCGGCCAGATCTGCGCGCTCACCTCCGCCTTTCTCACCGGCCTCACCAATGTTCTCGTCAAGCAGCTCACCGCGCGCGACGACCCGGACAAGATCGTGTTTCTCACCAACCTCTTCATGCTGCCGCCGTCGCTGATCCCGGCGCTGTTCGTGTGGACGTGGCCGACCGGGGCGGTGATTCCCGTTCTGCTCGGGATGGGCTTTTGTGCCGTCCTCGGCCACGTCGCCCTGGTGCGCGGCTACGCCGCGATGGATGCATCGCTGGCGATGAGCTTTGAATTTTCGCGCCTGCCGTTCGCGGTCGCGATCGCCTACCTCGCCTTCGGCGAGACCATTGACCACTGGACCTGGATCGGTGCACTGATCATTTTCGTTTCCGCAGCGTATGTTACGCGGCGCGAAGCGATGCTGCGGCAACACAAGCCCGCGCCCGGACAGACAATTCCTCGGTGAACGAATTGTGCCGGCTTTGTGAATCCGTCGCAGACTTTTTGCGCGCTGCCACATCCCTGCTTGAGATTTGATTAACCGGAACCGGCAAAGACCGTCAGCGTTCATAGTCCATTCAGGCAGACTGGTGGGAAATTGGCATCGTTGCGCTCGCGCGCATGTCGCGTGGTGGCACGCGTCCAGAGCGTCGCGAGAATGCTCCCGAGCACAGGAGGAACTGTAATGAGAATGAAGTACTTGCTAAGCGGCGCCGCCGGCGCTCTGGCGCTGGGCTTCATGGCGATGTCGGCGCAGGCCGCCCCGCTGGGTGGCGTCGCGGCCGATCTGAAGGCCGCCGCGGGTCCCACCAGCAGCGCGCAGGATGTGCACTGGCGCCGCCGGTGCTGGCGCAACCGCTGGGGTCACCTGCACTGCCGCCGCGTGTGGGTTGAGCCGTACTACGGCTACTATGATACGTATCCGTACTACTATGGTCCCGGCATCGGCCTCTACTTCGGCGGCCGTGGGCGGCACCACCACCACCGTCACCACTGAGGATAGCGTCCGCGGCTGAGGCCACGGATCGTTTGCAGCCCGGGCCGGTCTCGCACCGGCCCGTCGCTTTTTTGTGGGCCGTCACCAGCGCACCACCTTGCCCGGATTCATGATGTTGGCCGGATCGAGCGCGCGCTTCACCGCCAGCATCATGTCGAGCTCCACCTGCGACTTGTAGTGCTCGTGCTCGGCCAGCCGCGAGCGGCCGATGCCGTGCTCGGCGCTGATCGAGCCGCCGAGCGCAACGACAATGTCGTGCACGATGCGATTGATGGCGGCGCGCTCCTGGCGGAAGCGCGGCCAGTCCCACTCCAGCGGACGCACCGGGTTGTAGTGGATGTTGCCGTCGCCGAGGTGGCCGAAGGCGCAGGGGCGCACGTTGGGATAAACCGCCGCGACTGCGGCATCGGCGCGGGCGATGAACTCGGCGATGCGCGACACCGGCACCGACACGTCATGGGCGATGCTGCCGCCGGCCGACACCTGCGCCTCGGCGAGATTTTCGCGCATGCGCCACAGCTTCGCTGCCTGCGCGCCCGAGGAGGCGACCAGCGCGTCGCGGATGATGCCCTGCTCGAGCGCAGCAGCCAGCGCATCGCTGAGCGGGCCGTGCAGGGAATTGGGCGCGCCCTGGCTGGTCACGTCCATCAGCACGTACCAGGGGTAGCGCTCGCGCATGGGATCCTCGTGGCCCGGCACGCCGGTCAACAGGAAGTCGATGATGGCGCGGCAGATCAGCTCGAACGCTGACAGCGTATCGCCCATCGCCTTGCGCATGTGCCCGAGCAGGCGCAGCGCGTGGCCCGGCGAGTCGACGGCGATCCAGGCGGTCTCGCTGGCCGTCGGCTTCGGGAACAGGCGCAGCACGGCCGCGGTGATGATGCCGAGGGTGCCTTCCGCGCCGATCAGGAGCTGCTTGAGGTCGTAGCCGGTGTTGTCCTTGCGCAGCGCGCGCAAGCCGTTCCACACGCGGCCATCCGGCATCACCGCTTCCAGGCCCAGCACGAGGCTGCGCGTGTTGCCATAGCGCAGCACCTGCACGCCGCCGGCGTTGGTGGAGATATTGCCGCCGATCTGGCAGGAGCCTTCCGCGCCGAGGCTGAGCGGGAACAGCCGGTCGGAGCGATCGGCCGCGTCCTGGATGTCCTTCAGCACCACGCCGGCCTCCACCGTGATGGTGTCGTTGACCGGATCGAGCGCGCGCACCTTGTTCATGCGCGAGGTGGAGACGATCACTTCGCTCATGTCGTCGTGCGGCTGGCTGGCCCCGGTCAGCCCGGTGTTGCCGCCCTGCGGCACGATCGCCACCCTCGCCTCGGCGCAGGTGCGCACGATGGCCGCCACTTCTTCCGTCGACTTCGGGCGAAGCACCAGCGGCACGCGGCCGACCCAGTCGTCGCGCCAGCTCTTGCAGAACGGGGCAATATCATCTGGCTGATCGAGATAGCCGGCCGGCCCGGCGATGGACTTGAGGCGTGCAAGCACCGCGTCCGGCAGGGGATTGCTCGCGCGGGAGATCGCGGTCATGGTGCGCGTTCCGTCGATGGGAGTTGGCGATTGATGCGCAGAACCTTAGCAGGCCGCCAATGAAGGACGAAAGCGACACGCAGCGCAAGCGCAGCGGCTGGCGCGGGCTGGTCGGCTACCGCACCAGCGCGTGGCGCGAGGGATACGGCGAGGTCGAGCTGATGGTGGGGCCGCAGCACATGAATTCGATCGGCATGGTGCACGGCGGAGTCTATGCGACCCTGCTCGACGTCGCGCTGGGCCACGCCGTCTCGTTCTGCACGGTGCCGGGCAACGCGCGCTACAGCACCACGGTGTCGCTCACCACCACCTTCCTGAAGGGCGCCAAGGGCGGCGTGTTGCGGGCAACCGGGCGCATCGACGGCGTCTCGGGGCGGCTGGTGACCGGATCGGGGGAGGTGCACGGCGAGTCCGGCGAGCTGCTGGCGGCGGCCCAGGCGAGCTTTCTCTATTTCCCCGGCAGCGAGAAGCTCGAGGGCGTGCCGCGGCGCTAGGCACAGGCATTGGCGGCGCACAGGGTTCAGACCGGGCGAGAGCGTCATGCCCGCAGTTTACGCCAGGCCCGTAGAGCGAGGATTGGCTCGCCCGCTTGCCGCGTCCGCTAGGGCGCGGCGGGCGCGATGCCCCAGGTGCGCGCGGCGAACGCGGGATAGGTTTCGGCAATGGTGTGCGCGATGTCGGTGCGCAGCAGGCGCAGGATGGCGTCATCCGGCATGCACGTCAGCGGTGTGTCTGTCGGCTCGTCGTAGTCGAAGCCCGTCGCCGCGCGGATGGCCTCGCTGGAAACGCCCTCGTGCCGGCTCGACAGGCGAAAGCGGCCGCGCAGCGGGTCGAAGTGAAACACGCACAGGCTCGTCACCAGCGCGTACGGGCCGCCGGTGCGGAAAACGCCGGACGCGCTTACGCCCGGCGCACTGACGAAGTCCACCTTCGGCACCAGCACGCGCGGGCTGTGCTCGGCATGGAACAGAATGACCCGCGGCACCACGAAGTAGAGGTAGGCCGAGCCGAACGAGCCCGGAAACCGTGCCTCCGCGCGCGGATAGTTGGCGATGTCGCCGGCGCCGACCAGGTTGATGTTGGCCTGCCCGTCGATCTGCCCGCCCGACAGGAAGAAGGCGTCGATGCGGCCCTGCCCGGCGCAGTCGAACAGCTCCGCCGCGCCGCTGGTGAAGGAGCTGTGCTTGCGGCTGCCCAGAATGGACACGCGCAGGCGGCCGTTCGACAAGGCCCGCGCCAGGTGCGCGGCGCTGCCCGGGATCGGCGAACGCGCGCCGACCGCGACGTGCCCGAGCCCTTCGAGCATGCGGGCGATGGCGGCGATCATGATCTCGGTGCGGCTGGCCGCCGCCGGGGTCGCGCCGCGTGCGCCGCTCATCGGCCCGTTTCCATGTTCGCCGGTGCGTGGCGGCCAGGAAACGTCATCGGCCGGGAATGGCGGTGGCAGACCATGAATGCCATGTCAGGTCCGGCGCGGGCCCATGCGCTCGGCGATCGGCTGCAGGGCGATCACCGCCGCGCAGCGCCGCATGCCGGCGTTGCTGCTGTTGCGCCGGTCGCGTTCGGCTTCCGCCTCGCGCTGGCAGGTGTGCGTCGAAAGGACGTTCAGGTTGTTCTGATCGTTCAGGCCCTCGACCACCATCCAGGTGTCGATCGGCAGATCCTTGAGCTTCATCCCGCATCTCCTGTTTCTTGACCCTCTTCTCAACCCTCTTTGCGGCGATATGTCGAACTGAGCCTTGGCCGTCGCCGCCGCCGCGGCGCCCGCTCACCGCCCATCAGGCGGGAACGGCGTACTTCTCCGTCTCGGCGCACCAGCGCGCGAAGCCTTGCGCCGTCGCCGCCGCCGCCGCGTAGGCTGCGAGCATCTCCGCGTCCGCCGGATAGGCGTTGTCGAGGCCGACCGGCCGCGCCCCGTCTTTCACCTGCGCAATGGCCGCGATGTAGAGCGCGGGGATCGTGCCCGGCGCCAGCGCCGGATCGCGCAGGAAATCCGCATCCTCGATGCGCTCGACACTGACGAGCGCGACACGCGCCGCGTGCGCCATCGTCATCAGCTCCCTCTGTACGCCAACCCACACGTTGCCGTGGCGATCCGCCTTCAGCGCGTGAAATAGTGTCGCGTCGGGCCGGATCGCCGGAACGGCCAGCACCGGATCGCGCCGGCCATCTTCCGCGAACGGATTGTCGATCACCTTCCAGTCCTTGCGCACCCTCAGCAGGTCGGAGCCGATCACGCCGCGCATCGGCATGAACGGCATGCCCTTTTCGGCCGCCTGCAGCCCGGCCAGCAGCGCCGGGCAGGTCGCGTCCCACATCTCCAGCCGGCCGGACTTGATGGCATCGGTGAAGCGCGGCGCCAGCCCATACTCGCCGAGCGTCACCGCCGCCGCCTCGATGCGCGCGACGCAGCCGGCGCCGACCAGCATGTCGACCTGGAACCCGCCCTGGGGCACGCACACCAGGTGCAGGTTGCGCACCCCGCGGTGCATCAGCGCACGCACCACCGCCATGGCGCAGCCGGAATAGTCGGCCGGCAGCGCGAGACGCGCGCCGTCCGGAATGCGCGCCGCCAATTCCTCCAGCGAGACGAAAGCGGGTGCGGATGATGCAAGCGGCATGGGCGTTACGCGGCCTCGACATTCGCCTTAAGTCTACCCCAGCCAACCACGGCCGCGAATGCGGCACGCCGCTTCTCCACCACGAGCGCACTGCAGCAAGGCGGCGTGACGCGGCGCTTGTGGCAGATGCGAGATGGCGCTATTGCAGCGCAATGCTCGATCATCTGAAGGCCAACAATCGCGCCTGGGCCGGACGCAAAGTCTCTGTCGACGCTGGATTCTTCCGCAGGCTGGAAGCGCAGCAGGCGCCCGAATATCTCTGGATCGGCTGCTCCGACAGCCGCGTCCCCGCCAACGAGATCGTCGATCTCGATCCCGGCGAGCTGTTCGTGCATCGCAACGTGGCCAACCTGGCGCCGCCGCAGGACGCCAACTACCTGTCGGTGCTGCAGTTCGCCATCGACGTGCTGAAGGTGAAGCACGTTCTGGTGGTTGGCCATTACGGCTGCGGCGGCGTCAGCGCAGCCGTCGACGGGCAGCGGCGCGGCTTGGTCGATCATTGGCTGCATCCGATCCGCGAGGTGTATGCCGCGCACCGCGCCGAGCTGGACGCCATCGCCGAGACGCGCGTCCGCCTCGACCGGCTGTGCGAGCTCAACGTCATGCGCCAGGTGCAGAACGTCGCCTCCGACGTGTTCGTGCAGGACGCATGGGCGCGCGGCCAGGAGGTTTCCGTGCACGGCTGGGTGTATTCGCTTTCCAACGGGCTGGTGAAAGACCTCAACGTCACCGTCGGCCCCACTGCGCCCTGAGCGCCCGACCCTTGTCGTTCCGGAATTTCGCGAAGCGAAAAGTCCGGGACCCAGAGCCACACGCTTGAGCGCGGCAGCCGCAGCGCCCCGGTCCCGCCTCTCGCTGCACTTGGCCGGGATGACAGACGATTTGATCGAACGTCGCTGAGATATGTGGCGCCTCACCGTTCCTTGTCGAGCTGTTCGCGCAGCGCCGTCTTCAGGATCTTGCCGTAGTTGTTCTTGGGCAGCGCATCGACGAAGCGGTAGGCCTTCGGGCGCTTGAAGCGGGCGATGTTGTCGAGGCACAGCCGGTCGAGCGCCGCATCCGACACCTCGGCGCCCTCGCGCGCCACCACAAACGCCACCACCTCCTCGCCCCAGTCCGCGTGCGGCCGTCCCACCACCGCCGTTTCCAGCACGCCCGGATGCGTCAGCAGCACCTCCTCGATCTCGCGCGGATAGATGTTGGCGCCGCCGGAGATGATCATGTCCTTGGAGCGGTCCTTGATGGTGACGAAGCCATCCGCGTCCATCGCGCCGAGATCGCCGGTCCACAGCCAACCCTCGCGCAACGCCTTGGCGTTGGCCTCCGGATTGTTCCAGTAGCCTTTCATCACGCAGTCGCTGCGGGTGACGATCTCGCCGATCTCGCCGGGCGGCAGGTCGCGCCCCTGCTCGTCGACCACCTTCACCGCCACGCCGGTGCGCGCGATGCCGGCGCTGGCGAGCCGCTCCTCGTACCTGGGGTGCGCCGTATCGGCGTGCATCGCCTGGTCGAGTCCGGTGATGGTCATCGGGCTCTCGCCCTGGCCGTACAGGTTGTAGAGCTTGGGGCCGAACAGCTCGAGCGCGCGCCTGCAGTCGGCCAGATACATCGGCGCGCCGCCGTAGATGATGGTTTTCAGCCCGCGCGTATCGGCCGATCCGGCGAGGGGATGATTGATGAGCCGCGACACCATGGTCGGCGCCGCGAAGAAGCTGACGTTGCGGTGCGCAGCCAGCACTTCGAAGATGCGCTCGGGCTCGAACGAGCCGCCGGCGATCAGGTTGTGCGAGCCGCGCGCGATATGGGCGATGCCATAGAGGCCCGAGCCGTGCGTGAGCGGCGCGGCGTGCAGGATGGTGTCGTCCGGCCCGATCCAGTCGATGTCGGCGTAGTAGCACTGGCAGGCAAACAGCAGGTTGCGGTGGGAGAGCATCGCGCCCTTTGGCCGGCCCGTGGTGCCGCTGGTGTAGAACACCCACGCTTCCTCATCGGCATCGCCGGGCGCGCCCATGACTTCCTCGCCGGCGAGCAGCGCGCGGTGGTCGGCGCCGCCGGTGGCGAGGATCGGCGGCAGAGCTGGGGTGCCGGCTTCCGAGAACGATGCCGCCAGCTTGGGTGTGGCGAGGCACAGCCTGGCCTGCGAGTCGGCCATGATCCACGCCATTTCCTTGGCGTGCAGCTTGCTGTTCATCGGCACCGCCGACAGCCCGGCGCGCCAGATGCCGTAGAGCAGCGGGTAATATTCCGGGCAATTCTCCATCGCCAGCGCCACGCGGTCGCCCGGCTTCAGGCTGTGCCGCTTGCTGAGCGCACCGGCGATGCGCCGCACCTGCGCCTCGAACGCGCCGTAGCCGAGCCGCCCGCCGTCCCACGAGATGGCGATCCGCTCAGGATGCGCCCGGGCGATAGTCTGCAGCGTCAACGAGAGGTTCATGGCATGCCTCTGCGGCGGGCGTGGCGGACGATGAGGGTGCCATCGGCTCCGATGCCGGACAAGTGCAGCGGTTCCGGGTTGGCGGATGGCCTCGTGCCGAGGACATGACTCCCGAACGAGGCGCCGTTGGATGACCATCCGCCTTGCCGCGCGGCCTTCGCCAGGATGAGGGTGGAGAAGGAGAGAGGCGACGGGCCATTGACGAGTGCCTCGCCTTCCCTGGCCGCGGGAAGGGATAATGAGCATGGCGCGCTCATGTCCCTCACCGGCTGCCTCGGCCCGATCCGGTCACCTGCGCCATCATCCACACCCGGATCGCCCGCCGCAGGGCGACGGCGCCCGGCGTGCGCCGCTCCGCGGCGTGCGCCTTCTCTGCCAGCGCGGCCACGTCCAGCAGAT
>DASZQG010000004.1:0-5899 GCA_035550075.1 Hyphomicrobiaceae bacterium | reverse complement strand
GGCCCGGGCGCGGCGACGCAGGTGGTCCTCGAGCGTGGGCTTGCCGCCTACAAGGTGGGCAACTACGAGAGCGCGGTGACCGACCTGCAGCGCGTGCTGAACGGCAGCAACGACAGCGGCCGCTTCGTTGCCCGTTTCTATCTCGCCCGAATCTATGCCGATACCAACAGCGCCTTCAGTGACCCCGGCAAGGCCTACCTGCTGTTTCAGAAGCTCGCGGACGAGAACGCCGATGTCAGCGCCGACCAGAGCTATTTCCGGGGCCCGTTCGTCGCCAAGGCGCTGGTGGCGCTGGCTGGCTATCTGCAGAGCGGCGTTCCCGGCATCGGCGTGCGGCCCGATCCGAAGCTGGCGCAGAGTTACCTCCACCACGCCGCCACCGTCTTCAACGACCGCAGCGCCCAGTTCGAGCTGTCGAAGATCTACCTGAGCTCCGGCAACGACGACAACATCAAGCGCGCCATGCACTACTTGTCGGTGCTGAGCGAGGAAAGCCACCCGGGCGCGCAGGCGCTGCTGGCCGAACAGCTCTGGCGCGGACGCAATGTACCCAAGGACGAGCGCCGCGCCCTGGCTCTGATCAAGATGGCGGTCGAGAACGCGCCGGCGCGCGACCGGCTGTGGATCGAAGACATCTACCAGAACATCTTCTGCGCCGCCTCGAAGGACACGCGCAAGCACGCCGACGGCTTCATCGCCCTGTGGCGCAAGATGTTCACCCGGCCGGTTCCGAGTTCCGAAGCGTCTGCGGGACCCGGCGATCTGCAGCCGCGCTGGGCCTGCCACAACGGCGAGATGGTCGAGATCCAGCGGCCGCACCCGGATGTGATGCAGGGCTCCACGGCCGGCTTCAGCGTGCAGAACGTCGGCGCCACGGCGCCCGCGCGCTGACGACGAGTGCGCGCCTCCGGCTTCGGTTTTTCCCTCCGCTGAGCGCTGCCTAGTCCACGGCCAGCTCGACCCAAACCGGAACGTGGTCTGACGGCTTCTCCCATGCCCGCGTGAAGCGATCCACGCCCGCTGCGGCCAGCCGGTCGGCAGCCTGGGGCGAGGCCAGGATGTGATCGATGCGGATGCCGTGGTCCTTCTGCCAGGCACCGGCCTGGTAGTCCCAGAAGGTATAGACGCCCGGCTCCGGCAGGCACGCACGTACCGCATCGGTCAGGCCGATGTTCATCAGCGCGCGGAATGCCGCGCGCGTCTCGGGTTGGAACAGGGCGTCCTCGCGCCACGCATCAGGGTTGCGGGCGTCGATCCGCTCCGGGATCACGTTGAAGTCGCCGACCAGCAGCAGCGGCTCTTCCAGCTCCAGAAGCGCGCGCGCATGCGCCTCCAGTCGCTGCATCCAGGCGAGCTTGTAGGCGAATTTGTCGGTGCCGATCGGGTTGCCGTTGGGCAGATAGAGATTGCCGATGCGTACCACCCCGCCCGCGCGCGGCACCACCACCTCGATATAGCGCGCATGCGTGTCGGCCTCGTCTCCCGGCAATCCGCGCACCGCCACCTCGTCGAGCGGCCGCCGCGACAGCACAGCCACTCCGTTGAAGCCTTTCTGCCCATGCACGGCGATGTTGAAGCCGAGATCCTCGAACGGCGCGGCGGGAAACGCCTCGGTGGCGCACTTGATCTCCTGCAGGCAGACGACGTCGGGCGCCGCCTCCTTGAGCCACGTCAGCGCGCCGTCCATGCGCGCCTTGATGCCGTTGATGTTCCAGGTGGCGATTTTCATGCGCGCCTATATCCACGGCCACGCGCGCCGCGGTCAAGGGCGGCTGGTCGCGGCGGCCTTCAGGACAGTGGGGGAAGGGCGGGCCGCGCCTTTCCCACCTGCGACGGGAGGGCGGCACCCAAAGGGGTTTGCTCTGGGGCAGGCGCCGCAGGCTGGACACGTGGGGACAGGGCATCGAACGTAAAGGCGCGCGCTGCGTGTTCCTCGGTGGCCTTCGCGCGGGCGGCTCGGGGCGGCGCCGGCGTTCCTTCCGATCGCCGGAGTTGTTCGATCTCGCCCCCGGCTCCAGGTGAGGCTACACACGCTGCGCCTTTTGCCACGCGGCAGCGCCGCTAACCCGGGGATGGCACGTCGCCTCAATCGTCGCTATTGAAGCGCTGCTTTTCCTGCACACGAGTTCCGCTTCATGCCGACCATCGACCTTTCCGCCATCCAACCGGGCCTCACCGGCGCCACCGAGCTCACCGTCGGGCCGGAGCACACCGCGCCGCGCATCGGTTCCGGCCGCGTTGCCGTGCTGGCGACGCCGGTGATGATCAACCTGATCGAAGGCGCCGCCCTGGCCGCGGTCGAGCACCTTCTGCCGGAGGGCCACCAGAGCCTCGGCATCCACCTCGACGTCCGTCATTTCGCGGCGACCCCTGTTGGGCTGCGAGTGGCGGCGGCTGCCAGGGTCGTGGCCGTGGAGGGGCGCACCATCACCTTCCGCGTCGAGGCGCGCGACGAGCGCGAGGTCATCGGCGACGGGCTGCATCAGCGCGTGGTTGTAAACGTTGCGCGCTTCGACGAACGCGTGCAGCGCAAGCTGAACGCCGCCTCCTGACGGCGTCGAAAACGCCGAAAATCGCCTAGTTTTCAGCGGCCTGCGACGGGCCGTTTACCCTGATTTCTGCTGACAGGCCGGGCCTGCTGTGCTAAAGTTTCGCTATTCTCCCGAATTGTAGCTGACCGGCCGCCGCCTGCGCGTGGCGGGACGTCTTCGCACGTCCGGCGCGAGACTGGCTTTCGGATCGCGTTGGGGCGAATGCGCTGATCAGCCCAGCCGGCCGCTCTCGCTGGGCGGCGGGGTCTGCATCGGCGGTGGCGTCACTCCTTCATCCGCTTCCGCGTCCGCATAGAGGTCGTAGAGCAGGTCCAGCGTGTCGAGGAAGGTGGCCGTCAGATCGAGCAGGGTGCCGAGCCGCACCCGCCCGGCCACCAGGTAGTCCTCGCTCACGGCAAGCTGCGTCAGTCTCTCAAGACCCGCCACGTCGCGCGCCAGCAGGCCGCGGCTGCGCAGGAACGAGGTTTGCGTGTCGCCGGTCTCGAATTCGCGCGAACGGGTGTCGCCCAGCTCGGCAGCAGCGGCAGCCAGCGCCCCGGTGCCTGCGACAAACAGTGAGATCAGTGGCCGCAGGCGCGGCTCACGCGTCTTGAGCTCCTCGGCCCGCTTGCGGGCCTGCAGCAGCCGCGCCGTCATGGCCAGCTCAAGCGCGTGCACGGCGGCGATGAAGTCCGCCAGCTCGCGGTTCAGGCGCGCAATGCGCGGCGTGGTGATCTGCTGCGTGGGATCGGCCAGCGCCACCTTCTCGGTGAGCAGGTCCTCCCCCATCGCCAGGGCGGCGTCGAGGTGATCCGTCAGCAAATAGAGGCTCGGATGCCGATCCGGCAAGCGCGGTGCCATTGTCGTCTCCCCGCAGACACGAAAGTCGAATCAAGACTGATTCGTTGGGCGTGCCTATGGGGACGGCGGCTTTTCAACCGCCGCGCCGGGAGAGGCGGAACGGTTTACTGCTGAGGGTGGCTGGCGGGAGCCGTTCTCAGGCGCGCGAGCGCGCTCTGGGCGTCCTTCTCGTTGGCGTACACGCCCACCACGTCGCGGGGGCCGGAGGCCGGCGTGCCGCTTGGCGTCAGGTTCGAGCGCGTGAGAACGAGCTGGCCGGAAGGATAGCGAATGAGTTCGTAAGCCGAGAGTTCCATGACGTTGCCCCTGTCCATCAGAAACACTCCACGCCACGCACACCGCGAGGTGCTGCCGCCACAGCCTCTAGCCGGACCCGCATCCGTCCGACAGGCGGCATCACATAATTATCCCCAAGACTTGCGTCAATGGGCTGTCCTGCACAGTGAACGGGCATTCATCTTGTCATTCTGCGCCGCGCCGGTTTGGCACGCCACGCAGCACGCAGCCCGCAGCGGCGACCCTAGCCCGAGTCGCTGACCGCGCTATGCTGGCGCACAAGGAATCGCGTGGGGTGTGGCCGATGCGCAAGGTATGGGTGGAAGCGGCGTTGAATGGGCCCTGGAGCCGCAAGCGCCAGCCCGGCATTCCCGACACCATCGAATCGATTGTCGCGGATGGCGTTGCCTGCGCGCAGGCCGGCGCCTGCATCATCCACGTGCACGCCTACGACGGCGGGGGCCCGCAAACGTTCGACTGGCAGGTCTACGCGCGCATCATCGAGGGCATCCGCGCAAGAATCGACGTGCCCGTCTATCCCTCGATTCCCTCGGCCGGGATCGGTGTCGGGCCGCTGCCCACGGAAGCTGCCGAAAGGTTCGCCCACGTCGAGGCGCTGGCCGCGCGCGGCCTGCTCGAGTTCGCGGTGATCGATCCGGGCAGCGTCAATTTCACCGAGCTGGCGATTGCCCGCGAGACGCCGGCCGCGCCGACCTATCTCAACCCGGAGTCGCATGTGCGCCATGCGCTGGCGTTTGCCGCGCGCTACGGCTTCCACCCGGCGTATGCCATCTACGAGCCGGGCTTCACGCGAGCCGGCGCGGCGCTCGCCCGCGCCATGGGTACGAAGGCGCCGATTTATCGCCTGATGTTCTCGGAGACCTTCGCGTACGGCTTCCCGCCCAAGCCGTATGCGCTGGCCGCGCATTGCGCGCTGCTGGAGGAAGAGGCCGCCGGCGCGCCGTGGATGATCGCCGGCCTCGGGGTCGACATCCGCCCGCTGATCGCAGAAACCGTGCGACGCGGCGGCCACGTCCGCGTCGGGCTCGAGGATGCGCCCTTCGGCACCACCGGGACCAACGTGCAGCTCGTCGAGGAAGCCATCCGTCTCATCCGCGCCGCCGGCGCCGAACCGGCGACGGTTGCCGAGATGCGGGCGGGGTTAGCCTCGATGTGATTGGCCTGCATCCCTGCCGACGCATGCCGACCTGTTCCTCTCCCCGCTCGCGGGGAGAGGGCTAGGTGAGGGGCAGCCACTAGCGCAGCGCTCCGCCGTCATTCCGCGCTAGCCAGCTCTCTCCGTCATCCCGGCGAAGGCCTGGCCCACGTCACGGCCCGCGCGTCGGCGCTCGTAGCGTAGGCCATGCGCAAAAACCGAAACCCCCGCCGTTTCCGGCGGGGGCTGCGATGAGAGGGAGAAGTGAAGGCAAATGTGGCGCAGCGCTCAACTACACCCGCTCGTCCCGCCGCACGTGTCGCACTTCAGGCAGGTGCCATTCCGCACCAGCGTGAAGTTCCCGCACTCGCGGCAGCTCTCGCCCTCGTAGCCCTTCACGCGCGCTTCCGCCCGCAGATCGGCTTCGATGTTCTCGCGCGCGATCTTCGCCTTGGCGCGCGAGTCGAGCTGCTCCTTGAGCATCCGCGCCGCATCGGTGACCGAGAGCTCCTGCTGCAGGGCGGTCAGCGCGCCGACGGCGGCTTCCATGCGCGCTTTCTCGGGCTGGAACGCGGTCGCCACGTCGTGCTGCAGGGAGGCGACCGGGCCCGCGATCTCATGCTGCTCGGCCACCGCCACGCTGGTCGTTGAACGCAGTGCCAGCACCCGTCCTTCCTGTCCGCGCAGCAGGCCGCGCGAGAGGAATTTCGCCGCCGGCGGCTCTCGATCCTCCTCCAGCGCCTCGTCCGAGGAGCCAAGCCCGGTGTTGGCGATCTCGCTGACATCGACGTGGGCGAGGTCGTGCCGGCCCAGATAGGACACCGCCAGCTCGCGGAAGATGTAGTCGAGGATCGAGGTGGCGTTCTTGATGGTGTCGTTGCCCTGCACCAGGCCGGCCGGCTCGAAGCGGGTGAAGGTGAAGGCGTCGACGTATTCGTCCAGCGGCACGCCGTACTGCAGGCCGAGCGAGATGGCGATGGCGAAGTTGTTCATCAGGCTGCGGAAGGCAGCGCCTTCCTTGTGCATATCGATGAAGATCTCGCCCAGCCGGCCGTCCTCGTACTCTCCCGTGTGG
>DASZQG010000003.1:0-13628 GCA_035550075.1 Hyphomicrobiaceae bacterium | reverse complement strand
CCGTCATGCTGGTGGTCGTCAACACCGTCTCATTCCTGGTGCACTTCTATTCCATCGGCTACATGGCCGACGACGACAGCCGCCCCCGCTTCTTCGCCTACCTGTCGCTGTTCACCTTCGCCATGCTGGCGCTGGTCACCGGCGACAACTTCCTGCAGATGTTCTTCGGCTGGGAGGGCGTGGGGCTCGCCTCCTACCTGCTGATCGGGTTCTGGTATCTGAAGCCGGAGGCCAACGCCGCCGCCATCAAGGCCTTCATCGTCAACCGCGTGGGCGACTTCGGCTTTGCGCTCGGCATCTTCGGCGTGTTCATGGTCACCGGCAAGCTGGCCTTCGACGACGTGTTCGCCGCCGCCCCCGGCCTTGCCGGCAAACCGATGGAGTTCCTGGGCTATCAGCTCGATACACTGACGGTGCTCTGCCTGCTGCTGTTCATGGGCGCGATGGGCAAGTCCGCCCAGTTCCTGCTGCACACCTGGCTGCCCGACGCGATGGAGGGCCCCACGCCGGTCTCCGCCCTCATCCACGCCGCCACCATGGTCACCGCCGGCGTGTTCATGGTGGCGCGGCTCTCCCCGCTGTTCGAGCAGGCGCCGGTGGCGCTGGAGGTGGTGACCCTGGTGGGCGCCGTTACGGCATTCTTCGCCGCCAGCGTCGGCCTCGTCCAGAACGACATCAAGCGGGTGATCGCCTACTCGACCTGCTCCCAGCTCGGTTACATGTTCGTCGCCTGCGGGGTCGGCGCCTATGCGGCGGGCATTTTCCACCTCTTCACCCACGCCTTCTTCAAGGCGCTGCTGTTCCTTGGCGCGGGATCCGTCATCCACGCGATGCACCACGAGCAGGACATGCGCAAGATGGGCGGCCTGGCGCCGAAGCTGCGCTTCACGTGGTGGATGATGCTGATCGGCACGCTCTCCCTCACCGGCGCCGGCATCCCCTATCTCGGCGGCTTCGCCGGCTTCCACTCCAAGGACGCCATCATCGAGGCGGCCTACGTCAATCACACTCCGGCGCAGTACGCGTTCTGGCTGCTGGTGATCGCCGCCTTCATGACCGCGTTCTACTCCTGGCGGCTGATGTTCATGACCTTCCACGGCCGCACGCGCGCCGACCACCACACCTTCGACCACGCCCATGAAAGCCCGTGGGTGATGCTGCTGCCGCTGCTTGTTCTGGCGGCGGGGGCGGTGGCCGCCGGCTACATCTTCCAGCCGCTCTTCATCGGCGAGGGCTACAAGGAGTTCTGGCGCACCGCGCTGTTTGAGGGGCCGCACAACCACGGCCTGCACGCCCTGCATGAAACGCCCGGCTGGGCCAGCCTGGCGCCGACGGTGGCGATGCTCGCCGGCCTGGTGCTGGCGTACATCTACTACATCGCCGTGCCGGCGCTGCCCGGCTTCACGGCCCGCCTGTTCGAGCCGCTCTACAACTTCCTGCTCAACAAGTGGTACTTCGACGAGCTCTACGACTTCCTGTTCGTGCGCCCGGCGCTGCGGCTCGGCCGCCTGCTGTGGAAGCGCGGCGACGGCACCATCATCGACGGGCTCGGCCCCGACGGCGTCGCCTCGCGGGTGCTGTGGGCCACGGGGCGCATGGTCAAGCTGCAGACCGGCTACGTCTATCACTACGCCTTCGCCATGCTGATCGGCGTCACCCTCATCATCACCGTCCTGATGTACGCGGGAGGCGTCTTCAAATGAGCGCCGGCGGCTTCGGGGTTCTCTCCTTCATCACCTTCTTCCCGCTGGCGGGCGTGCTGATCATCGCCTCGCTCAACAAGGACGCCGTGCGCAACGCGCGCTGGATCGCGCTCTACACCACGCTCATCACCTTTGGCGCCTCGCTCTACCTGTGGGCCAACTTCGACCCCGCCACCGCTGCCTTCCAATTCAAGGAGGAGATGAACTGGCTCGGCGGCTCCATCAAATACAAGATGGGCGTCGACGGCATCTCCATGCTGTTCGTGGTGCTCACCGCCTTCCTGATGCCCCTGTGCGTGATCTCGAGCTGGGGCTCGGTGGAGACGCGCGTCAAGGAATACATGATCGCCTTCCTGCTGCTCGAGACGCTGATGATCGGCGTCTTCTGTGCGCTCGACCTCGTGCTGTTCTACCTGTTCTTCGAAGGCGGCCTGATCCCGATGTTCCTCATCATCGGGGTGTGGGGCGGCCCGCGCCGGGTCTACGCCAGCTTCAAGTTCTTCCTCTACACGCTGCTTGGCTCGGTGCTGATGCTGCTCGCCATCATCGCGCTCTACTGGCACGCGGGCACCACCGACATCGAAACGCTGCTGGCGCAGACGCCGCTCAATCCGCTGCCGGTGGACATGCAGAAATGGCTATGGCTCGCCTTCTTCGCCTCGTTCGCGGTCAAGCTGCCCATGTGGCCGGTGCACACCTGGCTGCCGGACGCGCACGTGGAGGCACCCACCGCCGGCTCCGTCGTGCTGGCGGCGATCCTGCTGAAGATGGGCGGCTACGGCTTCCTGCGCTTCTCGCTGCCGATGCTGCCGGTCGCCAGCCAGGACTTCGCGCCGTTCGTGTTCACGCTTTCGGTGGTGGCGATCGTCTACACCTCGCTGGTGGCGCTGGCGCAGGAGGACCTGAAAAAGCTGATCGCCTATTCGTCGGTCGCGCACATGGGCTTCGTCACCATGGGCATTTTCACCTTCACCGTGCAGGGGGTCGACGGCGCCATCTTCCAGATGCTTTCGCACGGCCTCGTCTCCGCCGCGCTGTTCCTGTGCGTCGGGGTCATCTACGACCGCATGCACACCCGCGAGATCGCGGCCTACGGCGGGCTCGTCAACCGCATGCCGCTCTACGCCTTCTGCTTCATGGTGTTTACGCTCGCCAACGTCGGGCTGCCGGGCACCTCCGGCTTCATCGGCGAATTCCTGACCCTGCTCGGCGCCTTCCGCGCCAACACCTGGGTGGCGTTCCTGGCCACCAGCGGCATCATCCTGTCGGCGGCCTACGCGTTGTGGCTCTACCGGCGCATCATCTACGGCGCGCTGGAAAAGGCGAGCCTGCGCTCGATCGCCGACCTCAGCTACCGCGAGGTGCTGGTGATGGCCCCGCTGGTGCTGCTGGTGGTGTTCTTCGGCTTCTATCCCGCGCCGGTGCTCGACATCACGGCGGTCTCGGTCAAGAAGCTGGTCGTCAACTACGAGTCGGCGCTGAAAGCCGCCTCGGCGATGAACGTGCGGTAACACATGGACCAGCTCGACGCCTACTGGCCGTTCTTTCCCGAGGCCGTGCTGATCCTGGGCGCGATGGTGCTGCTCATGGTCGGCGTGTTCCGCCCCTCCGGCGAGCGCGAGGCGGTGAGCATCGGCTGGCTGGCGATCGCCATCATCGTGGTGGCCGCGTGGCTGGTGCTGAGCCTACCGCCGCAGACGCAGGAGCTATTCCACGGCGGCTTCGTGGCTGATGCCTTCGCCCGCTTCCTCAAGCTGTTGATGCTCGCCGCCTCGGCCGCCTCGCTGCTGCTGTCGTTCACCTACATGCGCGAGGCCAACACGGCCAAGTTCGAATATCCGGTGCTGGTGCTGCTCGCCACCGCCGGCATGATGATGATGATCTCGGCCAACGATCTCATCGCGCTCTACCTCGGTCTCGAGCTGCAGAGCCTCGCGCTCTACGTGCTGGCGGCCATCCGCCGCGACGACGTTCGCTCCAGCGAGGCGGGCCTCAAGTATTTCGTGCTGGGCGCCCTGTCTTCGGGGATGCTGCTCTACGGCGCCTCGCTGATCTACGGCTTCACCGGGTCCACCAGCTTTGCCCGCATCGCCGAGGCCACGCAGGCCGCGGGCGCCGCCGAGAACGTCGGCATCATCATCGGCCTGGTGTTCCTCCTGGTCGGCCTCGCCTTCAAGGTTTCCGCCGTGCCCTTCCATATGTGGACGCCGGACGTCTACGAGGGCGCGCCGACGCCGGTCACCGCATTCTTCTCCGCCGCGCCCAAGGCGGCCGCGCTGGCGCTGCTGATGCGCGTGGTGCTCACCGCCTTCGCCGGCATCCGGCCGCAGTGGCAGCAGGTGATTACCGCGCTGTCGATCGCCTCCATGGGCCTCGGCGCATTCGCGGCCATCGGTCAGACCAACATCAAGCGGCTGCTCGCCTATTCGGCCATTGGCAACATCGGCTACATGTTCATCGGCCTCGCCTCCGCCTCGCCGGAGGGGGCGCAGAGCGTCATCATCTACCTCGCGATCTACATGGCCATGACGCTCGGCGCCTTTGCCTGCGTGCTGGCCATGCGCCGCAACGGCGGCCCGGTCGAGGACATCGACGAGCTGTCCGGCCTCGCCCAGACCAACCTGGCCATGGCCAGCGTGTTCGCGGTGCTGCTGTTCTCGCTGGCGGGCATTCCCCCGCTGGCGGGCTTCTTTGCCAAGTTCTACGTGTTCGCCGCCGCGGTGAAAGCGGGCCTGTGGACGCTGGCCGTGATCGGCGTGCTTGCGAGCGTGGTGGGCGCCTACTACTACGTCCGCATCGTGAAGGTGATGTTCTTCGACGCGCCGAAAGAAGCATTCCTGCCGGTTCCGGCGCGCGAGGCTTTCGTGATGGGCGTGGCGGCGATCTTCATGGTGCTCTACGTATTCTGGCCCGTGCCCTTGCTGCAGTCGGCCGAAGCGGCGGCCAAGACCCTGTTTTGAGCGATTAGAAGGCGGACAGTCCAGCGGTGCCGCATCCAACGCGCACGGTGGTTCTCGAAGAGATCGGGTCCACCAACACTGAAGCATTCGAACGCGCCAAGGCGGGCGAGCCCGGCCCGCTGTGGATCATGGCGCGGCGGCAGACGGCAGGCCGCGGGCGCTCCGGGCGGCATTGGGCCTCTGAGCCTGGCAACCTGTACGCGAGCCTTTTGATCCGGCTGTCCTGCGCGCAGGCCGTCGTGCACCAGCTTTCGCTGCTGGCAGGCGTGGCGGCCATCGACGCCATCCGCAAAGCGGCCGCCGCGCCGGTGCCCGGCCTGCGGCTCAAGTGGCCGAACGACGTGCTGATCGGCGAGGCCAAGTGCGCCGGTATCCTGCCCGAGAGCCTGTCGGGCGGACGCTCGGGAGAAGTCATCGCCGTGATCGGCGTCGGCATGAACCTTGGCTGGCATCCAGGCGACCTGGGCCGCGCCGCGACGCATCTTGCCGCGCACGGCGTCACCACCCCGCCGGAGGCGATGCTGGAGCTGCTGAGCGCGGCCATGGCCAAGTGGCTTGAAACGTGGGCGTGCGGAGACGGCTTTGCCCACGTCCGCGCCGCCTGGCTGGAGCGGGCCGGGCCGATCGGCGAACGTCTCAGCGTGCACGTCGGCCATGAGCGGGTCGAGGGCACCTTTCTCGACCTCGACAGCGACGGCGGGCTGATCATCCGCGATCTGCATGGCCTGCAGCGCAAGCTGATCTACGGCGATGTCACGCTGGGCGGTGCGCAATCCGCGGAGGGCGCCTAGCCGTGGACCAGCGAGCCCCAACGAGACGCGAAGGCGCGGCCGGCAGCGAGCTGGTGTTCCTGGCGCTTGGCGGCATCGGCGAGATCGGCATGAACTGCTATCTCTACGGCGTCGGCCCGCCGGACGCGCGCCAGTGGCTGATGGTCGACCTCGGCATCACCTTTCCCGAGGGCGAGAACGACCCCGGCGTGGACGTCATCCTGCCGGACCTGCGGTTCATCGAGGAGGAGCGCGGAAGCCTCGCCGGCCTGCTGCTGACGCACGCGCACGAAGACCACATCGGCGCCGTCATCGAGCTGTGGCCGCGGCTCAAGGTTCCGATCTACGCCACGCCGTTCACGGTGGCGCTGCTCAAGGCCAAGCTCGCCGAATATGGCGGCGGCCTGCAGCTCCCGTTGCGCGAGGTCGCCCTCAACAGCCGTTTTGACATCGGTCCGTTCGGCGTTGAGCTGGTGACGGTGGCCCATTCGATCCCCGAGCCCAACGCGGTCGCCATCCGCACGCCGCACGGCACCGTCGTGCACACCGGCGACTGGAAGCTCGACGCCACGCCGGTGATCGGCGCACCGACCGACCAGGAGCGCCTGCTTGAGCTCGGCCGCGAGGGCGTGCTGGCGATGGTGTGCGATTCGACCAACGCGCTGCGCGAAGGCCGCTCGCCCTCCGAGCAGGACGTCGCGCGCTCGCTCGCGGACATCGTGCAGGGCGCGAAGCAGCGCGTGGCCGTCACCATCTTTGCCTCCAACGTCGGGCGCATCCGTGCGGTGGCCGACGCCGCCCGCCGCGCCAACCGCCAGCTCGTGGTGGCCGGCCGGGCCATGCACCGCATCATCGCCGTCGCCATCGCCACCGGCCATCTGCCGCCCGGCTTCAAATACCTGGACCAGGGCCAGTTCTCGAACCTGGCGCCGCACGAGATCCTGCTGCTGTGCACCGGCAGCCAGGGCGAGCCGCGCGCGGCCATGGCGCGCATCGCCGAGGGTGACCATCCCGACATCCGGCTCGACAAGGGCGATCTCGTCATCTTCTCCTCGCGCACCATCCCCGGCAACGAGCACGCCGTCGGCCGCATCCAGAACGGGCTGATCGATCTCGGCTGCGAGATCATCACCGACACCGACGCGCTGGTGCACGTCACCGGCCATCCGCGCCGCGAGGAGCTGAAGGAGATGTATGCCTGGGTGAAGCCGCGCGTGGCGGTGCCCATGCACGGGGAGTCGCGGCATCTGGCCGAGCACGCCAAGCTCGCGCGCGCGGCCGGCGTCGGCGAGGTGGTGACGGTGCGCAACGGCGATGTGCTGCGCCTGGCGCCCGGCCCCGCGAAGGTGATCGACGAGGCACCGGTCGGCCGCCTGTTCCGCGACGGCCGCCTGCTGGTGCCTGCCGGCGACGGGCCGGTGCGCGAGCGCCGGGGCCTCGCCGCCGCCGGCGTGGTGGCGGTGTCGCTCGTGCTGTCCGATCGCGGCGAGGTGCTGGCCGAGCCCGAGGCGATTCTCGACGGCGTGCCCACGCACGATGAGCGCGGCGAGAGCATGCTGGAGATCGTGCTCGACACCGTGGAGGGCACGCTGCGCAGCATCCCGCGCGAGCGCCGCCGCGATGGCGAGATGGTGCGGGAGGCCGTGCGGCGGGCGGTGCGCGCGGCCGTCGGCGATGCCTGGGGCAAGCGGCCCATCGTCAAGGTTCTTCTCGCGCGTCTGCGGCGCTAAGTTGCCCGGCAGCGCGGGCCGTCAGCCAACACGGAGGTCAACGATGATCGGGCGCCTCAATCACGTCGCCATCGCCGTGCCGGACCTCGCCGGCGCGGCGGCCACCTACCGCGACACCCTAGGTGCCCGGGTGACGGCGCCGCTGCCGCAGCCCGAGCACGGTGTCACCGTGGTGTTCATCGAGCTGCCCAACACCAAGATCGAGCTGCTGGAGCCGCTCGGCGCCGCTTCGCCGATCGCCGCCTTCCTCGAGCGCAACCCCGCCGGCGGCATCCACCACGTCTGCTACGAGGTGGACGACATCACCGCCGCGCGCGACCGCCTGCGTGCAGCCGGCGCCCGCGTGCTGGGCGACGGCGAGCCGAAGATCGGCGCGCACGGCAAGCCGGTGCTGTTCCTGCATCCGAAGGATTTCTGCGGCACGCTGGTCGAGCTCGAGCAGGCCTGAGCGATGAGCATTCCCTTCGCCATCGCCATCTACATCGTCATCTGGTGGACGGTGCTGTTTGCAGTGCTGCCGATCGGCGTGCGCACCCAGGAGGAGGACGGCAGCACCGTGCCCGGCACGCCGGAGAGCGC
The DNA here is from genome assembly GCA_035550075.1 of Hyphomicrobiaceae bacterium. Lineage (GTDB taxonomy): Bacteria > Pseudomonadota > Alphaproteobacteria > Rhizobiales > Hyphomicrobiaceae > AWTP1-13. The sequence continues at coordinate 5,886 of DASZQG010000003.1, read as the reverse complement.
GCCCGCGCGCACGCGCCTGCTGCGCATCGCCTTGCTGACGACGGCGATCTCCTTGGTGCTGTTCGCAGCCGGGTGGGCGGCGGTCTACTTTGGATATTTCGATCCCGACGTCATCCTGCGCGCCGGCTAGCGGACAACAAAAAAGAGCAAGGCGTCTGCCTTGCCCTGGAATTTCTCGCCCTGGAATTTCCGTGTTCCGTGCGCTATGCCTTGTCAGGCCGGCGTCTAACGCGTGCCGGTTTCCCTTCCTTCCCCAGACTTGGGCTTTCTTTCCCGCACCAGATTGTGCGTCGCCCCTTTTATGACGCGCACCATAGCCAAGGCGCGGCCTTCTGTCACCCCCCTTGCTCACAGACCTTCGTTGAAAATTGGCAATGCTCTCCCGCGACCTGCACGGTTTGCCAAGCCATCCAAAACGCCCGCGCGCCGTGCCTGAGCGTTGCCACTCTGGCGCGAAACGGATATGAGCGACCAACGGCGCCGGGTGGCGCGACACAACCGGCGGTAACCGCCAGCCGCGCCGGCCTCACCCCAAGCGCGCGCCCCCATGTCGTTGGATCCTTCATGCGCCTTTCCCGCTACTTCCTCCCCGTTTTGCGCGAGACCCCGAAGGAGGCGGAGATCGTCTCGCACAAGCTGATGCTGCGCACGGGCATGGTGCGCCAGTCGAGCGCGGGCATCTACTCCTGGTTGCCGCTGGGCTTCAGCGTCCTCAAGAAAATCGAGCAGATCGTGCGGGAAGAGCAGAACCGCGCGGGCGCCATCGAGATGCTGATGCCCACGCTCCAGCAGGCCGACCTGTGGCGCGAGAGCGGCCGCTACGACGCCTATGGCCCGGAGATGCTGCGTTTCAGGGACCGGCACGAGCGCGAGATGCTGTACGGCCCCACCAACGAGGAGCTGATTACCCAGATCTTTCGCGACGGCGTGAAGTCCTACCGCGACCTGCCGCGCAATCTTTACCATATCCAGTGGAAGTTCCGCGACGAGGTGCGGCCGCGCTTCGGCGTCATGCGCGGGCGCGAATTCCTGATGAAGGACGCCTATTCCTTCGACCTCAGCGCGGAAGCGGCGCGGCACGCCTACAACCGCATGTTTGTCGCCTACCTGCGCACCTTTGCGCGCATGGGGCTGAAGTCGATCCCGATGGCGGCCGAGACCGGGCCGATCGGCGGGGACCTCAGCCACGAGTTCATCATCCTGGCCGACACCGGCGAGAGCCAGGTCTACTGCCACGCCGACCTGGTCGAGACCGCGCCGCCGCCGGCCGATACCGACTTCGACGCCGACCTGACGCCGCTGGTCGCCGCGTGGACCCGGCATTATGCCGCGACCGATGAGAAGCACGATGCGGCCAAGTTCGAGGCGGAGGTGCCGGCCGCCAAGCGCGTTTCCGCGCGCGGCATCGAGGTTGGCCACATTTTCTTCTTCGGCACCAAGTAGTCCGAGCCGATGGGCTGCCGCGTGCAGGGACCGGACGGGAACATGGTGGCCGTGCAGATGGGATCGTACGGGGTCGGCGTCTCGCGCCTGGTCGGCGCCATCATCGAGGCGTGCCACGACGAAGCCGGCATCGTGTGGCCGGTGCCGGTGGCGCCGTTCGAGGCCGGCCTGATCAACCTGAAGGCCGGCGACAAGGATACCGACACGGCCTGCGACGACCTCTACGCCAAGCTGCAGCGGGCCGGCGTGTCGGTGCTCTACGACGACACCGGGGAGCGTGCCGGCGCCAAGTTCGCGACCATGGATGTGATCGGCCTGCCGTATCAGCTCATCGTCGGGCCGAAGGGTTTGAAGAGCGGGGAGATCGAGATCAAGGATCGCAAGTCCGGCGAGCGGGCCACCCTGTCGCCCGAAGCCGCGCTGGCGCGCCTGGTCGAAAACGTGTCGGCGCGCCGCATCCTGGTCTGAGCAACCGCGGGGGAGCAGTGGCAGCGCGAGGGAGCGGTCTTGCATGGGCGCGGCGGTAACCGATACCAGGCCATTCTCCGCCTTCGAGTGGATGCTGGCGCGGCGCTATCTGCGCGCACGCCGCAAGGAAGGCTTCATCTCGATCATCGCCGTCTTCTCGTTCCTGGGCATCGTGCTCGGCGTGGCGACGCTGATCATCGTCATGGCGGTGATGAACGGCTTCCGCCAGGAGCTGTTCAAGAAGATCCTGGGGCTCGACGGCCACGTGCTGGTCTACAAGGTCGGCGGCGATTTCAGCGACTACAAGGAGGCGGCCGAGAAGCTGCAGCGCGTGTCCGGCGTGACGCAGGCGCTGCCGCTGATCGAAGGCCAGGTGATCGCCTCCACCCCGGCGCAGGCGCTGGGCGCCAAGGTGCGCGGGGTGAGCGAGGAGAGCCTCCAGGCGCTGCACCTGATCTCGGGCAACATCCGCTTCGGCACCCTCAAGGGCTTCGACGCGGCCGGCGGCATCGCCGTCGGCACGCGCCTTGCCAACGCCCTGCGCGTCACCATCGGCGACAGCATCACCCTGATCTCCCCGCGCGGCGCCTCCACGCCGTTCGGCACCGCGCCGCGCATCAAGCCCTACAAGATCGTGGCCCTGTTCGAGATGGGCATGGCCGAGTTCGACCGCAGCATCATGTTCATGCCGCTCGACGAGGCCCAGCGCTTCTTCAGCCGCGGCAACAGCGTCGACGTGCTGGAGGTGATGGTCAAGGACCCGCAGAACGTGCGCGAGGCGGTCGCCGAGATGCGCGGGGCCGACCTGCCATCGATGCACTTCTCCGACTGGCAGGAGCGCAACCACAGCTTCTTCACCGTGCTCGAGGTCGAGCGCAACATGATGTTCATCATCCTGTCGATTATCGTCCTGGTCGCTGCCTTCAACATCATCTCCGGCCTGATGATGCTGGTGAAGGACAAGGGCCGCGACATCGGCATCCTGCGCACCATGGGCGCTACCCAGGGCGCGATCATGCGTGTCTTTCTCATCACCGGCGCCAGCATAGGCGTGGTCGGCACCATCGCCGGCTGCCTGCTCGGCATCGCGTTCTGCTGGCGCATCGACGAGATCCGGCAATTCGTGGCCTACGTGACCAGCACCAAGATTTTCGATCCCGAGATCTACTACCTGACCAAGCTGCCCGCCGACGTCGACGTGCAGACCACGGCGGCGATCGTGGTAATGGCCCTGCTGCTGTCGGTGCTGGCCACGCTCTATCCCTCCTGGCGCGCTTCCCGGCTCGATCCGGTGGAAGCGCTGCGCTACGAGTGAGCCCCGTGCAGGACATACCCTCCAGCCACGTGCTGCACCTCGACAGCCTGTACCGGACGTTCCGGCAGGGAGACCGGGAGATTCCGGTGCTGCGCGGTGCCTCCACCCAGTTGCATCGGGGCCAGGCGGTGGCGCTGGTGGGCCCCTCCGGCGCCGGCAAATCGACGCTGCTGCACATCGCCGGCCTGCTGGAGACGCCCGACAGCGGGCGCGTGTTCGTCAACGGCAAGGATTGCGCCCGCCTCAGCGACAACGACCGCACGCGCGTGCGCCGCATCGAGATGGGCTTCGTCTACCAGTTCCACCAGCTCCTGCCGGAGTTCTCCGCGCTGGAGAACGTGGCGCTGCCCCAGATGATCCGCGGCAAGTCGCGCCGGGAGGCCGAGCAGCGCGCCGCCGCCCTGCTCGACGCGCTGGGCCTCGGCGGACGGCTCGAGCATCGCCCGGCCCAGCTTTCGGGCGGTGAGCAGCAGCGCACGGCGATCGCCCGGGCGCTTGCCAACGAGCCCAAGCTGCTGCTGGCCGACGAGCCGACCGGCAACCTCGACCCGGAAACCTCCCAGCGCGTGTTTCAGGAGCTGATCGAACTGATCGAGCGCACCGGCGTCGCCGCCCTCATCGCCACCCATAACCTGGCGCTGGCGCGCAGCATGCACCGCGTGCTGAGGCTGGAGCGGGGCGAGCTGGTCGAGGTGAGCGCCGCGCAGGTGTGACCGGGCCTGAGCGCGACCGCGCGAACGCCTGACCTTTTTGGCGGATTTTGGCCGCCGGTTGCGGATTTGCTCTTTACACCACCCCCGACAAACCCTATGTCCGGCTTTCAAGTCACGGCGGCTTCTGCTGGTTCGAGCAGCGCCCTGGTCCCAATCCGACTGGTGGAGGTCCCATGAAATGCAAAGGTTCCCGTCTGCGACTGCGCTGATCAGCGCGCAAAAGCCCGATCGGCCGGTCATCGGCCTTCGCCCTCACGCGGCGGGCCGCGCGGCGCAATGGTTTCTGCAGAATTTCCCCGGTGACGTTGCCTACGCCTACAAGGCGAACTCGTCGGTATTTCTGCTCGGCGCCCTGTATGGCGCCGGCATCCGCCACTTCGACGTGGCCTCGATCCCCGAGATCGAGGACGCCGCCACCATTCCTGGCGCCCAGCTTCATTTCATGCATCCGGTGAAGCCGCGCACGGCGATCCGCCGCGCGTTCTCGGAGTTCGGCGTGCGCTCCTTCGCCGTCGACAGCGAGGACGAGCTCAAGAAGATCGTCGAGGAGACCGGCAACTCGCGCGAGCTGACGCTGTGGGTGCGCATCGCCGTCAGCGCCAAGAACAGCAAGATCCCGCTGGAGCGCAAATATGGCGTGTCCGGCGCCAAGGCCGCGCGCCTGCTGGTCAAGGCGCGGCAGGCCGCGCGCGAGCTTGGCATTACCTTCCACGTCGGCTCGCAGACCTCCACGCCCGAGGCGTTTGTCACGGCGCTGGAGGAGGTCGGCCGGCTGATCGTGAAGGCGGGCGTGGTGCTCGACCGGCTCGATGTCGGCGGCGGCTTTCCTTCCATCTACGGCGAGGACCGGCCGGCGCCACTGTCTGACTTCGTGGCTGCCATCAGCGAGGGCGTGGAGCGCCTGCCGGTCGGCGAGCGCTGCCGGCTGATGTGCGAGCCGGGCCGCGCGCTGGTCGCCGAGGCGGAGTCGCTGATCGTGCGGGTCGATGCCCGCCGTGGCAACGAGCTGTTCATCAACGACGGCAGCTACGGCACGCTGTTCGATGCGGCGCACATGGGCTTCAATTTCCCCGTGCGCCTGCTCGGGCGGCCGGTCGATCCGGCGGAAGGCATGGCCGAGTTCTCGTTCTGGGGGCCGACCTGCGACACCATCGACTTCATGCCCGGTCCGTTCCTGCTGCCGGCCAAGATCAAGGAAGGCGACTACATCGAGATCGGCAATACCGGCGCCTATGCGCGCGCCATCGCCGGCAAGTTCAACGGCTATGGCTTCTACGAGGAGGTCATCCTCAAGGACGCGCCGATCTACACGATGTACGGCGAGGATGCCGCGGTGCGACCGGCGGAATTCGCCGGCGTTACGGTCTAGGTCCATAAAAGATGGGGGCCTGGGGCCCTGCTTGCTCCGAAGGCGCGACCGCTACGCGCCTTTGAAGCCGAAGCCGTCCCCATTGCGCACGACAGTTCCCGCCGTCGGCATCGGGAAGTGCGCCGGCATGACGAGCATGTCCGTTTCGGCGTGCCGGTCGAGGAGCGCGCGCCGGTTCTTCGCCGACATGGCGATGTCCGTATCCACGCGACAGCAGAGATCGGGATAGAGGAACTGAAGCTGATGGTGGATGGCGTCGCCGACGAAGACGCCGCGCTTGCCGCCGCTCGCCACATTGATGAGCACGAGGCCGGGCGAGTGGCCGTGGCAGGGTTCGAGCCAGATGCCCTTATCAAGCTCGAAATCATCGCTCACGAGCACGGCCTGCTCGGCGCGCTTGATCGGAAGCACGCTGTCCTCGAACGAGAGGACGTGCATGTTGCTCCTGTCCCCCTTGGCGTACTCGGCGTTCCAATAGTCGTATTCGCGCTTGGCCATGATGTGCTTGGCGTTGGGGAACGTCGGCACCCATTGGCCGTCCTGCAGGCGCGTGTTCCAGCCGACATGGTCCCAGTGCA
>DASZQG010000002.1:0-5150 GCA_035550075.1 Hyphomicrobiaceae bacterium | reverse complement strand
CCGGTGCTGGTGTCGATCTGGGGGCTGGAGACCAACTACGGCGCCGACCGGGGCCAGAACATGTCGATCATCCGCTCGCTGGCGACGCTGGCCTACGACTGCCGGCGCTCCGATTTCTTCACCAACGAACTGATCAACGCGCTGCATATCGTGCAGCGTGGCGACATGACACCGGCGCAGATGCGCGGCGGCTGGGCCGGCGAGATCGGTCCCATGCAGTTCACCGCCACGGCCTACAACAGGTTCGCGGTCGATTTCGACGGCGACGGACGCCGCGACCTGATCCACAGCGTGCCCGACATGCTGGCGTCGACGGCCAACTTCCTCAAGGCGCATGGGTGGCGCGCGGGCCAGGGCTGGCAGCCGGGATCGGCCAACTACGCCGCAATCCAGGAGTGGAACAAGGCGCAGGTGTACCAGCGCACCATCGCCGTGATGGCAAGCAAGATGGCGGGCGGGGAATAGCGGTGCGCGGGCAAGCGCGGCTGCCCTTACCACAACTCATGGCGGAGCCATGCTCCGCATGGACGCAAGCGGGGCAAAGGAAGAAGAAGGGACCCCGATTCCGTTGTTCGCGCCGACCTGTCCCCCCTCCCCATCCTTCATGGGGAGAGGTTAGGGCGAGGGGCAGAAGTTTGCTCCGAACGTGGATGTGTGGCTGCCCTCGCCCCCGCCCACGCCCCGCAGGCCTGGAGAGGATAGGTATCGCCGCGCGGCCAAGCGGAGTCGGGCCGCAAGAGTTCGCCCAGCAACCCGCCGGCAAAGGTCATGCTAAATAAGGCGGACGGTCGCCGGCGCCGGCGATCGGAAGCGTGTTGTTCCTCGTCGAGAGTAGCGTATCCATGGTTCTGCGTCACAAGACGGCCGCCGCGCCGGTCAATCGCGTGCTGGTGGGCGACTGCATCGAATCTCTGCGCAAGCTTCCCTCGGAAAGCGCCGACCTCGTCTTCGCCGACCCGCCCTATAACCTGCAGCTCGAGCGCGACCTACTGCGCCCAAACAACACCGTTGTCGACGGCGTGCACGACGCCTGGGACAAGTTTGCCTCCTTCGCCGAGTACGACCGCTTCTCCCGCGCCTGGCTCGGCGAGTGCCGGCGCGTGCTGAAGCCGGATGGCGCCATCTGGGTGATCGGCTCGTATCACAACATCTTCCGCCTCGGCGTGGCGCTGCAGGACCTAGGCTACTGGATCCAGAACGACATTATTTGGCGCAAGACCAACCCGATGCCGAACTTCCGCGGCAAGCGCTTCACCAACGCGCACGAGACGTTGATCTGGGCCGGACGCGACCAGAAATCGCGCGTCACCTTCAACTATGAGGCGATGAAGGCGCTCAACGACGACATTCAGATGCGCTCCGACTGGCTGTTTCCAATCTGCGCCGGTCCCGAACGGCTCAAGGACGGCAGCGGCCGCAAGGCGCATCCCACGCAGAAGCCGGAGGCGCTGCTGCATCGCGCCCTGCTCGCCAGCACTAGGCCGGGCGACCTGGTGCTCGATCCGTTCTTCGGCACCGGCACTACCGGCGCGGTGGCGCGGCGGCTCGGACGCAAGTGGCTCGGTATTGAGCGCGACGCGGAGTATGCGGCGGCCGCGGAACGCCGCATCGCCAAGGTGCGTCCGCTGCCCCCCTCAGCGCTGGAAATCGCCAAGGGCAAGAGGGCTGAGCCGCGCGTGCCGTTCGGCACAATCATCGAGCTCGGCATCCTGGAGCCGGGCATTACGCTCACCGACGAGCGCCGGCGCATTCGCGCCGAGGTGCGCGCCGACGGCACGCTGGCCGCCGCCGGCCGGCAGGGCTCCATCCATCGCCTTGGCGCGGAGATGCAGGGCAAGGCGGCGTGCAACGGCTGGACGTTCTGGCACTACGAGGCAGAAGGGCAGCTGAAGCCGATCGACGCGCTGCGCGAGCAGGCCAAGCGCCAGCTCGGCCTGTCAGTCGCTTTCGGTGGGACCGGGCTGGTGGCCGCGGAGTAGCTCGTTTAGCGGCGGGTCGTAGCGCTGTAAGAGATCGCGCTCGATGTCGGCGCGGATGATCTCCAGCGCTTCGCGCACTAGCAGAACGACGTCGAAGTCCTGCCCGGCGAAGTGCTGGAGCCGCTCGTGCTCAGCGTGCCGGGCGGCCATGTCGGCGGTCTGCGCAATGTAGCCGATGGCGAAATCGGGATTGTCGCGCGCAGCGCCATCATCTCCGGCCAAGGTGCGCGCATAGCAATAGACGGCCGCAACGCCCCGCAGCGCAGACACCGCCTCGCGCGCATGCACTTCCACTGAGTAGGCACGACGCGACGCGCCGCGCAGCAGCGTGCGCGCCGGCGCCTCTGCGACCGCGTTTCGCCGTCTAAAGCCGAATGCAGGGATCACCTGCGCCAAAAGACCAGTCACTAAAAACGCCATCCTTTATCTCCACCGGAAACGGCGGGCTGGACTGCTGCCATGCGATGCGGTCTTTATCGCGATTCCTGCCGGGCCGGGTGTCGGCGCGGCCACAACTGGAGGAAACATGGGGCCGGCACGCCGCAGTGCGCAGGACGCCGATGGAACCCGGGCCTGGGCCGCGCTCGCGGTGTACCTGCGTGCGCGCGTCCTGATCGTGACAGTGCTCGGATTTTCGGCAGGCCTGCCGCTGGCGCTATCGGGCGAGACGCTGCGCGTATGGATGGCGGATCGCGGTGTCGACCTCGGGACAATCGGGCTCATCTCGCTTGCCGGCCTGCCGTATACGATCAAATTCCTGTGGGCGCCGGTTGTCGACGCGCTCGACGTGCCGTGGCTCAGCGCGCGGCTCGGGCGGCGGCGCGGCTGGCTGATTGCCGCGCAGATCCTGCTGATGGCGGCGATCCTTTTTCTCGGGACGCGCGACCCAGTCGCCGCGCCGCTGACGGTGGGTCTGGCGGCACTGCTGGTGGCGTTCGCTTCGGCCACACAGGATATTGTCATCGACGCGTTTCGCGTGGAGAGCCTGCCGACCGACGAGCAGGCGGCCGGCATGGCGGGCTACGTGGGTGCCTACCGCATCGGCATGCTCGCCTCGGGTGCCGGCGTGATCGGCTTGACAGCCTGGCTGGAAGCTAAAGGGCTTGGCAAGACGGTGATCTGGCCGCTCGCCTATGCGGTGGCGGCTGCGCTGGTGGTGGTTGGGATGCTGGCGGTGCTCGCTACCCGCGAGCCGGAGCGCGAGGGGGCGGGCGGCCACGAGGCGCGGAGCCTCGGCAAGGACGCCGCGGCGCGCGTGCTGCACGCGGCGCAAAGCGCGTTCACCGATTTCCTCCGGCGCGACGCGGCCCTCGCGGTGCTGGCATTCGTCGTGCTCTACAAGCTGTGCGATGCGCTGGCCGGCGCGATGACGGCGCCGTTCGTGCTGTCGCTCGGCTACGACAAGGCGACCTATGCCGCCATCGTCAAGGGTGTGGGGCTGGCGGCGCTGCTCGTCGGCGGCTTCGCCGGCGGGGCCGTGGCGCGTGCACTGCCGCTCGCCAGCGCGCTGTGGCTCGGCGCGAGCCTGCAGATGGTCTCCAACCTGGCGTTCGTGTGGCTTGGATGGCAGACGCCGAGTGCGGGGGCGCTGACCGTCGCCATCCTGGTCGAGAACTTCACCGGCGCCATTGGCACCGTCATTTTCGTTGCGTACCTTTCAGCCCTGTGCAGAAACCCGCTGCACACGGCAACGCAGTATGCGCTGCTGACCGCCCTCGCCTCGACCGGGCGCACGCTCTTGTCGTCCGGCACCGGTTTCCTGGCAGGCGCCATCGGGTGGACGGCATTTTTCATTGCCACGGCGGCGGCCGCACTGCCGGCGCTGGCGCTGATGGTCTGGCTGCAGCGGCGGGAGCATTTCGCCCCGCTGGATGCAGACCGGAGCGAGCCCTGATCCCCCGCCGCGCGGGGACTCCGGCTACTTCGACTTTTTCCGAGCCCGGCCGGGCACGCTGTCGTCGTTGTCATCGCCGACCTCGCGCTCGACCGTAACCGCCAGCCGCTGGAAGCCGCCGAGCGCAACCAGCATGGCGACACCCGCAAACAGCAGCACTGCGGGATAGATCGTCAGCGCGACGTCCTCCTCGGCCACCTTGAAGATCAGCACGATCGCTTCCAGGAACACGGCGATCAGGATGGTTGAGGTGAACCGCGTCAGGCTGCGCCGCACTTCCCCGACCTGGCGTAGCTCGCGCTCGCGGATGACCTCCTCCTCGAGGATGTACTTGGCGACGTCGAACACGGCGACCGCGATTACGGTGTAGCCGACGGCCGTCAGCAGCTGTTGATGTACGCTGCCGAGCGTCCAGATGGAGATCGCCACCTGGAATACGCCAACCAGCACCAGCCCGGTCGCAAGCGCGATCAGGATGCCGCCGACGACTGCGAACCAGGTGCGGGAAATGCGCTCCATGCTGCGTTCTTTCACCTATGACTGCCGATGCAGGCCGTGCGCGATCACCTTGCGCATAACGCTCGGCAAGGCGACGCCGTGCAGGTCGGCGCGCGCCACCCAGCGGCAGCGCTGCGGCTCGGCCCAGAAAGTCAGCGTCGCGTCGGCCGGCACCAGGGCACGGTAGACGATCAGCTCGAGGCGGAAGTGGGTAAATGTATGGCTGACAACGCCCGGCACAGCCAGCCATTCGCCGCGCACGGGGGCGGCGCGCAAGGCGCCGGTGATGGGGGGCAGCGTCTCGCCCCACGCGGTGGAAGGCACCTCCAGCATGCCGCCCAGCAGCCCAGCCTCGGGGCGGCGGCGCAGCAGCACGCAGCCGTCCTCGCGCAGGGCGAAGTAGGCGATACCCACCCGGTGCGGGCGCTCGGCCTTGGCCGCGCGCGCGGGCAGCGCCGCTTCCAGCCCTTGCGCATACGCGCTGCACACGTCCTGCAGCGGGCACATCAGGCAGGACGGCCGCTTCACGGTGCAGACGGTGGCGCCTAGGTCCATCAGCGCCTGCGCGTAATCGCCAGTGCGCCTCGGCGGGGTCAGGCTGCGAGCGAGGCGCGCCAGTTCCGGCTTGGCGGCGGGCAGCGGCTTCCTGACGCCGAACAGGCGCGCCATCACCCGCTCGATGTTGCCGTCAACCGGCGTGGCCGGCGCGCCGAAGGCAATCGCGGCGATGGCCGCCGCCGTGTACGGACCGATCCCCGGTAACTCGCGCAGGCCGGCCT
>DASZQG010000001.1:0-1589 GCA_035550075.1 Hyphomicrobiaceae bacterium | reverse complement strand
GCCGTTACTTCTCTGACATAAAGATTCTCAACGCAGAGGCGCAGAGACCGCAGAGTGCGCGGAGAGCGCAGACTGCGAGATGGGAATCCGGAACCTGTGCAACCGGGAACATGGGTGACGTTTTAGACCGGGCACATGGGTGACACGGTTAGGCCGCGCCCGAGGCGAGGCGGGTTGGGGTGGAGAGGGGCAGCGCGGTGAAGTGATGACTGCCGGGTTCGACGTAGCCGAGGTGGAGGTGGGCGAAGGAGACCAGCCAGCGGTCGGCAATCGCGTTGTCCTCGCGCAAGCCCACGTATTCGCCCGCCAGCGCGGCGGCGAGGTACAGCTGCCGGCGGCCCCACAAGGTGAGCATGCCCTTGGTGCTGACGCGACGGACGTCGTCACAGGTCGAGTAATCGAGGTCCGGTAACGTGGTGGGACAGGGAATGGTCGAGGGCTGATACACGCTGGCGGGTGGCCGCATGCCGAGCGCTTCGTGCGGCCGGCGCTGATTGAACTCGTCGACGAAGGCATCGAAGCGCTCTTGCTGCTGGAGCAGATTGCCACGCGCCGGCCGGGTGGTCTCCTGCTTGAGCGTGCGGTGCATCCGTTCATGGCGCCCATTGTCCTGCGGATGTGCGGGGCGGGTACGCTCGAGCTCGATGCCCAGGCGCAGCCACAGCACGGAGAGCTTGGTGAGGCCCGCCAGCCCGCTGGAGGCGAAGGGCACGCCGTTGTCTGAGCGCATGACCGTCGGCAGGCCGTAGGTGGCAAACACTTCCAGGCAGTGCGCGCGGGCCGCCTCGTCGCTGATCGCGCCCATCCCCTCGCAGCCGAGAATGTAGCGACTAAACTGATCGGTGAGCGTGAGCGGATAACAGTAGGTGCCATCGATCAAGCGGAACTGGCCCTTGTAGTCGATGCACCAGACATCATTGGGCGCGGTGGCCTCGCGCAGCGCGGTCGGCGTCGCCTGATGCGGCGGCCGCCGCCGCCGGGGAACGATCAGTCCCGCGCTGCCCAGGATGTCGCCGATGGTGCTGGCCGCCGGCATGCTCCGGCCCAGGCTGCGCTGCAGCGTCTCCTTCAGCTTGCGCGGTCCCCACGTCGGGTGTTGCCGGCGATGGGCGACGATCACCTCGACCAGCTCGGGCGGCGTCTTGTGCGGAATGAAGCCCGGCGCCCGCGACTGATCCTGCAGGCCCGCCAGCCCCTGCTCGCGGAAGCGCCGCTTGAACTTCTCGCCGGTCTTTCGCGCGATTCCGTACTCACGACACAAATCGGTCAGGCGTTCGCCACGCCCCAGTCGCAGGATGAATTCGTTCCGCAGATCCACAGGGGTGCTCGCTTTCCAGGGCATCGGCCTTTTCAGCCACGCCCTCGCTGGTGTCACCCATGTGCCCGGTCTGATGTGTCACCCATGTACCCGGTCTGCACCATCGCTGATGGGGTTGCGGATTCCCATCTCGCAGTCGGCGCGCTCCGCATGCTCGGCGGTCTCTGCGCCTCTGCGGTGAGAATCCTCATGTCAGATCACGGTTGACCACAGCGGCCACGGAGGGCGCACAGAGCATGACTTGCCCGGCGGGCGCCGCGGAGCGATGGTC